>JAGQSO010000253.1 GCA_020439505.1 Acidimicrobiales bacterium
CCGATCTGCTCGGACGCCACCACCAAGACGGTGTCGTCACCGGCGACCGTCCCCACCACCTCGGACCAGGCGGCGCGGTCGAGGGCCGCGCCCACAACATTCGCGGTGCCGGGCGGGGTTCGCAGCACCACCAGGTTTGCGGAATGGGCAACCTCGACCACCCACTCCCCCAACGTCCGGCGGAGGTGATCGTCGGGTACCCGCTGGTCTCGGGGCAGCTCGGGTATGGCGTAGACGGCGTCACCGGTGTCGGCCCGGACCTTGATCGCACCGAGGTCCTCGAGGTCTCGGCTGACCGTGGCCTGGGTGGCGTGGACGCCCTCGTCGGCCAGCAGGGCCACGAGCTGATCCTGGCTGGTGACGCGATGCCGGCCCAGGATGCGGGCCACCACGTGCTGGCGTTGGGTCTTGGACAGACGCGTCGGACCGGTGCCCGTGCCCGCCGCGGAGTCCGGGGCCTCACGGACCGTCCGGAGCGGCGCCCGCGGGGTCACCGGTTACCGATCCCAGGCAGGTTTGCCTGGCCTACCAGCCATTCGATGGCGGCCCGGGCGGCGTTGAACCGGTTGGCGGCTTCTGGCCAGACCCGGCTGCGGGCGCCGTCGAGAACGGAGTTGGTGACCTCTTCGCCCCGATGGGCCGGCAGGCAGTGCATGAAGATGGCGTCGCCGGCGGCCAGACCCATCAGGTCGTCATCGACCCGGTAGGGCTCGAAGATGGGCCGGCGATGAGCGGCCTCTTCCTCTTGGCCCATCGAGTACCAGGCGTCGGTCACCACCACGTGCGTGCCATCGACGGCCTCGCCAGGATCGCTGGTGCTGATGACCTCGGGGGCGCCGAGGGACTCGAAGACCTCCAAGTCGGCGGTCCCGGGCTGGTAGCCGGCGGGGCAGGCGAAGCGGACACCCATGCCGACCATGGCCGCGGCCTTGGCCAGCGAGCGGGCCACATTGGAGTAGTCGCCCACCCAGGCCACGGTGCGGCCCTCGACGTCGCCGAACTCGGCTTTGATCGTCAACAGGTCGGCGATGGCCTGAAGGGGATGGCTGTGGTCCGACAACAGGTTGACCACCGGGATCGACACCGAGTCGGCCATCCGTTGCAGGACGCGGTGGTCATACACCCTCGCCGCGATCACCGAGTGGTACAGGGCCAGGGTGCGGGCCACATCCTCGGCCGACTCCCGACCGTCTATGTCGACCTCTTCTCGGCGGAGGTAGATGGGGTGGCCGCCGAGGGCGACGACGGCCATCTCGGTCGAGTTGCGGGTCCGGTTGGAGGGCTTCTCGAACACCAGGGCCGCTCCCCGACCGGCCAGCACCGGGCGAGGATCGGTAGCGGTTCCAAGGGCCAGCACCTCGTTCAGTTCCGGGCCGCTCAGGTCGTCGACGTCGAGCAGGTGGCGGGTCATGACTGGGCCTCGAGACGTTCGGTGGCCGCGGCCAGCGCCGAGCCGATGAGTGAAACTGCTTCGGTGATCTCCTCGTCGCTGACGAGCAGGGACGGGGCGAGTCGCAGCGCGGTGGGTGTGACGGCGTTGACCACCAGACCAGTGTCGAGGAGGTCGGCGGCCACGACCCGGGCATCGAGCCCGGGGGCCAGTTCGACCCCGATCAGCAGACCCGGTCCCCGCACCGACGCGACACCGGCTAGGTCGGCGAGTTGGGCGCTCAACATCTGTCCGGCTCGACGGGCCCGCGCCGGCACGTCCTCTGCTTCCATCACCGCCAAGGTGGCCCGAGCAGCCGATGCCGCCAGCGGCTGCCCGCCGTAGGTGGTGGCGTGATCGCCGGGAACGAAGGCCGCAGCCACCTCGGACCGGGCCCAACAGGCACCGATCGGCATGCCGTTGCCAAGGGCCTTGGCCATGGTGACCACGTCGGGTTCGACCCCGAGTTGTTGGTGGGCGAACCATGATCCGGTCCGGCCCAGCCCGGTCTGGACCTCGTCGACCATGAACAGGATCTGACGTTCGGTGCAGATCTGGCGGACCGCCGCGAAGTAGTCGGCCCGGGCCGGGTTCACCCCTCCCTCGCCTTGGACCGGCTCCAAGAGGACGGCGGCGACGCTGGGATCCAGCGCCTTCTCCAGGGCGTCCACGTCGTCCCAGGCGACGTGGCGGAACCCTTCGGGTAGGGGCTGGAAGGCCTCGTGCTTGGTGGGTTGACCGGTGGCGTGGAGGGTGGCCAGGGTCCGCCCGTGGAAGGACCCGAAGGCGCTGACGACCACGTGGCGACCGTGACCGGCCCATTTGCGGGCCAGCTTCAGGGCGCACTCGTTGGCTTCGGCCCCCGAGTTGGAGAAGAACACCCGACCTCCACCGCCCATCAGGCGATCGAGGGTGGCGGCCACCTCGGGTCCGATGGTGGTGCCGAACAGGTTGGAGACGTGGACCAAGGTCCGGGCCTGGGCGGCCACCGCGTCGGCGACCACTGGATGGGAGTGGCCCAATCCGGTAACGGCCAGACCTGACAGGAAGTCGAGGTAGCGACGGCCTTCGGTGTCCCACAACCAACTCCCCTCCCCCCGCACGAAGGTGACGGCGGGGGGCGGATAGGTGGCCATGAGGGGTCCGCCGTAGGGCGAGGTGTCGGTCATGTTCCGCTCCCGTCGGTCCGGGTGATCTTGGTACCGACACCGGCGTCGGTGAGCAGTTCCAACAGCAGTACGTGTGGGATGCGACCGTCGAGGATGTGGGCGGCTCCGACCCCGGCCTCTATGGCGTCCAGGCAGGCCTCGACCTTGGGGATCATGCCCCCGGCGATGATCCCATCGGCGATTAGGAGCCGAGCCCGGGTGGCCGACAGCAACGACACCAGCGATGCCGGATCACCGACGTCGGTGAGCACGCCGGGAACGTCGGTGAGGTAGACGATCTTCTCGGCACCGAGCGCCGCTGCCACCGCGATGGCGGCGCTGTCGGCGTTGATGTTGAGGGCTTGACCGTGGCGGTCGGCACCGATGGTGGACACCACCGGGATGAACCCGCCGTCGAGGAGCGTGTCGAGAATGGTCCGGTTGACGTCGACGACATCACCGACGTACCCCAGGGATTCGTCTCGTTGGGTCGCCAAGATGAGCCCGGCGTCTTCTCCCGACAGTCCCACTGCCACCGCGGTGTGCCGGTTTATGGCGGTCACCAGTTCTCGGCCGACCTGACCCGACAGGACCATGCGGGCGACGTCGAGGGTCTCGGCGTCGGTTACCCGCAGGCCGTCGCGGAATTCTGACTGCTTGCCCAGCCGCTCGAGCAGGGCTCCGATCTGGGGGCCGCCACCATGCACGACCACCGGCCTGACGCCCACTGCCCGCAGCAGGACGACATCGGCAGCGAAGGAATGGGCCAAGGCCGGGTCGATCATGGCGTTGCCGCCGAACTTCACGACGACGGTGCGCCCGGCAAAGGCCTGGATGTAGGGCAGCGCCTCGACCAACACCGAAGCCCGCTGGCCCGGGTCGAGGGTCACTGAGTTGTCGTCGGCACTGACGTCTGAAGCCACCAGCTAAGTCTATTCATCGAAACGCATGACTATGCAACCCAGAAAATTTGAGTTTCAGAGGATGCGGGACGACGACCCATCTGCCAGGCCTCATGGCTTGAAGTGCCTAAAGGCTGAGCAGCGCGACCAGCTCTTGGCGACCTTCGAGATCGAGTTTGCGATAGGTGCTTTGGAGCTGGTTCTCCACGGTGCGAACGGAGACTCCAGCCTTCTCGGCCACAGCACGGTTTGGCGTTCCCGCGGCCACGGCGCTGGCGACCTCGAGCTCCCGGGGGGTGAGCGGTGATCTCAGGGCACGCAGTGACCAAGGTTCGGTTGGACCGAGCCTGGCCGTTTCGATTGCGGCGAGGACGGTGGCCCGCGACTCGGCGACATTGTCGCGTCGGGACTGTGCGATGCGTGCCCTAGCAGCGTGAATCTCGGCGGCTGCGAGTGGCCAGCGATGGTGGGCCTCACGCGCGAGACGATGGAGACGAGGCTCGTCTCGCGCCGCTTCGGCGCTGGCGCGATCGGTCACGAACCGCACGAACCATGAAGGTGGGAGCTCACCGGCGATATGTCGCAGTGGGTTGAGCGCCGCACCAGGGTCACCCAGACGGATCAACTCGTGCAGCACGATCACCGCGGTGAGCGCCTGCGCGCTATCGAAGGCTACGCCGGCCATCGCGAGGAGGCGTTCCGCTGCGAGGCGGTCGATCGTTCCCGTTGGCAGATCGGCCTCGACGAGGTCACACCACACGTCGGCGATGGTGGCTTGGATGCGTACGCGACCATCGGTGGCGGCGGCATCAACCGATGCGTCCAGGAGGCTGCGAGCGTGGTCTACATCTCCACTCTGTGCGGCCACCCAGGATCGGGCGGCCATGGCGAGTGGTCGGGCGTTGATGAGGTCGTGGCCGTCCAACTCATCGATGGCTAGGTCCAGCGCGAGCATCGAGGAATCGAGCCGCCCAGCAACGGCTGCGGTGAAGCCGGTGAGGAAATTCCAGGTGCCGACGGTCGCGTCGGCAGCGGGACCGATGCGAGATCCACCCTCACGCGCCTCCGCCTCGGCGGCGGTCGGTCCGGCTTCGAGCAGGGCGGCGAAGGGGCCACTGAACCGTACGAGCTCCGCTGACCACGGTAGGACGGTGGTGTGAGCTTCGGCGAGAGGGAGCGCTCTAGCGATCGTCGCCCGACAAGCGGTGGCGTTGCCGGCCATCGCGTCTATGTACGCCCCGACGATCGCGGCGTTGAGACGGGTCAGGTCGTCGGCGTCGTCGGCCAGGCGAGGAGGGACGGCGGTGAGGTCACCCCGGATCGAGGCCAGCTTGGCTCGATCGGCAGCGACGAAGGACCGGGCGGCGGCATCGGAAAGGAGGGGTTCGATCTCGTCGAGCAGAGCCTCCGCTTCGTCGACGCGGCCTCCGTAGGCGACGAGGTGGACCGAGAGGCGGCCAACGGCGCGGGCTCGTCGGTCGTCGGTGTCGGCCGTCGCCAGGGCGAGGCGAAGCGATGTCTCGGCCTCGTCGCTCTGTCCGAGTCCCGATTGCGCGGCCCCGAGGACAAGAAGGGCCTCGAAGGTGGCTCCGTGGTCGACCGCGGCCTGCGCGAGGTTCCTGGCCAACTCATGATCGAGGGCGGCAAAGGCGGTCCGGGCTGCGTCGACGAGGTCGTGGACGTCCACGGTCGAGCCGAGCCCGACGAGCGCGGCGGTGGCGCGCAGCCGTTCGCCCGCAGTGGTGCCAACGGTGGTGACCACGCGGCGTGCGATCTGCTCGGTCAGATCGCTTCGCTCGAGTGTGGTCATGGCGGCGAGGCTTGCTTCGGCGTAGAGCGGATGGGCGGGACGGGCCGTGGCGCGTGGCGATCCATTGATAACCAGCCAGCCTGCCGCTTCCGCGGCGTCTATCTGGGCATCGGTCACACTGCGTCTGAGGACCATGAGGGGTAGGTCACCAAGCACGGCGACGCAACGCAATGGCGCTATCACATCTCCGGCGTCGCTGAGTCGTGCCTGTAGAACTCGGAGGAGGTGGGTCGGTGCCGTGGCATCCAGCACGATCTCGCCCCCGGCGTCGCGGCGTTGGCGGAGATCTAGGAGGAGTTGTCGGATGAACAGGGCGTTGCCCTTGGTTCGCTCCGAGAGGGACGCCACCACCCGATCGTTCTGGTTGGAGCCCAGGTTTCCCAGGACGGCCTCCACCAGGTGGCCTATGTCGTCATCGTGAAGGGGACCGAGTTCGACGTGCTCGGTGGACTCACCGAGCCACAGCCACTCGAGCCAGGACGGGACCGGGACACCGGCACGAGCGGTTGCGATCAGCGTTGTTGCGCGTGCTGCGACGAGGCGATGCAGCAGGTCGGCGGTGCGGGCGTCAACGTGGGGGGCGTCATCGACCACCACTACCCCGCCTCCCTCAGAGGCGGTCGTCGTGATCCAGCGGTACATGGCGGCGGGATCGTCGATCGGCAGATCGGGGTGGTGCGCTAGGACGCCAAAGGGGACGGTGGCCACCGCAGGCGATGCCTGCAACCACAGAGGCGGACGTCCGAGCACTGTGGTGGCCTGTCGAACGAGGCGGGTCTTCCCGCCCCCGGCTGGCGCGGTGATCACCACCGCCTGGAACCCCGGGTCGCCGATTGCGCGCCGGAGGCGATCGAGATCAGCCGTGCGACCCACGAACGGCCAACTCGCGACAGAAGGGGCGTCCACCCCCCGATAATGGCGGGTGGACGCCCCGACGTTCCACGGCGGTCAGCCGAGCGTGGTGTGCCCGAGGGTCAGGAAGGTCCTGCCGTCTGCCTCGGTGTCGCTCGCCGCGAGGCTGACACGTTCCTTGCCGTTCTCCCACTGGGCGCCGGTGAGGGTCGATCCTCCGCCACTGGAGGTGCTCTCCCCAGAGATCTCCCATTCGGCAAGCAGGTCCTTGTAGCGGGCCAGGACTTCTTCGGGGGTTTCATCGGTGATCCCGACGATCGTGACGAGACGTCCGTCGGAACTGTCGATGGTCGTGCCCGACTGGATCTCGACGTCATCTGGTAGTTCGAGGAACTCCGGCCACTCTTCGGGTACGTCTCCTGTCCCGAAGCTCGCCGAGCCCTCGTCGGTCTCGATCTCCACGGACCCGTCACCGCCGGTGTCGATGTCGACGTTACCGCCGATCTGCTCCTCGAGGATCTGTTCGGTCGCCTTCTCGCTTGCCTTCTCTGCGGCCGCACCGCATCCGGAGAGGATGAGGGCGATGACAACAGCAGCGGCCGCGACGTGTGATGGGGTTCGGTTCATTGGCGCTCCAGGGGTTGGTGTCAAAGGTCAGCCGCAGTCGACGCCGGTGCCATCGGGAAGCACGGGGACCACGGTGTAAGAGGAGATGGCGAGGCGCTCGACGGTCTTGCACACCAAGGTGGCGTCGGCCGCGGTCGTGTGGACCACCACCACGCTGTCGGTGAGGTATCCGTCTGCATCAGTGCCGATGATCGCCAGTATCTGGGCGAGCTCTTGGGGATCGGAGGGCTCGTAGCTACTGGCACCCGATGCGTAGTCCGTGATCGTGGTTGCCCCATCGGCTGAGGGGATTTCGACGGTGGCGGCGGGCGTTTGGGCCTCGAGAGCCTCGGTGACGCCATCGCCCCCCGTCGAGCCGCCACCTGTGGTGTCGCTGGCCGGGGTGGTGGCGTCAGCTGCTCGATCGCTGCTGTCACCGCACGCACCGAGCGCGAGCGAGCCAACAGTGACGAGGGTGAGGATCAGGGAACTACGTCGTCGGTGGGGCATGTCCTGATGATCCGCTGGCAGCCGGAGGGAGTCATGAGTAGGGCTGTGCTGCGCGTAGGTAGTCGACTTGCCGGCGTCGACCGCTCGTCGTGGCTGACTTGACCCTGCGCTTGACAGGGCCGTACCGCACAAGGGGTGAACCTGGTGGGCGTCTCGGTCTACTTCGCCGTGCGCGGCAACGACCGGACCTATTCCACTCAGGTCCTTGGGAGTTGGCCACACCTCCTTGATCCAAGTGACCGATCCAGCCTTCAGGAGTGAGGTTGAATAGCCGCCATGGCCCTTGCCCGAACCGCCGTTCAAGTATTCCGCCGAGCCCGCTCCAGGTTCCCCCTTGACGCGTTGCCGGTACGAGGAACGCGGCACCTGTCGGTTGGCAAGGCACTTGCCGTATCGACCGTGCTCATCATGGCCATCTCCTCGGCGTCGGTCTCCCAGAGCGGTGCCGACCAGGCCTCGGAGGTCGGCGTCGCCGATGGGCCGGTAACGCCCAACCATCTGCTCGAACTGCTCCCGCTCCAGACCCTGGACCGTCGCATCGTCGACGCGGCCGGACGAGACGTCCTCCTGCGAGGGGCCAACGTCAACTCCCTCGGCGAGTACTGGCAGGCTGCTCCGAGCGTGCCAGCCAACACCGCCGTCACCGCGGCCGACTGGGACGAGATGGCTGCCCGGGGCTTCTCGGTGGTGCGCCTCCTGATCACCTGGTCGCGCGTCGAGCCGACCAGAGGCGTGATCGACCAGAACTACCTCGACGAGGTCGACCGCCACGTGCAGGAGGCGGCCAGCCGAGGCATCTACACCGTGATCGACATGCACCAGGATGCCTATTCGGCGTTCATCTCCACCACCGACCCTGCCTCTTGCCCGGCCGGGACCACCCCGGCCAAGGGTTGGGACGGCGCCCCGGCGTGGGCCACCCTCACCGACGGACTATCCACCTGCCTGCGCAACGGGGACCGCAACAGCTCCCCTGCCGTGGAACGGGCCTGGAACAACTTCTATGACGACGTCGACGGGATCCGCACCAACTTCACCCAGGCGTGGGCCGAGGTCGCCGCCCGCTTCGCCGGTCGGCCCGAGGTGGCGGGCTACGACCTCCTCAACGAGCCCGAGGTGTCGCGGCCCGCGGCCCAGCTTCAGCCGCTCTACGACGACCTGCTGGCCGACACCATCCGGGCCATCCGCGCCGCCGAGGCCACAGCTCCCTTCGATCACATCGTGTTCGTGGAGCCCGCCCTCCCCGCCGGAGACCTGTCTCGCGGGTTGGTCATTCCCAGCCCTGCCGCCCTCGACGGTGACGTCTCCAACATCTCGGCCTCGGTCCACAACTACATGGAGGCGATCGGTGACCAGCTGACCCTGGAGGCCATGAACGACCTGATCGAGTCGCTCACCGCCGGTCTCGGGGTACCCAACTGGGGCGGTGAGTACGGGTTCTGGAACACCGAGCCAGCGACGTTGGCCGCGGCGCGCCGCTACGCCGCCGACGAGGACGCCCACCTGTGGGGCGGCGCCTGGTGGCAATGGCGCCAGTCCTGCGGCGACCCGCATTCGGTTCAGTGGTCCAACGGTGAGGTGGTGGTGCCGGACGACGACTCGGTGCACCTGAACATCACCTCATGCCCGGACAACTCAGACCTTGGCCCCAACGACGCCTTCTTGGATGTGGTCGGGAGGGGCTACCCCCGGGCCGCTCCAGGTCGTCTTACCAGCGTCACCAGCGACATCGCTACCGGACATCTCGTGGTTCGGGGCACGACCACCGATGCCGGCGGCACCCTGGTGGTGTGGACCCCGACCACCGCCAACCCCGGTGACGGCATCAAGACCGGAGGTCTGATCGAGGTCACCGAATACCCGGTGCCGGGTGGTCGGATCATCACCGCGGTGGTCAGAGACCCTGGCGACTACCTGCTCGAACTCGGCCCCGGCATCGGCTCCGAGCCGACCCCCTCGGTTCCCGCCCCATCGACTCCATCCACCCCGTCGACTCCATCAACTCCCCCGTCCCCCACTCATCCGACCATCCCCGCCAACACGACCCCGACAACCCGCCCTGTTTCACACCAAACAGCGCCGAGCGGCCAACCCCCTCACCCGGCACCAACGGCGCGACCGGCCCAACCTCGGTCTGGGTCCCCCGACTACACCGGATAACCGCACCGTCGCTTGCCATCGGCTTCTCACCGCCCCAGAACGACGAGGATCCCGTCATCGATTGCGGCGACCAAAGGAGCCGACAACTGACCCACCTGCTTGCCGAGCCAGGATCGATCCACCAGTTCGAGTCCCAGCGGTATCGCGACCGAGTCCTTCGACTGCGAGGATCCTGCTGTCGAGATCAGCCCGGTTCTGGGAGGGTCATTGCCCTCTCACGGGTCCGATATGACGACGAAACACGGGCCTACACGGAGCGGCGCCGAGCCGAGGGCAAGACCGACCGGGAGATCAGGCGATGCTTGAAGCGCTACATCGCCCGACAGCTCTTCCGGAAACTCGAGAACCCGCCGACCACCACTTGACAACCCATAGGAGCGTCCTACTCCCCACCATCACACCAACTCCCCCCTTAAATCCGAAGCGCCGCGCCCCGGCTACCTGACAGAAGGGTAATTCACAGCTCAGAAGCGAACTCGTTCACGAAGCCACGAGGCGACCCAGTCCTCGTCGACCTCACCGGCGGCCACAGCCAGCATCGCCTCCTCGGCTTGGTCGACGTCTGGTGGGTCGGGATCCCAGGTGCCTTCGTTCAGGTCGATGAAGAGCAACAACGCCGCCCACGAGGCACGCTTGTTGCCGTCGGGCAGCGGATGGTTCCACGCGAGCCGACAGCACAAGACTGCCGCCTTGTCGAAGACGTTCGGATAAAAGTCCTCGTCGCCAAAGCCAGCAGCGGGAGCATGTAGCGCGCTGTCTGCGAGGTCGACGCGGGAGGCCTTCGCCAGGATTGCAGCGTCTACCCCTGTCACCTGCTCAGCCAGCCAGAGGTACTCCGACAGGTTGAGATAGCGCGTCAATTCGCCAGACGCTCAAGGAGTTCCTTGTCACGTTCCAGCAGACGCTTCGCTCGCTGGGTGAAGTCCTTGTCGGTACGCACCCGGTCGATCTCCGCCGAGAGCGAGTCGACGATCAACTGGTTCACGCTTGTGCCCTTCACGCGCGCGACGGCCTCAGCGTCGTCGGCCAACTCCTCGGGTAACCGCACCGTCGTCTGCTTTGCCATGCACTAATGATATCACGATATCACGGCTCGGCAGGAGCGGTTTGGTGGCTTCTACGCGTTGGAATGAAGAGAGTGGTGTCCTGACGCAGGCGGTGAGGGCCGGTCGGGCCATGTGACGCCCCGGCGTGGAGCAGCACGCGTACCGGGTAGTCCCCAGACGTGCATGAAACTCTGCAGCCCTTCGCGGATCGGAGCCCGCATCATTCAGCTGCCGCCGGTGTTCTCGTCTATGTACTGATGGGTCAAGTCGTTGGTGAGCACGGTGAACGAACCGGTGCCGATACCCAGATCACACACGATCTCGAGGTTGCGTTGGGCCATGTGGGCGGCAACGGCCGCGGCGTCGTGGTCGATGGCCACTCCCCCGTCGGCCACCGTCACTCCCCCGTAGGACACCGAGATCGACTCGGACGAGAACTCGATGCCGGCGCTTCCGAGCTCGCTGGCCAAACGACCCCAGTAGGGGTCCTGACCAAACCACGAGCACTTGCACAATGCGCTGCGGGCGATCTGGCGGGCACCCGCCTCGGCATCGGCGTCGCTTGCCGCGCCAGTCACGCTGAGGCGCACCACCTTTGTCGCACCCTCGGCGTCACCTGCCATCTGACCAGCCAGATCCGCACAAGCCGAAGCCACCGCGGCCGCCAGATCCCCACCGTCGACCGGGCCCGCAGCCCCGCTGGCCAAAAGGATGACCGTGTCGTTGGTGGAACGACAGGCGTCGGTCATCAACCGGTTGAAGCTGGTCGACACCGCGTCTCGCAGGATCTGGCGGAGCTGACCGGGTTCGGCGGCAGCATCGGTGGTGAGCACCGCCAACATGGTGGCCATGTTCGGGGCCAACATGGCTGCCCCCTTGGCCATGCCCCCGACCACCGCTGCGCTGTCGCCCACCGCCACCACGGTTTCTTTGCGATGGGTGTCGGTGGTGCGAATGGCCTCGGCCGCGTCCGTTCCACCATCGGGGTTGCGGGCCGCAACCAACGCAGGCACCCCGGCCACGATGGTCTCGATAGGGAGCGGTATCCCGATCAGACCGGTCGAACAGACCAGAACTTCCTCGGTCCCACAACCCACCCCGGTCGCGGTCGCCGCGCACATGGCCAGCGCATCGTCTTGACCGGGGTCGCCGGTGGCGGCGTTGGCGTTGCCCGAGTTCAAGATCACCGCGGCCGCCATTCCGCCGGTGACGCCCAGGTGGCGGCCCGACACCACCACCGGTGCCGCGGTCATCTTGTTGTCGGTGAACACCGCCGCGGCCGGAACCGCCACACCGTCGCTGGTGGCAACCAGAGAAAGATCACGATCACCCGAGGCCTTGATGCCACAGGCCACACCTGAGGCCACAAATCCCTTGGCTGCGGTAACGCTCATCGATGCTCCTTGCTCAACTGCCCCACCGGACAGGTCCAAATGCGAGTGGGTTCGGACCGTACCTGGCGCACCCGACCCCACCTATACGGCGCGGCTGCCCCGCAAAGGGGCCGCACCCTCAATGGGTCAAGGGTAGAGACCGACCACCGGCAGGCCCGCCGTTTCGGGCAACCCCAACGCCACGTTGGCCGCCTGAACCGCTCCCCCCGACGCCCCCTTGGTCAGATTGTCCAAAGCAGCGATCGCCACCACCCAGCCGGTGCGTTCATCGGCGCACGCGGTCACATGCACCGCATTGGAACCAAGGGTCGCTTTGGTGGAAGGGGGCTCATCGGACACCACCACGAACGGCTCATTCTCATAAGCGGCCCGCAACACCTCACGCACCGATTCGGTCGTGACCGTCCCGGTGGGCCGGGCGTAACAGGTGGCCAAGATCCCCCGGTTCATGGGAGCCAGATGTGGCGTGAACAGAACCTGAACGTCTTGGCCAGCCACATGAGACAGGTTCTGCTCGATCTCAGGCGTGTGACGATGCTCCAACAAGCCATAGGCCGTGAAGTCCTCGTCCACCGTGCAGAACGTGGTGTTGGGCTTGGGTGGACGCCCCGCCCCCGAAACCCCACTGGCCGCATCGACCACGATCCCGGTGGTCTCCACCAACCCGGCCTCCACCAGCGGAGCCAACGCCAGAGTCGCCGTGGTCACATAACACCCCGGAGTCGCCACCAAACCAGACCCACCAAGCGCGGCCAACTCCCCACGGAACAGCTCGGGCAGCCCGTAGACGGCGTGGGCCAACAACTCCGGCACGCCATGTTCGGCGTGATACCAGCGCGGGTACAGCGCCGGATCCTTCAGCCGGAAGTCGGCCCCTAGATCCACCACCAACCGGTCGCCCGACAACAAGTCGGGCACGATCTGTTGTGATGTCCCGTGAGGCAGCCCACAGAACACCACGTCCAGCCCACGATCATCAGCCAGACCCCGGTGGTAGGACTCGAAAGACAGATCCGGGTAGGCAGCCGCCAGCGACGGGTAGAGCGCAGCCACCGCCGACCCAGCCTGACTGTCACCCGTCGCCAACACGACATCGAACTCGGGATGCCCGTGCAACAGACGCAACAACTCCGCCCCAGTAAACCCCGACGCCCCAACAATCCCTGCTCTCAACACCATCCCCCCACACTATGCGCCCCGATGCATGACTATGCAACCGGGCGTACCGGCTCCCCACGTCTCCACGACCAGCTTCTGTCACCCACAGACCCCCCAGCCAGGCGCCAGCGCACACCACCACCCTCACGAGCCACACGTCACAAGATCCTCGTGGCTCCCAGTTGCACACACGAATCCGCAGTCCCCCTCTGGCGCGCAAGGGAACCCCAGTTCATGAGACGGCTGTACATACCCCCAATCGTGGCCGGGGAACCCGCGCGTGCCACACACTGCCCCCGCAGCCCCCGATTCCCTTACCAGCCAAGGGATCTCACCGGGTCCTGGTCACCCGCTGGACCACACAATCATCAGAAGCACCCGGAATAGTCATAAGGAGTCACCCGATGATCGCATCGCGGACCACAAGCATTATGAACAGGCCAGACGCACCGAACGCAACCAACGCGCCCGCCCGCGCACCAGCAACCTTGTCCGGACCGTACTTGCCAAGGCGGGCGCGACGCAGCGTCAATACACCAAGGATAAGAAAGAACAACGAGATCAGAGCGGTGAGCCCGACGTCAGCCAGGGCGAGAGTTAGCATGGTCCGAATCTCCTCCAAGAAGCAGACGCCCCTAGTCTAACAGAGAGGGCCTACCAAGTTCAGGGGCGCGCATTGACTCACTCGAAACCTCCGCGTAGGTGGGTTCGTTGCCTCATGTAGGAATCTCCGCGTGGGTGGTGGTCTGGCTACGCCTGATCGATGGAGCTTTCGATGGCGCAGCGGCAAGCGGTCACGAACCGCATGGCGACCAAATACCGGCAGGCATCCCGGTCCGAGAAGACAGTGATCTTGAACCAGTTGGTCGAGCTGACCGGCTGGCATCGTGATCACGCTCGAGCACAGCTTCGTCGGGCCGGCAAGGCCCGGGTGGTGGTTCCACGCAAGGCCAGGCCCCCGTTGTATTCGGCTCGGGTGGTCTCAGCGTTGGAGCTGTGTTGGAGAGTGGCCCGCTGCCCGTCCGGGAAGCGTTTGGCCCCGATGTTGACGGCGTTGGTGATGATGCTGCGCCGCGACGGCGAACTCGACCTCACCGATGACGAAGCCCAGTTGTTGGTGGCGATGTCGCCCGCGACGATCGATCGCCGGTTGCAGGGTGCCAAGGTCCTGGCCGGGTTCAGCGCTGTGTCTCACACCAAACCTGGGTCGCTGCTCAAGTCCCAGATCCCGATTCGGACCTGGTCGGAATGGGACGAGAACAAGCCAGGGTTCGTGGAGATCGACCTCGTCGGCCACGAGGGCGGCAACAGCTACGGCGAGTTCTGCTTCACGCTCACGATGACTGACGTGGCAACGGGTTGGACCGTGAACCGCTCGGTTCCGAACAAGGCCGCGATCCATGTCGTCGAAGCGATCAAGTACGCCTCAGCGCGGTTCCCGTTCCCGATCCTGGGCATCGATTCGGACAACGGTTCGGAGTTCATAAATGCCCACCTGTTCGACTACTGCGTCGCCAACAAGATCACTTTCACCAGGGGCCGGCCCGGCAACAAGAACGACGGCTCCCACGTCGAGCAGAAGAACTGGACCCACGTGCGCAGCCTCGTCGGTTACCTGCGTTTCGACACCCCAGCCGAGCTAGCGCTGCTCAACGAGATCTGGGATCTCGACCAC
>JAGQSO010000254.1 GCA_020439505.1 Acidimicrobiales bacterium
GACCGGCCACGGTGACCGGGGCCGACGATTCGGTGTTGGTACCATCACCAAGCTGGCCCGAACCGTTAGCACCCCAGCAGGCAACGCTGTCGTCGCTACGGACAGCACACGTATGGCTGGAGCCAGCGGCCACACTGGTGGCATTGGTGAGACCAGTCACCGTTACCGGAATGCTTGAGTCGACAATGGTGCCATCACCAAGCTGCCCCGAACCGTTAGCACCCCAGCACGCAACGCTGTTATCGCTACGGGCAGCACACGTGTGCGCCTCACCAGCAGTCACACTGGTGGCGTCGGCAAGACCAGTCACCGTTACCGGAATGCTTGAGTCGACAATGGTGCCATCACCAAGCTGCCCCGAACCGTTAGCACCCCAGCACGCAACGCTGTTGTCACTACGGGCAGCACACGTGTAGTTGAAGCCGGATGAGATGCTGATGGCGTTGGCGATACCAGTCACGGCAACCGGCGCCGTCGAGTCGACATTGGTACCGTCGCCGAGCTGGCCGTAGGAGTTGTCGCCCCAGCACGCGACTGTGCCATCAGCACGGACCGCACACGTGTGGGAGCCGCCGGCATCGGACTGCATGAAGTCGATTTCGGGGTTACAGGCCGACAAGGCCAACACGAACCCCACCGCGAACCCGATTGTCAAAATCGCTCTGCGCATGTCAAACCCCCCCGTCATTGTTCGTTCACTGAAACGTACGATCGAGGCCCTAACTACGCAAGGTGCAATTCCGTAACCTCACGGCCACGTAGAGCGACGAACCGAACCTCCGGCCGTCGGTGTAGCTCGCCGACCTGGCGTCCATCGGCGACGCCATAGCCTGAAAGCGACCGCTGAAGATCAGACAGCGGCCACGCCAAGAGCACGTTCCAGCGGCCCCGCCGCCGGCCCCGAGCGCCGCAGGAACCACTCGTGGGTGAGCACCCGGTGGAAGATCCCCGGAGGAATCCCCATGAAGTCGGCGGCATCGGGAACCTGGCTGGCGTGCGCGGCCAGCGCCGCCTGTTTGGCCGACCACTCCCGACCCGGATCGACATCCAACCGAAGAAGCGCACGCGGCTCGTCGCCGACGCCGGCGTGCCATCCGCCCGCGGTCGGGGTCACGCCCAACGCCACCAATTCGGCCGCGCACCACGCCTCGGGCGCCAGCCGTCCCGACCTGATCCGTTCGGCCCGCAGTTCACCCAGCCAGCGCCGGTCGATGGTCGCCTCCAGGATCTCACCCACTCCCACCGCAGCCGAGGCATCGGCCACGATGCGATGCACGGCCAGGTGGTCGGGATGGCCGTAGATCCCGTTGGGGTCCTGGCCCACCACGGCGTCGGCACCACAGCGGGCCAGCAGCCGCTCCAACACCTCGGTGGCTTCGCCGATGGAGGCGGACAAGGTGTCGGACCGGCGGTTGGTTGCGGTGCCCGCCATCCCCGAGTCCCGGAACCCGAGGTAGTGGATCTCATGGGCGCCGAGCACGGCCGCGGCCGACGCGGTCTCCATCCGCCGGTGATCGGCGGCGTCCACCGTGACCCAGTCGGGCATCGTGCCCTCCTCGCCTGCCGTGCCCAGAACCAGGATCACCCGCCAGCCGGCATCGGCAGCGCGGCGCATGGCACCCCCGGTGAAGATGGCTTCGTCGTCGGGGTGGGGTTGAACGAAGACCGCGGTGGGCACGACGGGCGGCGACCGCAGCCGGTTTCAGCGACGCAGGGACTTGAGGACCTGGCGGGCCACCGCGGTGTTCATCTGGTAGATCACCGACTTGGAAGCATCCTTGGCCAGCTTGACCATGGCTCCCCCGCTCACCTCTTCCAGCGAGTCCAGTCCGTCGTGGAGGGCCTGCTTGGTGGTGTCGGTGGCCTTGTAGCCGGCGCTGGTGAGGGCCTTGACCAGCTCGCTCTGGGCGACCGGTTCGGGAGCGGCGGAGGCGATGATGCGCAGGGCTTCCTTGGTCAGCTCGGCGCTCTGGTCGACGACCTCGTGGGTGGAGAGGTTGCCCTCGTCCTCGCCTTCCACCGATGCCAACCAGCGGCGCACCTTGGTCACCAGTTCGCCGTGAGTCTCACCCTCGAAGGACAGCGTGGCCATGGCACATCGTACCTCCCTGGGCCGCTCAGTTGGCTGACGGGTTGAGGGGGCAGTTCGCGAACCAGCCGGTGGTTCCCGGTTGACGGCGCAGGACCCGCCGCCACAGTCCTGCGGGATCGTCGCCCAGGGCGTCGCCTGGCTGGGCCGGGACCGGCCACCAAGCGCCCTCGCTGATCTCGTCCTCGAGCTGGCCCGGGGCCCATCCGGCCGATCCGGCGAAGAGCCGCAGCTCAGACCATGGGCGTTCACCGGGCCCCGGAACCGATCCGAGATCCACCGAACCCAGTCCGCCAACCAGGGGCGCGAACCCGTCGCTGGCATCGCCGTCGACCGTTGCGGCTGCCGGGCGCCCGATCGCCACCACCGCGTCGGGCCCCACCGGGCCCCCGACGTATATGACCGCGGGCTCGGTCACATGGTCGGCCCATTCGGGGATCACCTCGTCCACACACGTCTCGGTCGGCCGATTCAGGATCAATCCGAAGGCACCTTCGGAACCGTGCGACAACAGGAGCACCACGCTGCGCTCGAAATGGGAGTCACCGATCAGCGGGGTCGCGACCAGCAGGCGGCCGGTGAGGCTGGCCGGGTTCACCGGGCGTTCCCCTGGCTCAGAAGTCGTCGCTTCACCGGTCCCACGCTAGGGACCTGGTCGACGTCAACGTGACAGTCATGGGACCTCATCAGTCGTGATCCAGGTCACCCCGGCTCAAGGTGCCGGTCGCAAGCCCCAGGAGTTGACGGAGCATGGCTGCGGTGGCTCCCCACACCGTGTCCCCGTGGAGCTCGAAGAAGAAGATCGGGTGGAACGACCCGAAGATGTGCCACCGTTCCTCGCGGTACACCTCGGGTAGCAGCAGCTCCGACAGGCTGACGTCGAGGACGGCGTCGACCTCGGCCGGGTTGGGCTCGACCGCCGGCCGTCCCCCGGGTAGCAGGCCCACGTAGGGAACGATGAAGGACCCGCTGGTGATGGTGGTGAGGTGGTCGAGCTCCCCGATGATCTCGACACCCGACGGGTCGAGACCGATCTCCTCGCGAGCCTCGCGCCGGGCCGTCTCCTCCAGTGTCTCGTCGGGCTCGCTGCGACCGCCGGGAAAGCTGACCTCGCCGCTGTGGACCCTCAGGTTCGAGGACCGGCGCGTCAGCACCACGCGCAGGTCACCGTCGTGCTCGTAGAGGGGGGCCAGCACCGCCGAACCCCGCGTCGCCAAGGCTTCCCGGCCCGAACGGAGCGCCGGACCCAGACCGGAGAAGGCGTCCCGGACCTCGACCGCGGTCGGGTTCAGCGGACCCAGGTCCACCCATGGAGCGGGGCGACCTTCCTCGACCACCGGGGGCCGGGGGATGTGCTGGGGGCCACCTCGCCGCGAGCTCAAGCCGTGGTCTCCGAGCGGCTCGGTGTGACGCGACCGTGGGTGGTGATGGCACGTTTCTCCATGACCACAAGCCTAGGGAGGCGAGCACAAGGGCGAGCCGCCCCCCAACCATCAAGTCGTTGACGAGCGGACCTGTCCGCCAGGACCCTGAGGACCCGATGGCCGAACGATCGACGGCAGGGGTTCCCTGAGCGTCGATGGAACACGGCTATAAACAAGGTCGTGCTCATCGCTCGGCCGCGACCGGTCGAGGAGATGGGGACGGTGCCACCGGTTTCGACCGGCGGGAATACCACCAACCCTCCGCCTCGGGAGAGCCGTGTCCGACGAAGCTGCCAGCCACCTCCGCAACCGGCCCCGCCAGGCCCGCTCCGCGGCCCGGGTCGAACACCTGCTCGACGTAGCCGAGGAGATCTTCGAGGAGGTCGGCTACGACGCCGCCACCACCAACCTGGTGGCCTCGCGCGCCGGGGTTCCGGTCGGAACCCTGTACCGCTGGTTCCCCGACAAGGCCGCTCTGGCCGAGGCGCTCACCGACCGCTACCTCGAACGGCTCATGAACCTGTACGGGGAGCTGTTGACCGACATCTCCCCCGCCGACCGGATCGGTGACTTCGTTCGCCGAGTGATGACGCGCCTCGCCGCCGCCACCCAGAACCAGCGGGCCATGCCTGCCCTGCTGGTTTCAGCGATGGTGCCCGGAGGCAGGTCCCGCGCCGGCGTCAGGCTGCGCGCCGGCTTGGAAGGCCACGTTCGAACCCTGCTCGAGGTGAGGGTTCCCGGTATCCCCATCGAGATCCTCGACCGCACGGCCGAGGTGATCGTCACCCTCCTCTACCTGGTACTGGCCGCCGCCGCCGACTCCGACAACGAGCACCGGGCCGAGGTGACCGACGAGTACATCGACGTCGTGTTGGCCTACCTCGAAGCCAAGTTCCCCAGCCCCGGACATCCGGCTTGGAGCGACCCCGACGTGGTGGTCGCCCCGGTGTTCGCCGCCCCCGACCGCAGCCACCGCCTCGCCTCGGCCGACATCGTCACGGCCGACACCGTCACGGCCGACACCGTCACGGCCGACACCGTCACGGCCGACACCGTCACGGCCGAC
>JAGQSO010000255.1 GCA_020439505.1 Acidimicrobiales bacterium
CGACGGCTCGGTCCAAGGGCTTCTACGACGAAGCCCAGCGCGGCGTGACCACGATGCTGACCATCTTGGGAGACGCGGCTCAGGCCGACGAGATCGTTGCGTGCTATGAGACGTTGGCCTCCGACGATCGCGTCGTGCCGATCGTACGGGCATGCTTCCTGACCGGAGCAGCATGGACGGCGCACAAGTTCGGACAACGCGAACGCTCGAGGACGCTGCTGGACGAGATCGTGCAAACCGACCAGGGACTCGCTGGCACCATCGAAACCGCGGCCATGTTCGGGGAACTGGTGGCCTGCTACCGACCGGAGCACCCTGTCCTGCCCATCATCCGCGACATTCTGCGACCCCACTCCGGCAAGTGGCTGTACATGATCAGCCTCTCGGTCGGCCCGGTAGATCTGTACCTGGCCAAGTTGGCGGTTACCGCCAACGACGACCCCGAGCCCTACCTGTCCTCGGCCATTTCCTCGGCCGAAGCTGCCGGCGCCACCTACTGGCTTGGCCAGGCCACGGAGGTGTTCGACAACTGGAAGGCCCTGTCGACCTAAGGAGCGCTCCGGCGCCGGGGCTCACCCGCGGGATCGGCGCCGCGGTTCGGGGCGGTAGGTGGCACGCGCCACCATGTGGGCCGCGGCTGGTGCGGTGACGAATACCGCTGCTACCGCCACCACCACACGACCGGCCACATCGTCGACCGCCAGGGCGGCGGCCACCCCGATCAGACCCAGGCCGAGGGTGGTGGCCTTGGTGGCGGCGTGCATGCGCGAGAACAGATCGGGGAACCGCAGCACCCCGAGGCCGGCCAGCATCACCAGCAGCGAACCGACAATGACGCTCGCCCCCACCACCAGGTCCACCACTAGGTCCACCACCACGTCCACCTCAGTCACCTCGCCCTTCTATGAAGCGCGCTGCCGCGGTGGTCCCCACGAACCCGACGAAACCCACAACCAGCCCGACGTCGACGAACCAACCCGACCCGGTTCGGACGGCCGACACCAGCGTCGCCGCCACGATAGTGACCAACACCCCGTCGATCGCCACCACCCTGTCGGCCAATGTCGGCCCCTTCACCGCCCTGATCGCGAACGCCGAACCTCCCAGGGTCAGCGCCACCAACGCGACGACGGTCACCACCTCCATCCAGTCGGCGTTCACGGTTCGGCTCGACTTCCGACCCACGACATGACCATGGCTGGCCGTTCGTGACCCTCCGGTGGGCTCGTCCCGAACGCGTCCAGGGCCGCGGCCGCCAGGCGTTCCAGCGATGCCTCGGTGGAATCGCGTCGGCGGGCATCGAGCACGTGGATGTGGAGCACCGTCGGGTCCCGCTCGACCTCCAGGGTGAGGGTGCCCGGCGTGAGCGTCACCGCGTCGGCGATCACGGTGACCACCGCGCCCGAACACGGTGGCAACGAGAGCGTGACGATGCCCGGGCAGACCCGGGCCCGAGGCTTGATCACCGCCAGGGCGACCGACACCGTCGAGCGGACGAGTTCCGCGGCGAACAGCACCCCGAAGCGGGCCGCGGCGGCCGGTCGGACGGTGGGCCGCTCATCTCTGGATGTGTCGAAGAGGGCCACCACCGCCGCGCCGACCAGGGCCCCACCCGCGAGGTTGGCGACCGACAACTCCCCCCACAACGCGACCCACAGGAGGGTCAGGCCCACGAGACGTAGGGCGCGGGTCACGGCTCGACCACCGCGCCCGGCGGGGACCCATCGAGGAGATCACGGGCCGCCCGCTCGGCGTAGCCGTACAGCGGTCCTGCCCCGACGGCCACCGCGATACTGACCGTCACCAGGGCCACGGTGGCCCCCGACATCAGCGTCCGCCGGCGACGGCCGACGGGAGTCGCGGCCTGGGTTTCCGAAGGTGGCTCACCCCAGAAGACCGAGGCCCAGATCTTGGTCATCGAATACAGGGTCAGGAGGCTCACCACCAGGCTCACTCCGACGATGCCCCAGGCCCGGGCCTCCACCCCCGCCTCGACCAGGGCCAACTTGCCCACGAACCCCGAGGTCGGAGGGATCCCCGCCAGGCTGAGCGCCGCCAGAGCGAACAGGGCAGCCACCAACGGCTCACCCCGAACCAGACCGCCGAGACGGCTCAACCGGGTCGTCCCGGCCCGCTGCTCCACCAGACCGGCAACGAGGAACAGCGAAGCCTTGACCACTATCTGGTGGACCACGAACACGATCGCCCCGGCCAGCCCGGCCACGCTGAACAGCGCCAGCCCCATCACCATGTAGCCGATCTGGCTGATGATGTGGAACGACAGCAGACGCTTCATGTCGGTCTGGGTCACCGCCCCCAGCACCCCGACGACCATGGTGAGGCCGGCCACCGCCACCAACAACGCGGTCGGACGGTTCGACGGCCCGAACAACGAGGTCTGGGTCCGGATGATGACGTAGACGCCGATCTTGGTGAGCAGCCCGGCGAACACCGCGGTGACCGGAGCGGCCGCGGTGGGGTAGCTGTCGGGCAGCCAGAAGAACAGGGGGAAGATCGCTGCCTTGATTCCGAACACCACCAACAGGAGCACCGCCAGAGCTCCGGCCAGACCGCCGGGGAGAGCGGCGATCTTCGGACCCAGATCGGCCATGTCGACGGTGCCGGTGGCGGCGTAGACGACCGCCAACGCGAACAAGAAGAAGGCCGAGGCCACCAGGTTGATCACCACGTAGGTCATCCCGCTGCGCACCTGGTCGGGGCGGCCTCCCATGGTCAGCAGCACGTAGCTGGCCATGAGCATCAACTCGAAGGCCACGAACAGGTTGAACAGGTCACCGGTCAACAACGAATACGACACCCCCGACGCCAGGATCAGGTAGACGGGGTGGAAACCCACGTGACTGTCCTCGGTGCCGGGCTCTCCGATGGCGAACAACAAGACCGCGACCAAGGTGATCATCGAGGTCAACAGGACGATGGCGGCCAGCCGGTCGGCCACGAAGGTGATCCCCACCGGTGCGGACCACCCGCCGGCGTGGACCACGACCGTCTCGTCGTCCGCCCGACGGGCGAGGAGGGCGGCATCGACGGCCAACAACAGCAGGGTCGAGACGGCGACCAGGCGCTGGGCAGCACGGGATCGGCCCACCGCCACGCACAAGCCGGCCGCCGCCAGCGGCGCCACTACCGGAAGCACCACCAGCAGGCTCATCGCCGACCCCGCGATCGGTCGGTCGGTCCGGTCTCATCGGCCTCGGGAAAGGCCTCCACCACCGGTTCGGGAGTTGGGTCCTCGATCGGGTCGTGGGCGGCGGCGGCCAGACGGCGGTCCTCGATGTCGTCCTCCACCTCGTCCCGGCCGGTCACCACCCAACTCCGGTACGCCAACGCCAACAAGAAGGCGATCACCCCGAAGGTGATCACGATGGCCGTGAGCGCCATGGCTTGGGGCAGCGGATCGGAGAATCGGTCCGCGTCACCGCCCACGAACGCGGGATCACCGCCCGGACCCCCCGCCACCATCAACGCAACGTTCACTCCATGGCCCAACAGCCCGATCCCGATGACCACCCGGCTCAGATGCCGGTCGAGGATCAGCCAGGCTCCACACCCGCACAAGACCCCGACGCACACCAGCAGCAGGGCGCTCATCGGTCCACCTCGTCGCCGAATGCTTCGAGCATCGTCGCCACCATCCCGACCACGATGAGGTAGACCCCGGCGTCGAAGACCACCGCGGTGTTGAACTCCATGTGCCCGGCCAGCACCAGGTCCACCCCGTAGACCTCGTGATCCAGCGGCGGCCCACCGACCAAAGCCGGGACCAGGGCCACCATCGCCACCACCATCAGACCGGCGGCGGAGAGGGACCAGGGCCGCACCGGCAGAAGGCCGCGGAGCTCATCCACCCCTCCGGCCAGGAACCGCAGGGCCAACGCCGCACCCGCCACCAACCCGCCGACGAACCCACCCCCCGGTTGGTTGTGCCCGGCGAACAACAGGTATAGCGAGAGCACCAACGCGGCATCGAACACGAGGCGGACGGTGGCGTCGAGGATCACCGATCGACGGGTCACGACGACACCCCGTCGACGTCGGGTACCGACTCGGTCCGACGGCGACGCCCGGCCCGGGGAAGCCCGTCGGGGTGGCCGGCGGTCCACGGCCGGCGCGGCGGGGGACGGCGCCCGGCACGGGCCAGGGCCGCTACCCCGATGCCAGCGGTCACCAGAACCGTCACCTCACCGAGGGTGTCCATCCCGCGGATGTCGACGAGGACCACGTTGACCACGTTGTTGCCGTGCCCGTCGGGTCGGGCCCGGTCGACCATCTCATCGGAAACCGGGTTGGCGGTCCGCGACCCGGCTGCCGCCACGGTGAGACCGACACAGAACAGCCCCACCGCCACCGACAACACCAGCCGGGGCACAACGCGGACCGCCGGGGTCGAGTGCTCGAAGCGTTCGGGCAGCATTCGCAGCACCAGAAGGAAGACCACGACCGACAACGTCTCGCACGCCACCTGGGTGAGGGCCAGGTCGGGCGCGCCGAGGACCACGAACAGGAGCGCCATGGCGTAACCGGTCAGTCCCAGAAGCAGTGCAGCCCCGAACCGACGCTTCGAGAGGGTGGCGGCCACACCGGCACCGACCAGCAGTCCGGCGACGGGGATCTCGGCGGGGGTAGCGGTGAGAGCCGCCGTTCCCGGCCAACCACCCGACACCAACGCCACGGTCGGGGCGACCACCAGCGTCGTCACGATGACCAGCAGGTAGACGGGCAACGAACCCGACTGGACGATCGAGGTGACCCGCGCCGCTCCGGCCAGCACGCCACGCACCACGGCGTCGTAACCGTCGGTCCCGGTGAAGCCGACAGCAAACCGCCGCTGGACACGGGCCACCCGACCACGGGCGACGAACAGTCCCACCCCACCGGCCAACGTCAGAACCGACAGGGCGAGGGCGGGGGTGAACCCGTGCCACACCACGAGGTGGGCGTGGGCCCGTTCGTCCAGCGACCGGGCGGCCCCGTCCACCAGCCTCGACCAGGGGGCGCTCACCAGACCGATCCCGAGAGTCAGGACGGCCAGCACTGCGGGAAAGGCCAGGAATCCGATCCCTGGCGCGTGATCGGTCCGGACTGCACCCACCGGCGGACCGTCGTCACCCGACAGGTTCTGACCGGCGGGCACCAGAAGGTCGGGTCGCACCAGCGCCGCGGCGATCCGAGCGCTGTAGGCGACGGTCAGCACCGACCCGGCGACGATCGCTCCCAGGACCAGACGCTGTCCGGGCGACCCTTGGACGAGGGCGCCGTAGGCCGATTCCTTGGCCACGAACCCGGCCATCGGCGGGACCGCCGCCATCGATGCCGCCGCCACCAGGCCCGTGAGCTGGGTCGGTCTCCAGGCGGCACCCAGCCGGGGAACGGACCGGATGTCTCGGGTGTGCAGACCGTGGTCGACGATCCCCACCACCATGAACAGGGTGGCCTTGAACAGGGCGTGGGCGACCAGCAGGGCGCAGCCGGCGACGGTGGCCTCGGGTAGGCCGATGCCCACCAGCACGGTCATGAACCCGAGTTGGCTGATGGTCCCGAAGGCCAGCAACTGCTTTAGATCCCACGGACGCAGGGCCCTCAGGCCCCCGGCGATCATGGTCACCAGACCCACCGTCACCACCAGCGGCCGCCACACCGGCACCGACGCGAAGGCCGGGGCGAGACGGGCGATCAGATAGACACCGGCCTTCACCATCGCCGCCGAATGGAGGTAGGCGCTGATGGGGGTGGGTGCGACCATGGCCCCCGGCAACCAGGAGTGGAACGGGTACTGGGCCGACTTGGCGAACGCCCCGATCAGCACCAGGACCACCGCGGCCGACACCGCAGTTCCCGACGGCGGCGAGGCCAGGATCTCCGACAGACGGAAGGTGCCGGCCTCATGTCCCAGGATCACCAGGCCGCCGAGCATGGCCAGAGCACCCGCCCCGGTCACCAGCAGGGCGTGCATGGCCGCCCCCCTCGATCCGCCGTCGCGGTCATCGAGCCCGATCAGCAGGAACGAGGTGATCGACGTCAACTCCCAGAACCCGTACAGGGCCAGCACGTTGTCGGCCAGCACCACGCCGAGCATGGCCCCCGAGAACAGCACCAACAGACCGGCGGCCCTGCCCGCTCTTCGTGACCCGGCGAAGTAGTGCCAGGCGTAACCGAACACCACCGTTCCCACCCCGGAGACCAACGCCACCATCAACAGAGCGAAGGCGTCGAGACGCAGGTCGAGGGTCAACCCCAGCGTCGGCACCCACGGCGACGAGGTCATCACCGGCGACCCGCTCAAGACGTCGGAGGCCTGGGAGAGCGCGAACCCGACGGTTGCCACCGGGGCTAGCGCCGCCACCGCGAACGCCCGGTGCCCCAGCTTGGAACCCAGTCCCAATGCCACCGCACCGGCCGCCAGGTGCATCGCCAACAGCGCGCTCAGCACGGTTCAGCCAG
>JAGQSO010000256.1 GCA_020439505.1 Acidimicrobiales bacterium
ACCACCAGGGTTGACCGGACATCACACGTGATCTGATCGGATAACTCCACCTCATACGGCCCCGGATCGCAAGGTCCGGGGCTGTTGGTGTTTTCGGCGCCGCAGCGGCTGAATGTGCCGTTCATGTGCCTGTCGAGAACGACAAGAACCTCAGTTCAGGCGACCTGAAGCTGAGGTTCTACTGGTGTCGGTTCGGGTGGACCGGGCTCAGGCCAATTCGGGTGGAGCGTTCGGGTTCTGGTTACCTCTGGGGAGGTGGTCGTCGCTCACTTCGTCAGTGTCGTCACCGACCTCCCAGCGCCGTGTGCGCTCGGGGTGAGGCGGCCTGCTGGTGCCGTTCTCATCGAGACCGACTTGATGGCAGCGGTCTTGGTTTCGCCGAGATCGTCGAAGAACGCTTCGAGTGTGACTGCGGTGCGGTCCTTGGCCCCCCAGATGACCTTGCCGGAATCGTGGTCGATGACCAAGGTCAGGTACTTGTGTCCGCGTTTCCAGGAGATCTCGTCCACGCCGATGTGAACCAGCCCGGTCGAGCTCGGACAACTCCGTTGAGCTGGGTACGACACGTTCGACGACGTTGGCGACGGTGCGCCACGCGACGCGGCAAAGCACCGATGCCGCGGTCCACTCCATCGACGCGGCGCACCACGCGATCAGGTTCTCGAACTGACGGGTGATCCGTGCGCCAGGTCTGGCGAAAGGCACTGCTTGGGTGCGAACCCCATGAGACGGGCAGCGAAGCCTCAGCAGCTCACATTCCAAGATGAGCGATCGGCCAAACACGTCGAGGTGTCGCCACCTCGGGTTGGACGTGACTTCTGGCACCACGTTGCGTGGCGGTGGGAGCACGCTGAGAAGTCGAGAGTTGCAAACATGCAGGTCACAGAGTTTTTCTTGTCCTGACAAGAAAATGCTGGACACCGTTGGTTACCATGGATTACAGGTGCCCCCGCCTCTCCGGATCCCGCCACCGGATCGAGGCGGGGGCATCAGCCTTTTCTCGCCGGGAGCCATCGCACCCCGCTCACAGGCTCTGATCAGGACCAGCCGTGAACCGCCGCGACCCGGGCTACCACCCGAGCAAACCGATCCTCGGCCAGGGCCGCCCCCTCGCGGCGGATCTCGGAGGGGATGAACGTCAACAACCTCGACGTGTCGACGTAGCTCACCCTTCCCCTCGAGTCCCACGCGCCACGACCAACCTCGATCCAGTCGTCGGCATCGGTTCGCCCGTCGTGGCTCTTGCTGGTCAACTGCACCGCCACCAGGAGTTGGTCGCGGTACCCGATCACCAGGACCGGCCGGTCTTTACCTTGAGTGGGGTCTTCCTCGAAGGGGACCCAGGCCCACACCACCTCGCCCGGATCCGCATCACCGTCCAGATCGGGGGCGTAGTCGACCCGCGATCCGTCCAGACCCACCGGCCAGCGTGCCCGGTCACGACCCGGTACCCCGGAAGGAGCCGGTATCAGCGGAGAGGCTTCTGCGACCGCGGGGCCAGGCGATGCCCCATCGACGCCGCGTCGGGTTCGGACCGACCCTGAAATCCGCCTTCTCAAACGTCCAACCACACCACCGGCCATCCCCAGCACGGTAGGTCAACCCCTTCGGCTTCCCACGTACTCTCGACTTGGACCACCCGAACCAACCAGGAGGGGCCGTGGACATCTCCCAGCTTCAGGACGTGATCGCCCGCACCTACGGCGAGCGCGACCGTCAGCGAGGAACCCCGGCGACCGTTGCCTGGCTGTGCGAAGAGATGGGCGAGTTGGCCCAGGCAACCCGAAAGGGCACCAGGGCCGAGCAGCTCCACGAACTAGGTGATGTGTTGGCCTGGTTGGCATCGCTCGCCCACCAACTCGACCTGTCCCTCGACGAGGCGGCCGACCGCTACCGAGGCGGCTGCCCTCGCTGTGCCCAGATCCCCTGCGGCTGCCCGTGAGTCCAGGGCGCGGCCGGGGAGGGGGACGCAGACTCAGGACTCGGCAGCTACCAGTTCGGCCAACTGCACCGCGTTGAGGGCCGCACCCTTGCGGAGGTTGTCGTTGGACAGGAACAGCGCCAGTCCGTTCTCCACCGTCTCGTCGGGGCGGATCCGACCCACGAAGGTTGGGTCCGAGCCGGCGGCCATGAGCGGCGTCGGCACGTCGGCCAGTTCCACGCCGGGGGCGTAGGCGAGGATCTGCCGGGCCGTCTCGGGGGTTATGGGACGCTCGAACGACGCGTTCACCGCCAGGGAGTGGCCGGTGAACACGGGGACCCGTACGCAGGTTCCCGCGACCTTCAGACCTGGGATGTCGAGGATCTTGCGGGTCTCGTTGCGGAGCTTCTGCTCCTCGTCGGTCTCCTCCAAGCCGTCATCGACGATCGACCCCGCCAACGGCACCACGTTGAAGGCGATCGGGGCCACGAACTTCTGGGGTGCGGGGTATTCGACGGCCCGCCCGTCGTGGGTCAGTTCGGCGGCACGGTCGACCACCTTGCGGGCCTGTTCGTCCAGTTCGGCCACGCCGGCCAGGCCACCACCGGAGACCGCCTGGTAGGTGGAGACCACCATCGAGCGCAGACCGGCCTCGCGGTGGAGAGGACCCAGCACCGGCATGGCAGCCATGGTGGTGCAGTTGGGGTTGGCGACGATGCCCTTGGGGCGGTCCGCGATGGCGTGGCCGTTGACCTCGGCCACCACCAGCGGCACCGCGGGGTCCATGCGCCAGGCCGAGGAGTTGTCGACCACGACGGCACCGGCGGCAGCAACCTTGGGAGCAAGCTCCTTGGAGGTGGCACCCCCAGCGGAGAACAGCACGATGTCGAGTCCCGAGTAGTCGGCGGTGGCGGCGTCCTCGACCACCACGTTGCCGGTGGGGCCGTCCAGCGTCCGACCCGCCGAGCGGGCCGAGGCGAACAGGCGAAGCTCGGTGATTGGGAACTGTCGCTCACCGAGGATGCCCCGCATGACGCCGCCGACCTGACCAGTTGCACCCACGATTCCAACGCGCATGGCCACAAGGCTACGGCCGACCCTGCCATCACCCCAAGGGCTATTGGTCCCGCCACTGCCCGCCGGGCCGCGACCGACTCAGGAGTCCGGCCCGTCGGTGGTGTCGGAGTCGACGGGCTCAGCCTCGTCTCGATCGGCCGAACCCTCGGGGACAGGCGTCGCGGCCTCGGTGGACGGCGGCGCGGGGAGCCAAGACGCTGCCCCGCCGTGGGCGCCGCCGCCCCCAGGCACCCCAGGACCGGTCGGACCGACTACCCAGCCCGGCGGGGTGTAGGTCGGCTTCGGTGCCTTGGGGTGACGGCGCCGCCACCAGCGCCGACCGAACCAGGCCGCGATCAGGATCGGACTGAACGGCAGCAGGAATCCGAGCGCGGCCACCAGCACGAGACCGACGTTGGCGACGGCCACACCACCGGCTCGGAACGCCTTGGCAAAGCCGGGCAGGTCGTCGGCGACCTCGGGATCGGTGGCCTGGTCCTCGGTGAAGCTGACGGTCACCGTGGACATGTCGACCTGGTCGCGCAGGACCTGGAGCTGGCCCTTCATCTGCTCGATCTGAGTCTCCCGGTTGGTCAACTCGGTCTCGATGGCCAAGAGGTTGAGCACTCCATCGGCTTCGGCCAACAGCTCCCGGAGGCGTTGCGCGCTCACCTCGGTTCGCGAGATCCGGACCTCCAGGTCCACCACCTGGTCGGTCACGTCCTGGGCATCGAGCTGCTTCTCGAGTACCTCCCCCAACTCGGCGAGATCACCGAGGACCGCGTCGAAGTCACCCACCGGTATCCGCAAGGTGATCGAAACCTCCCGATCACCCTCCAGCGTGGACGTCTGCTGACCGACAAATCCACCGGCCTCGGTCACCAGATCTCGGGCCTGGTCGGCCGCCTTCTCCACGTCGTCGACGCGCACCACCATGTCGGCCTTGTAGATCACTTCCCTACGCACACCGGGTACCTCGGCCCCATCGGGCACCTCGGCCACCGCCGCCTTCTCGGCCGCGGCATCCCCGCCGGAGTCAGCGGCACCCTCGCCAGACGCGCCACCGTCGGCGGCGCCGGAGATCGACATCCCGACGGTGTTGAAGTTCTCCTTGGATTCGGAACACCCGACCGCAAGGCCCAACACCACCACGACCAGAACCACCAGCGGGACCCGTCGATTCATCATGTAGTTCTAGACGAAATCCATCTCTCGATGGTTCCCGACTGACCCGCGCAAGGGAATCCGCCAGGCGCGTTGGTCAGGCGGCGTCAAGGCCGAACGCGGTGTGGAGGACCGCCACCGCCTTGTCGCACTGGTCACCGGCCACCACCACCGATATGCGGATGGCCGAGGTCGAGATCATCTCGATGTTGATGCCGTTGGCGGCCAGGGTCTCGAACACGGTCGCCGCCACCCCCGGGTTGGTCCTCATGCCCGCGCCCACCAGGGACACCTTGGCGATCGAGGGATCCGAGAGGACCCGGTCCGCTCCAATCTCTACCGCCACCTGCTCGGTCAGGGGCAGCACCGTGGCCAACTCCCCCGAGGGAAGGGTGAAGGAGATGTCGGTGTGACCCTGTTCGGACACGTTCTGCACGATCATGTCCACGTTGACATCAGCCGACGCCAGCGCTCGAAATACCTTGGCCGACACGCCGGGGCGGTCGGGCACCTGGGTGATGGTGATCTTGGCTTCGGAGTCGTCGCCGACCACTCCAGAAACGATCGCGTCTTCCATCTCGGGATCCTCCTCGATGATCCAGGTCCCCGGCTCCCACGTGAAGGCCGAACGGACGTGGAGCGGAACTCCGTGGGTACGGGCGAACTCCACCGCCCGCATGGCCGGCTTGGGACAGCCGGCCGCGCACATCTCGAGCATCTCGTCGAAGGAGATGCGGGTCATCCGGCGGGCGACGGGAACCACCCGGGGGTCGGTGGTGAACACTCCCGACACGTCGGTGTAGAGCTCGCATACCCCGCCCAACGCCTCGGCCAGGGCCACCGCGGTGGTGTCGCTTCCGCCCCGGCCCAAGAAGGTGACGTCGTTCTCGGTGGAGACGCCCTGGGCGCCACCCACCACCGGCACCCGGCCGGCATCCACCGCGGCGCGGATGCGGTCGGCGCGCACCTCGAGGATCTTGGCGTTCATGTGGTTGGTGTCGGTCAGAAACCCGGCCTGGCTCCCGGTGAAGGAGTCGGCGGGGACGCCGAGGTCGTGGAGGGCCATGCACAACAGCGCGGTGGCCTTGCGTTCCCCGGCGGTGATGAGCATGTCCATCTCGCGGCCCGGTCGGGTCTTGGACACCTGGCTGGCCAAGTGCAAGAGCTCGTCGGTCTCCTTGCCCATGGCCGAGACCACCACCACCACCTGGTCGCCTCTTCGCACCGTGCGCGCCACATGGTCCGCGACCTCGCGGATCCTCTCCGGGTCGGCCACCGAGGTGCCGCCGAACTTCTGAACAACCACGCCCACGTCCCGAACCGTACCCCTCTCGCCTCGACAGTCCCGAAACGCTGAACCGCCTCGAGCGAGGCCCGTCAGATCTGGGAGAGCGGGTCGGCGGGGACCTCGGGGCCGTCGACCATCACTCCCCAGGAGCGAAGCTGGGCAACGCCGGTGGGGATGTCATTTCCGACCAGGGTGCACAGCGCCTTCAGGTCGTCGTGGCGCAGTGACAGGACCTTGCCGTTGAAGTCACCCCGGGCGTCGATGATCGAGTACACGAACCGACGGATGGGTGCGGCAGGGTCGATCCGTCCCAGCGCTTCGAGGTCCAAGACGATCTTTCGACGTTCCCCCGAGGATGCGATGGGGCTCGGCTCCCCCAGGAGCACCCCCACCGGAACCTTGTAGAACTCGGCCAGCGAGCGCAACCGGGGCAGAGACAGGGTGCGGAACCCGCGCTCATAGGCACCGACGGCCGAAGCGCTCCACCGTCCGTCGGACCGGAGCTCTACCTCGGCCAGGCTCAGCCCCTGGGCCTGACGGATGGCCCTCAATCGCTGGCCCACCGCCCGGGTGAACGCCTCGTCCCCCGACGCGTCGGTCGACTCGGCAGTGCCGGGTTCTTCGACGGGTTCTGAGATGCTCACCTCCCTATTCTGCACCCTGCGCACGCATCGGCGACACCTCACCACGGAGCGTGTGATCGGACCCGACCGGAGACCGGCGACCGCGCCCATGCGACAGGGACCATCCCGGGGCCCCCTTGTAGGATCGGCCCTCCATGGGAACCGAGAAACGCGAGCGTCAGAAGGCCAACCGGGCAGCCAAGGTCGCCGCCCAGGAGGCCGCCGAGGCCAAGGCCCGCCGGGTCAAGGCCATCCGCAACGTGGTGCTGTTCGGGATCGGCATCATCGTGGTGGCCCTCATCCTCGGCCTGACCGCCTGCGGTTCGACCAAGGACGGGACAGCCACCTCCGACAACGGGGAGAACACCGCGACATCGGCCAGCACCTCGGGCACCGACGACCCGGGTACCCCGACGTCGAGTGGGTCGGGCTCCGATTCGGTCAGCTACGGCGACGGCGCCTGCCCACCCGATGAGGCCGGCGGCCAACCGGTCATCGACTTCACCGATGCCCCCAAGCTCTGCATCGATCCCTCCCGCACCTACACCGCCACCTTCACCACCAACCTCGGCGAGTTCGAGGTCGAGCTCGATACCGACCGGACGCCGCTCACCACCAACAACTTCGTGGTCCTGGCGCGCTATGGCTACTTCGACGGGACCGACTTGTTCCGCACCGAGCTGTCCTCGGGGATCATCCAGGGCGGGTCCCCCCACACCCAGTCCAACACCGACGAGGGCCCCGGGTACACCATCCCCGACGAGGCTCTCCCCTTCTCGGCCGAGGACTACGGCCCGGGAGCCCTGGCCATGGCCCGCACCTCGGCCCCCGACAGCGGGAGCGCCCAGTTCTTCCTGCTGGCCGGCGACGGGGGCCGATACCTGGGCGACCCGGACTCGCTCGGCCCCGATGCCGGCAGCTACGTCGTGTTCGGGCGGACCGTCCGGGGCCTCGAAGTCCTAGAGGCCATCGCCGCGCTGGACGACGGAACGGGCCGCCCCTCCACTGCGGTCACCATCGAGTCGGTCGTCATCACCGAGAGCTGACGCGGTCAGGCGAGCTGGGAGGGCAGGGCGGCCAGGTCGACCGCCTTTCCGGCCTTGAAGGCCACCACCTGTCCGGCCCCTTCGGCCCGCCAAGTGCCGTCGGGCTCACGGATCAGGGCGGTGCGCTGATCGATACCGGCCAGCACGAGATCCGGGGGGCAGATCTGCATGGTCCGGTGGGAGGCGTCTTCGGACCAGTTCTCGTGATCGGGAATCACCGACACCCCGGGCAGAAGGCCGAGTCCGATGGTGAAGGCTCCGCCACGGGGATCGACCATCGGGTTGCACATCACCATGGCCCCCGCCGACGAACCGGCCAGAACCCCACCACCCCACCATGCCGCCGCCATCGACAGCCACACCGGCGAGCCCATCAGCACCGCCTTGGCGTGCATGGGGGAACCACCGACCAGGTAGGTGAACCGCGACGCCGCCACCACCTCGGCGTTGGCCGGATCCATCGCGTCGGGCCGCGACAACACGTCGAGTCCCCGAGCCTTCACCCCGAGGCGGTCGAACCAGGAGACGGCCTGCTCGACCAGGTTGTGGGGATGCTCGTAGGCGGCTCCGGTAGGAAGCACCAGGACCTCCTCGGCCTTGGAGGATTCCAGGAGCCCCACGTCGAAGGAGCATCCGTCGCTGAACTCGCCGCCGCCCACCAGTGCCAAGGTCCCGGACATGGCCTCGACCCTATCCCCGGAGTCGACCGCCGTCGGGAGCTAGCTCGCACGCTCCGCCACCGAGGTCGGGTCACCCACATTTGGGCGGCCCGGGTTCAGGGTCGGTAGCTTTGCCCGCCATGACGATCAAGAGCGTTGGCATTCTGGGTTCGGGGATCATGGGATCGGGCATCGCCGAGGTGGCCGCCAAGACCGGCCACACCGTTGTACTGCGGTCCCGCAAGCAGGAGTCGGCCGACGCCATGGTCGCCGCCCTGGAGAAGTCGCTGACCAAGCAGGTCGAGCGGGGCAAGCTCACCGAGGACGACAAGGCCGCCACCTTGGGCCGGGTGACCGCCACCGACCACATCGGGGGCGTGGCCGACTGCGATCTGGTGATCGAGTCGGTGGTCGAGGACCTCGACGTGAAGACCGCCCTGTTCAAGGAGCTGGACGGGATCGTCAAGGAGAGCGCCATCCTGGCCACCAACACCTCGACCCTGTCGGTGGTGAACATGGCCGTGGTCACCGACCGTCCCCAGCAGGTCGTCGGCGTCCACTTCTTCAACCCCGCTCCCATGATGTCGCTGGTCGAAATCGTCCGCCCCCTCACCGCATCGGACGAGACGGTCACCGCCGTCACCGAGTTCGCCAAGGCCTGCGGCAAGGACCCCGTCGAGGTCAAGGACCGGGCCGGGTTCATCGTGAACGCCCTGTTGTTCCCGTACCTCAACAACGCGGTGCGCATGCTGGAGAACGGCACCGCCAGCCGCGACGACATCGACACCGCCATGAAGGGCGGCTGCAACTTCCCGATGGGTCCGCTGGCCCTCCTCGACCTGGTGGGCCTGGACACCTCGCTGTCCATCCTCGACGCCCTCTACGAGGAGTTCCGCGACCCCAACTACGCCGCCGTGCCCGCCCTGCGACGCATGGTCACCGCCGGCCAACTCGGCCGCAAGTCCGGCCTCGGCTTCTACGACTACGCCAAGAAGTAGCCACGAACCCGCCCGGTCCGCCGTTTCCTCCGGTCGAACCGGAGCCCTCCTCCTGGGTCATGCCCGACCCGCGCCAAGGATCGGATCCTTCGGGGCTGGTGGCGGTGGGGGCCGACTTGGCCCCGGGGACGGTCCTGGCCGCCTACCGGGCCGGGTTGTTCCCCATGCCGTTCCGCAAGCGGTCGGTCGGGTGGTGGTCACCTGACCCTCGGGGCGTGATCCCCCTCGACGGGCTGCGGGTCAGCCGGTCGCTGCGGAGGTCCTGTCAGCGGTACCAGGTTCGGGTGGACACCGTGTTCGACCAGGTCATCACGGCCTGCGGCGATCCCCGCCGAGAACACGGCTGGATCAACCGGTCGATCGTCGACGCCTACACCCGGCTGCACTCGATGGGCTGGGTGCATTCGGTGGAGGCGTGGACACCCGAGGGTGACCTGGTCGGGGGCCTGTACGGCGTGGCCATCGGCGGGCTGTTCGCGGGGGAGTCGATGTTCAGCCACCGGACCGATGCCTCCAAGGTGGCTCTGGTGGGTTTGGTGGACCGACTGCGAGCCGGTGGAACGACCGTGCTGGACGTGCAGTGGACCACGGACCACTTGGCCTCACTCGGCGCGATAGAGGTGCCCCGGGAGCGTTACGTGGCCATGGCGGCCGAGGCGGTAGCCCTCCCCCAGACCACCGCGTTCTGCTGACCCGCGAGGCATCACCGGTCTGACCTCGCAGGTCGGGCTCGGTCCGGCTCGGTTGACCGGGAGATTTCCGAGAGTGCGGTAAACCTGACCGCGCCCTGGGGCGAGTGAGTGCCATGACAGACCTGAAGCGGGTGGAGGTAACGACGGTGACCGATCGGCCCAGACGCCACCTCCGACCAGCAACCGAGCCGGTGAGCTCAACCGACCTGTCGGGCCAACCGACTGCGGTCACGACCGAGGCCTTCGACGACCTGTACCGGGCCGAATGGTCTGCCATCGTCGCCCTCGGGTGGTCCCTGACCGGGTCCTGGGTCCAGGCCGAGGAGCTGACCCAGGATGCCTTCACCGATGCCTACCGGAGGTGGGCCGACGTCGCTCGGTTGGATCGGCCCGGGGCGTGGGTCAGGCGGGCGGTGATCAACCGGGCCGCTTCGTACCACCGACACCGGGACGTGGAGAACCGGGGGCTACAACGTTGGTCCTCGATGGACCGAGACGGCGCCACCCCTGCCGGGACCGACCTGACCGGAGACGCGGCCACCGACCGGACCGGCGACCCCGCCTTCTGGGCGGCCATGCGGTCGCTACCCGAGCGTCAGCTCGCCTGCCTGGCCCTCCACTACCTGGAAGACCTGTCGGTGGCAGCGATCGCCAACATTCTGGGCTGTCGGGAATCAACGGTGAAGGTCCACCTCCACCGGGGTCGCAAGACACTGGCCGACCAACTCTCTGCTCAGACGCCAACACGAACAGGGCGCGACACCGAGAAGGGAGCCCTGCGATGAGCGACCCGACCTCCCCCACCAACCAGCCCTCCCCCCGACGTTCGTCCCAGCATGCGGACACCGACGCTCATACCCCCACCGGAGTCCCGATGATCGACGACATCGATGCCCGAGGCCGGGCCGCGGCCAGCCACGTCCGGACCGAAGCATCGACCAGACCGGTCCCCACCTTCGACCCCGAACGGGTCACGACGGTCCCGGCTCCAACGATGAACGAGACCGACCCCCGGAGACCGGCTCGTCTGCTGCTGGCCGCCGCCGCGGTAATCGCCGTGATCGCCGCCGGCGTCGTGTGGTCGACCTCGAGGGGCGAGGACGGTCAGGCACCCGCCGGTCAGGTCCGCAGCAACCTGATCCGCCCCTACCTGCCCGAACCTTCGCCCGAAGGCATGAAGCTGGCCGGGGTCGCCGACATCGACGGTTCGGGGACCGACCTGACCGGAACCGACGCCGAGGGCGGGCCGTTGATCACCTACGGCCCCGCGGAGAATGACCCTCGTCTCGGTATCACGGTGATGGCCAACGAAATGGACCTCTCCGGTGGGGAGACGTCTGAGACCGTCCAGATCGGTGAGCAGACCGCCGTCATCCACGACGACCCAGCGACCGGTGCCACCATGCTCGCCATGGCCCTACCCGGCCAGCCCGATGGACGGACGCTGATGGTGATCGGAAACGACAGCGGACGCGAGCTGGTCATCGAGGTTGCCGGTCAAGCGACGGTGGAAGGGGTAACGGCCTCGCTCGATGTTGGTCGGCTGCCCGATGGCTGGCGCCAGCTCGGCACTGACCCCGGCGGTCTCGCCGGAGCGTCGCCCATGTACGCCGCCCGGGGTGGAGGTGCGGGCCGGGCCCACATCGCCACGTTCATGGGCCCGGGCGGCGAAGCCGACCAGATGCTCAACGTCACCGTGGCCGAAGCCGACGAGTCATCCGCGTTCACCCAACGCCTTTTCCTGACCGATTCCGAGGTCACGACGGTACGGGGCAAGACCGCGGTCGTCGGGCGTCTCGGCAGCGGGGCCGACGGGTTCGAGGCGTGGACACTCCTGTGGGTCGAACGCCCCGGCGAAGCAATCTCACTCGTGGGTACGGGCATGGATCGACGCAGCCTCGAAGCCATCGCCGAGACGCTTCAACCGGTCGAGGATGCCCGCTGGCGTGAACTGCTGGAGTCGACCAAGCTCGGCGACCTGCTCGGCTGGCAGGACCCGGGGCAGAGCCAGGAGGTCGCCCGAGGCGAGTTCGCCGATGGCACCGGCTGGGTGCTTCGGCTGGTCACCTACGACGTCGTTTCCGACGAAGGCAGCGGCGACGGCGAGTCGAGCAGCGAGAGCGCCGAAGGGACCGTCGGCTCCGCCGGCGACGCCGAAGACGTCGAGGCCCAGCCCACCCTCGAGCTCACGGTGGCACTTTCCGGCAGCTCCTCCTCCAGCAGTGAGGGCGGATCGGCGATCGCGAGTTCCACCGGTGAGATCGGCTCCGAGACCGAGCCGCCGGTGTTCGGGCAGTTGTCCACCACCACCATCGATGACCGAACCTTCGGTACCGGCGAGGTCTCCGACGCGGTCACCAAGGTGGTCCTGGTCGACCGGGACGGCAAGGTGGTGGCCGAGGCCGAACTGGTTTCGGGGGCCGGCATCCACGCCTGGGTGGCCGAGATGACTCCATCGGGTGGAGACCTGGCCCGTCAACCGGTCGAGGCGGTGGCCTACGACGCCGACGGCAACGAGTTGGCCCGCCGGTCGGTCCCCTGGGCGACCGGTGACGGATCCATGCAGTTCCCGGGGGACCCGGCCCCCGCCCCGGATATGTCCACCACCACAATCGGCGGCTGAGCTCGGCCCGGATGCTCGACGACGTCGCCCCCTTCGATCCCGCCACGGTGAGGGCCATGGTGACCAGGGAGCTCGGTCGGTCACCGGGCCAACTGTTCAAGGCCTTCGACGACCGTCCCCTGGCCTCGGCCTCGATCGCCCAGGTCCACGCCGTCGAATTGCCCGACGGGCGCCATGGCGGCCGAGGCGGTATCCCTCCCCAGACCACCGCGTTCTGCTGACCCGGGAGGCAGCAAGGGTCTGAGTCGGCAGGTCGGCCCGGAACGGCTCGGTTGACCGGGGAATTTCCGAGAGTGCCGCGGTCACAACCGAGGCCTTCGACGACCCGTACCGGGCCGAATACTCTCTGCTCAGCGACAACACGAACAGGGCGCGACACCGAGGAGAGAGCACGGCGATGAGCGATCCGACCTCCCCCACCATTGACCCCGATCGGGTCACGACGGTCCCGGCTCCAACCGTGACCGAGAGCGACCCCCGGAGACCGGCTCGTCTGCTGCTGGCCGCCGCTGCGGTCATCGCCGTGGTCGCCGCCGGCATCGTGTGGTCGACCTCGAGGGGCGAGGACGGTCAGGCACCCGCCGGTCAGGTCCGCTCCTTTCGGCGGGGGGGAGAGGGGGGGCTACGCCCCGGCGAGGACGGTCAGGCACCCGCAGGTCAGGTCCGCAGCAACCTGATCCGCCCGTACCTGCCCGAACCTCCGCCCGAGGGTTTGAAGCTGGCCGGGGTCGCCGACATCGACGGTTCGGGGACCGACCTGACCGGAACAGAAGGCGAGGGAGGCCCGCTGACCACCTACGGCCCGGCCGATGACGACCCTCGTCTCGGAATCACGGTCATGGCCAACGAAATCGACCTCTCGAATGAGGAGGCGTCTGAGACCGTCCAGATCGGTGAGCAGACCGCCGTCATCGGGGACAACCAGGCGACCGGTTTCAGCATGCTCTTTATGGCCTTACCAGGCCAGCCCGATGGACGGACGCTGATGGTGATCGGCAAGGACAACGGGCACGAGCTGGTCATCGAGGTTGCCCGTCAGGCAACGGTGGAGGGGTTGACGGCCTCGGTCGATGTGGGTGTACTTCCCGACGGATGGCGCCAGGTCGGCACTGACCCCGGCGGTCTCTACGGGTCGTCACCCGTGTTCGCCGGCCGGGACGGTGTGGGCCGGGCCCACATCGCAAGTTTCACGGACCCGGGCGGCGAGGCCGACCAGATACTCATGGTCACCGTGGGCGAGGCCGACGAGTCATCCGCGTTCACCCACCGCCTTTTCCTGACCAATTCAGAGGTCACCACGGTACGGGGCAAGACCGCGATAGTCGGGCGGATCGACGGCGGGGCCGACGACGGGTTCGGGATGTGGACACTCCTGTGGGTCGAACGGCCCGGCGAAGCGATCTCACTCGTGGGTATGCGTATGGATCGACGCGACCTCGAAGCCATCGCCGAGACGCTTCAACCGGTCGATGACGCCCGCTGGCGTGAGCTACTGGAGTCCACGAAGCTCGGCGACCTCTCGGGCTGACAGGACCCCGACCAGAGCCAGGAGGTCGCGCGAGGCGAGTTCACCGATGGCACCGGATGGGTGCTTCGACTGGTCACCTACGACGTCGTTCCCGAGGAGGCCCGCAGCGACGGCCAGTCGAGCACCGCCCTGGCCTTCTCAGAATCGTCGGACCGACCAACCTGACCGGTCGGTCAAGTTCTGGCAGGCTGGACCGGTGACCGACCCGACCCCCGCCGCGTCCAACGGCCACCGCGCCGCGCCTCCCGTCGACGCCGTCGCCGACGCCGCCCCTCCCACCACCGACGGGGCCGGTCTGATCGGTCACTTCCGAGGGCCCTACGCCGACGGACCTCCCCCCGAAGCCCTCCGGATCAACCCACCCCGGCTCGACAAGTTCGGCCTGGCCGAGATCCGACGGGCCATGGTGATCGGGTTCGTCCTGGTGTTCTCGGTGGTGCGGGCCCTCGCCACCTGGGTCGTGAAGCGCCAGGACACCAAGGCGGTCACCGCGGCGGCCGACGGGCTGGTCGACGGGTTCGAGATCCTCGGCCCCACCTTCGTGAAGCTCGGTCAGATGATCGCCTCGTCCCCCAGCCTGTTCCCCGATCCGATCGTGATCGCCTCGGCCCGGATGCTCGACGACGTCGCCCCCTTCGATCCCGCCACGGTGAGGGCCATGGTGACCAGGGAGCTCGGTCGGTCACCGGGCCAACTGTTCAAGGCCTTCGACGACCGCCCCCTGGCCTCGGCCTCGATCGCCCAGGTCCACGCCGTCGAATTGCCCGACGGGCGCCAGGCCGTCATCAAGCTGCAACGCCCCGACATCGCCGAGCGCATGAACACCGATCTGCGGATCCAGCACTTCGTCGCCCGCAAGGTTCTGAGCCGGCTCAAGGCCATGAGCACCGCCAACATCACCGCCGTCATCGAAGATCTCCACCAGGTCACCAACCAGGAGCTGAACGCGGTGCTCGAGGCCCACCGTCAGACGGTGTTCCGCGACAAGATCGGCGCCTTCGGCGACAACCAGGGCATCACCGCACCAGAGGTGTACTGGGACTACTGCGGTCCCCACCTGATCTGCATGGAACGGATGTCGGGCGTTCCGATGGACGAGTTCGACGTGATCGAGTCCATGGGCGTCGACGGAGAGCTGATCCTGAGGCGAGGCATCAAGGTGTGGATGGAAGCGGCCCTGATCCACGGCCCCTTCCACGGCGACGTCCACGCCGGGAACCTGTGGGTGCTCGACGACGGGAGGGCCACCTACCTCGACTTCGGCATCATGGGGGAGCTCCCCGACCTGTGGAAGCAGACCCTGCGAGACATCCTGTACACCGCGATGATCGACCAGGACTACCGCCGGGTGGTCCGGGCCTACCAGCGGGTGGGGGCCATGCCCGCCGACGTCGACCCCGAGATCGCCGGCCCCCAGATCGCCATGATCATGGAACCGATGCTCATGCAGGGCGTCGGTTCGGTGCCGCTGGGCGAGAGCCTCAAGGCCAACCTGGAGTTGGCTCAACAGCTCGGGATCACCGCCCCCAAGGAGCTGGTTCTGGTCTCCAAGCAGCTCCTGTACTTCGAGCGATACGCCAAGGTCCTGGCCCCCGGCTACGTCCTGGCCCGCGACGTGTTCCTGGTTCGCAACGTCTTCCCCGACGACGTGGCCCGGGTCGCCGCCGAACAGGGCATCACCCTGCCCGACTGAGCCCCCGTCCGCAGCCCACCGTCAGGGATCGAGCCGGGCCACCTGAAGGGCGACGAAAGCCGACAGCAACGCCGGCGGAACCATCACCGCCAGCATGGCGGGAGCCTGGCCGGTGGCGCCGACCCAGAACAGGATGTACACGGTGGCGTAGACGATCCCGCCCGCCACGAACATCGCAGCAGCGGGAGCCCACCGGCGCCGGGCCAGGATTCCGGCCGCCGCCACCAGTGAGCCGACGATGCCCAGCACCAGATCGGCCAACAGGAACGAGTTGGTCACCGCCCGTTCCGACAACAACATCTCGAAGCCACCCCGGTCCTCGGTCCGGAGCCACAACAAGATCCAAAATGCCGCCCCGGTGATGGCCTGGACCAGGAAGTACCCGCCGTAGGTCCGGCGGGCCAGTTCATCGTCCACGCCGCTCGACGCTACGACACCGACGACCGACCGGTTCGTAGCGCCCAGCACCACCAGATCGACCCCGAGCAGGAGTCGGGAGACTCGGCCGACAAAGGCCGACATCTGACGCCACGTCAGGTTTTCGCCCTCGCTCGGTGTGACATCGACCGTCGGCAGGGCGGAGAATGGGGCATGACCGACCAGCGCCAGCCGGACCGTCCGTGGATGATGCGGACCTACTCGGGCCACTCCACCGCCAAGGCCTCCAACGAGCTGTACCGGACCAACCTGGCCAAGGGCCAGACCGGCCTGTCCATCGCCTTCGACCTGCCGACCCAGACCGGCTACGACAGCGACGACCCCAAGGCTCGGGGCGAGGTCGGCAAGGTCGGTGTTCCCGTGTCCCACATCGGCCACATGGAGACGCTGCTCAGCGGCATCCCAGTGGGCGAGATGAACACCTCGATGACCATCAACGCCACTGCGGCCTGGCTGCTCGGCCTCTACGTGGCCAACGCCGAGAAGCAGGGGGTCGAATCCAAGGCGCTTCGGGGCACCACCCAGAACGACATCGTCAAGGAATACCTGAGCCGGGGCACCTACATCTACCCACCGCTGCCGTCACGCCGGCTGATCGTCGACATGTTCGCGTTCTGCCAGGAATGGATCCCCCACTGGAACCCCATGAACGTGTGCAGCTATCACCTCCAAGAGGCGGGGGCGACACCGGTGCAGGAGATCGCCTACTCCCTCGCCACCGCCATCGGGGTGCTCGACGCCGTGAAGGAGTCGGGTCAGGTGCCCGAGGACCGCATGGCGAATGTGGTTGCGTCGATCAGCTTCTTCGTCAACGCCGGCATCCGGTTCGTGGAGGAGACCTGCAAGATGCGGGCCTTCACCCAGATGTGGGACCGCCTCACCGCCGAGCGCTACGGCGTCACCGACCCCAAGGCCCGTCGGTTCCGCTACGGCGTGCAGGTCAACAGCCTCGGCCTCACCGAGGCCCAGCCCGAGAACAACGTGCAGCGCATCGTGCTCGAGGCTCTCGGTGTCACCCTGTCGCGCGACGCCCGGGCCCGCTCGCTACAGCTCCCGGCCTGGAACGAGGCCATGGGCCTCCCGCGTCCCTGGGACCAGCAGTGGGCCCTGCGCATCCAGCAGGTGCTGGCCTTCGAGACCGACCTGTTGGAGTACGACGACATCTTCGCCGGGTCTCACGTGATCGAAGCCAAGACCGATGCCCTCATAGATGAGGCTCAGGCCGAACTCGACGATGTCCTTTCCCTCGGTGGCGCCTTCGAGGCCATCGACGAACTGAAGGGCCGCCTGGTGCGCAGCCACGCCGAGCGGATGCGCCGAATCGAGTCGGGCGACCTCAAGGTGGTGGGCGTCAACTGCTTCACCGAGACGGCCCCGTCCCCGCTCGACGGCGACGACAACATCTTGAAGGTGGACCCGGCGGTGGGAGAACAGGCCGAAGCCGACCTGGCCCGTTGGCGCGACACCCGGGACTCCGACGCCGTCAAGCGCAGCCTCGAGGAACTGCGCCGGGTCGCCGCCTCGAACGAGAACATCATGCCTGCCACCATCGACCTGGCCCACGCCGGCGGAACCACCGGCGAGTGGGCCGAGGTGCTGCGCGAGACCTTCGGCGAGTACCGCGCCCCCACCGGCGTCGCCGCCGCCGCCGGAGCCGGAGGCGGTTCCCAGGGCTTGCGTGACGTGGCCGAACAGATCAAGGCGCGCCCCGACGGCCCCCCTCGCTTCCTGGTGGCCAAACCCGGCCTGGACGGTCACTCCAACGGAGCCGAGCAGATCGCGGTGGCGGCCCGTGACGCCGGATTCGAGGTGATCTACCAGGGGATCCGGCTCACGCCCGAACAGATCGCCGCGGTGGCCCGCGACGAGGACGTCGACGTGATCGGCCTTTCGATCCTGTCGGGCAGCCACCTGGAGCTGATCCCCGCGGTGGTTCAACTGGTCCGCGAGGCGGGAGTGAACGCCCCGGTCATCGCCGGCGGGATCATCCCCGAGGACGACAGGCCCCGCCTGCTCGCCCAGGGTGTCGCCGCCGTCTACACCCCCAAGGATTTCGAACTGGCCCGCATAATGGGCGAGGTACTGGACCTGGTCGACAAGGTCTGACGTTCCGTCTCGTGTCGTGACCAACAACCGTCACATGGCTTGGGAGCCATTAGCGCTGCACGCGATCTCGTTCTCATGGGCCGCCTTCGGCGGACGATTTCTGGTTCCGTGGCGGTGCGGCTAGGGGTTTGGGCGGGTATCGGGCGTCGCTGACGGAATCTCCGTCAGCACGGCTTGGGTGTCGGCCCCCAGGGGACGGCCCGCCCAGCGGAGTCGGCCCGGGGTTACCGACAGGCGAGCTACCAGGCCCTGCATCGGTACTCCATCGAGGTCGCAGACCATCCCTCGGGCCTCGACGTGGGGGTCCGCCGCCAACTCGCTCATGTCATAGACCGGTGCCGCGGCGGCGTGGGC
>JAGQSO010000257.1 GCA_020439505.1 Acidimicrobiales bacterium
CCTGGCGGGTCGGGTGGCTAGGGTCTTGACCAGCCGGTCAAGTTGATCGGGATTCAGGGGCGACACTCGGAGGACTCCGTGCAGATCAGCATGCAGCTCAGCTACAGCGGCGGCTTCAAGGAGGCGGCCGACACCGTCGCCGAACTCGAGCAGGCCGGCCTCGACCTGGTGTGGGTGGCCGAGGCCTACGGCTTCGACGGGCCCAGCCTCATGGGTTACGTCGCCGCCAAGACATCCACCGTGCAGATCGCATCGGGCATCCTGCCCATCTACACCCGTACCCCCACCTTGCTGGCCATGACCGCAGCCGGCGTCGACGCCCTCTCCGACGGGCGCTGCCACCTCGGCCTCGGCGCATCGGGCCCCCAGGTCATCGAAGGCTGGCACGGCGTCAAGTACGACGCCCCCCTCGGACGCACCCGAGAGATCATCGACGTGTGCCGCAAGGTGTGGGCCCGGGAGGATCGCCTCCAACACTCGGGCCGCTACTACAACATGCCCCTGCCCGAAGGGGAAGGCACCGGCCTCGGCAAGCCGCTCAAGATCATCGCCCACCCCGTCCGGCCCCGCATCCCGATCTGGGTCGCCTCCCTCGGCCCCAAGAACGTCCAGATGACCGCCGAGGTGGCCGACGGCTGGATGCCCATCTTCTTCGACCCGGCCAAGGCCCGAGACGTGTGGGGCGCAGACCTCGACGCCGGTGCCGCCAAACGAGACCCCTCCCTCGACCCCCTCATGATCACCGCGGGGGGAATGCTCGCCATCGGCGATGACGTCAAGGGTGTGCTCGAGTTCGCCCGCCCCATGGTCGCCCTCTACGTCGGTGGCATGGGAGCCAAGGGTCGCAACTTCTACAACGACCTCATGTGCCGCTACGGCTATGAAGCCGAAGCCGCCGAGATCCAAGACCTCTACCTCGACGGCAAGAAGGCCGAAGCCGCCGCCAAGGTGCCCCACGACTTCCTCGAGGCGATCTCTTTGGTCGGGCCCGAGGGTTACGTGAAGGAACGCCTCGCCGCCTTCGACGAAGCCGGCGTCACCCACCTCAACGTGATCCCCATCCCCGGTGCTGGCCAGACCCCGACCTCGGTAGTCGCCACCATCAAGGAATGGCTGTCCTGATCCCCAGCTTGCACGCCGGCTCGCCGGTTAGGCCCTAAACGCCATTCCCCGTGTCGGTCGTCCGAGGTAGGGTGACATCACGCCTTCCCCGGTGAATGTGGTTCTAGCGACCACTGTCATCGACCGAAGGAACCCAGTGGCTCTCACCGCCAGTCAGCGCAGCACCATCCTCAAGAACTTCGCTCCGATGCTCGGGGAGGAGGTGGCCGAAGCCTTGTTGTCCCAGTTTCCCGCCAACGACCTTGAGACCCCGGCCACTCGTGATTTCGTGCGGGCCGAATGCATTGCCCTCAAGAGCGACGTAACCCACCAGATCGATCAGCTCCGTACCGAGCTGAAAGCCGAGATCGGTGATGTGCGGACCGAGCTGAAAGCCGAGATCGGTGATCTCCGGACGGAGTTGCAGCGCGAGCTGCGCCTCCACCTGGTCGCGACCCTGACGTTCGTCGGGGCTCTGCTCACCGCTTTCCGGCTGCTTTGACCGCTCTGGGAACGGTGGGCTGAGGTCGGGCTCCGTGGTGATTTCTCAGTCGGCGAGGGTCACGGTGGGGGTGTCGGTTGTGTCGTTGTGGTTGGGCTGGGCTGGGGTGGGCCGTGACGATCCGCCCATGGCCCGGTGGCCGTAGGCGGCGGCACCCAGGCAGGCCACAGCGCCCAGTGCCACCGCAGAGCGGGGGCCGGTGCTGTCGGCCACCCAGCCCACCAGCGGGCCGCCGATGGGGGTGGAGCCCAAGAACACCATGGCCTGGATGGCCAGCACCCGACCCCGGTAGGCGGGGTCGGCCAGCAGCTGGACCGTGGCCGTCGACGAGGTGAGGAACAGGATCGACGCCACCCCCAGCACCGGGGCCACCAGGTAGGCGGCGGCCAGGTTGGGGGCCAGGGCCAGTCCGGCCAGGGTCACCCCGAAGCCGGCCGCACCCACGACCACGTGGTGACCGTCCACCGTCGAACGCCGGGCGGTGGCCAACGCCCCCACCAGCGAACCCAGGCTCACGATCGAGAACAACGTGGTGAACGACGAGGTCCCCCCGTGCAGCGGGCCTTCGATCAGCAGGGGGATGGTCACCGAGAAGTTGAAGGCCAGGGTGCCGATGATGGTCATCATCACCATGGGCACGAACAACTCGGGTGTGTTGTACAGGTAGCGCAGGCCGTCGCGGACCTGACCGGGCTGGCGGGGGGCCGGTTCGGCCCGGTTCAGCTCGCCGGGGCGCATCATCACCAGGCCGGCGATCACCGCGATGTAGGACAGCCCGTCGATGACGAAGGGCCAGCCGTAACCAAAGGCCACCACCAGCGCCCCCGCCGCCGCCGGGCCCAACACCCGAGATCCCGTCATCACCGCGCTGTTGAGGCTCACCGCGTTGGGTAGGTCGGCGTCGGACACCATCTCCACCACGAAGGATCGGCGGGCCGGGTTGTCGAAAGCGGTGATGACACCGTGGACCACGGCCAGGGCGTAGATCACCCCGAGCGAGGCGTGACCGCCCAGCACCAGCGCCCCCAGTGCGAGCGACTGGACCATCGACAGTGACTGCACCGTGATCAACAGCCGGCGCTTGTCGGCCCGGTCGGCAACCGCCCCCGCCCACGCCCCCAGGAACAACATGGGACCGAACTGGGCGGCGGTGAGCAGGCCCAGGGCGACCCCGGAGTTGGTTAGGTGCAGCACCAGCAGGGTCTGGGTGATCATCGACAACCAGGTACCGGTCTGGCTAACCAGTTGGCCGAGGAAGAAAAGCCGGAAGTTGCGGGTGCGCAGCGACCGGAACGTGTCGGCCGAAACGCCCTTGATCTTGTCGGTCATCGCCCCGACCTCGCCTTGGCGTCGCCGACGGCTCGTTCAGCGGCTGTGCCCGCGCCTCTGCCCGTGCCTCTGCCCGTGGCTGGGTCGGTGCCGGTTGCATCGTCGGCGGTGTCATCGGGTGCGGACTCGGGGGCCACCAGGTGTTCGATCACCTCGACGGCCTCGATCAGGCACCGACGCTCGTCTGGCTCCAACCCGGCCAGGCGGGTGGCCAGCCATGTGGTCTTGTGGCGACGGGTGGCGGCCAACAACTCGTGGCCGGCTTCGGTCACCGCCACCAGTGCCACCCGACGGTCCTCGGGGTGGGGGCGGCGCTCCACCAGGTCGGCCTCGGCCAGCTTGTCCACCACCTTGGTGGCGGTCGGGGCGCTGATCCGCTCCGCCTCGGCCAGCACCTTGAGGGGCACCGGGCCCAGGCGTTGCAGGGTGGCCAGCGCCGCCACCTGGGTGGGGGTCAGGCCGGTGTGGGTCTCCTGGCGCAGGATCCGGGCCAGCCGGGTGGTGGCCAGGCGCAGCCGCTCGGCGTCGTCCACCAGAGCCGCCGACGGTGCACCACCCTGCGGGCGGGATCGTGGGGTGGGTGGGGGAGCGGCGGTCACGGAAACCATGTTACCGCAAACCGCTTAGCCAGTGAAACTATTTCCCCATCTAATGAAATGGTCGTCGGTCACGCCAGGGTGCGGAACCAGTCGATCGTCTGTCGCAGCCCGGTCTCGAGGTCCACCGGTTCCAGATCGGGGACCAACGCCCGCACTGCGCTCTGGTCGGCCTGGGAGTCACGCACGTCACCCGCCCGGGTGTCGGTGTGGGCACGTTCCAGCGAATGACCGAGGATCGACTCCAACAGGGCGATCACCTCCAAGAGCGAGTAGCGCGTCCCGAAGGCCAGGTTCACCGGGGTCGGCGAAGTGAGACCCCGGGCCACCACCTCGGTGATCACCTCGGCCACGCTGCCCACATAGGTGAAGTCCCGGGTCTGGCCGCCGTCTCCATGCACCGGCAGGGGGCGGCCGGCCAGCGCCGCATCCACGAACGCTGGCACCACGGCGGCATAGGCATGACCGGCCCGCTGGAGGGGTCCGAACACGTTGAAGAATCGGAACGCCACCACCTCCAGCCCGAACACCTGCTGATAGGACAAGGCGTAGGCCTCCGTCGCCAGCTTGGACACGGCGTAGGGGCTCACCGGCATCGGGGTGAGGGTCTCGACCTTGGGCAGGGTCGGGTTGGCGCCGTACACCGACGACGACGACGCCACCACCACCCGCTTGGTCCCCGCACCGCGCATGGCCTCCAGCACCCGGATGGTGCCGGTGGCGTTGGCGTCGTGGCTGGCCAGGGGATCCTCGATCGACTTGGGCACGCTGGGGCGTGCCGCTAGGTGGACCACGGCGTCGGCCCCGGCCAGCACCTCGGTGAGGTGGGGCTGGTCCAAGATGTCGCCCTCCACCAGGGTGACCCCGGCCAGGCCGCTGACGTTGTCGGCGAAGCCGGTCGACAAGTTGTCGAACGCCACCACCTCGGCCGCCGACCCGGACTCGACCAGATGACGGCACAGGTTGGCCCCGATGAACCCGGCCCCACCCGTCACCACCACCTTGTTCAACGCCGTCACAACCGATCCCTCCCCGGGAGCACCCCGGCGCTCCACTGGCACCGGGAACTGCCGAAACTACCCGTTGCATCCACCACGGCCTTCACCCCGTCCACGACCTGTTACCTCACACCAAGACCTCCGGGAGGGCTAGTTCGTTGCCTCACCTAGGACCTCCGGACGGTGGCGCTTGAGAGTCCCATCGATCAGGCGTGACGGGCCACACCCCAAGCGGAGGAAATACATGAGGCAACGAATGCCCCACTCCGAGGTCTTGAGTGAGTCAACGCGCCACCCCTTCGTTGTCAGGGGTCCGTTCTACGTTGGTGTTGACCACGCGGTCCGCTGAGCGGGCCGGTCGGGCTCGGTCGGCCCCGGAAACACAAGTCTCCACCAAGACCGAGGCGCTGCCGTGGCAATCACCGAGGAAACCCGCCATCATCTGTACCAAGCTCTCGAAAGACAGCTTGGGCCCGAGGAGGCCGCCACCCTCATGGAACACCTACCGCCCGTCGGTTGGGCCGACGTGGCCACCAAGTCCGATCTGGCCCACCTCGAGACCGTCATGGGCATGCGCATGGACATGCTCGAACAACGATTTGCCGAGGTCGACCGCCGCTTCGACCAGGTCGATCGCCGGTTCGAGGAGATTGATCGCCGGTTCGACCTCATCGACGCTCGACTCGGCGGTATGGACGGACGTATTGACGGGCTCCAGGCCGAACTGGTTGCGGTACGCCTCTCGATCGAGGCGATGCAAGCAAACCAGGCCGCGTTTCTGCGCCAACTGTCACTGGCCCTGTTTGTGGCGCTGGTAAGCATCCTGGCCGCGGTCATCGGGCTGCGCTGACCGTCGTTCCTGGTCGGATCGGTCTTGGTCGGATCGGTCTTGGGCGGATCAGTCCTGGTCGGATCAGTCCTGGTCGGATCAGGCCTGATCTAGGTGGCGGTCCTTGGTCAGGTAGATGAAGGGGATCGAGGCCAGGCTCACCAGGCCCTTGACCACCAGGTTCACCCAGAAGATGTCCCACACCACGTCCCACGGGAGGGACTGGTCACGCTGGTACTGGCTCAAGAAGAACAGGGGAGCGAAGGCACCCACGGCAAAGATCAGGTTGTCGACCGGCACGCTGATGGCGTTGGACACCAGCACCCGCAGCCACTGGAACCGCGTGGTGATACGGGTGACCCACCAGTGGTACACCTCGGTGTCGATCAACTCGCTGACCACCATGGCCAACAACGAGGCGACCACGATCCGCCACAACGGCCCCAGCACCGCCGAGTACTCGGCCCCGAGCGGGTAGGACGGGTCGGTCGGCCACGCTGCCGCCCAGGCCAGGTAGGCGGCCAGGAACAAGTTGACCCCGGCGCTGGTCCAGATTGCGATGCGGGCGGCCCGCCGGCCTGCCGCCTTGTGGATGATGTCTCGCAGGGTGAAGGTGATCGGGTAGATGAACGTGCCCATGTCCACGGCCCGGTCGGCCACCGTGCCGATCTTGAGGCTCGTCACCTGAGAGATCACCTGGGCGCCGACGTACACGCCGATGGCAACGAGGGCCACGGTCCCTACCGTGATCTCACCCTTGGAGGCCTTGGCGGGGGTTTCCCTCGAGCTCAACCGGACGGTCCCGGTGACCACCGGCGACGTCTCGGGCGACATGGTGTCGCTCACAGCTTCACACCTCGGTTTTGGTAAGGCGGGTGGTCCGACACCGCCGCAGCTCCGATCGGCACCCGGGGAGCTGCACCCGGGTCGGCAGATTCTTGCCGGTCAGCCCCCTCCACCCCGCATCGCCCGGGCGGCGTCGAGGATCTCCTTGCAGGTGGGACAAACCGGGTAGCGACCGGGATCACGGGTTGGAACCCAGGTCTTGCCACACAAGGCGGTCACCGGGGAACCGGTGATGTAGGCCTCGGTCACCGCCGAGGCCGGTACCACCACATGGGCGAAGCGCTCGTGGTCGCCGTCCTCGGTGGTGCGGATGTCCTGGCTCTCGATGACGTCGAGGTCGCTCACCCCGACAGTCAACCACTCCTGGGCCCCGTCACCGACACCACCACTCTTGGGCCCCGTCATCGACACCATCGTCAGGTGGTCGCCGCCTCGTTCTCCTCTCGGGGGTGGCAGAAACCCAAAACTTGACCCATCGGTCAAGTTTGACCGCTACCATCCGCGGCCATGCGCACTCGACTGACCGAGATCCTCGACATCGAACACCCGGTGATGCTCGCCGGCATGGGTGGCGTCTCCTACGCCGAGGTGGTCACCGCCGTCAGCGAGGCCGGCGGTTTCGGTTGCCTGGGCGCCTCCACCATGGGTCACGACGTCATGGTCGAACAGATCGCCCAGGTCCGTGCCGCCACCACCAAACCCTTCGGGGTGGACCTCCTCACCGCCGCCCCCGGCGACATGGTCCGCGACGTCAACGCCATGGCCGACGGCGGTGCCACCGTGTTCGTGGCCGGGCTCGGCGTACCCCGCGACGTCGTCGACCTCTGCCACCGGCGCAACATGTTGGTGGTCAACATGTGCGGCAAGGTCCGCCACGCCATCGCCGCGGTCGAAGCGGGCTGTGACATCGTGGTCGCCCAAGGCACCGAAGCCGGTGGACACACCGGCACCGTGGCCACCTTCGCCCTGGTGCCCCAGGTGGTCGACGCCGTGGGCGACCGGGTGCCGGTGGTGGCCGCCGGCGGCATCTACGACGGGCGCCACCTCGCCGCCGCGCTGGCGCTGGGCGCGGATGGCGTGTGGGTCGGTACCCGCTTCATCGCCACCCCCGAAGCCCGCTCGGTCATCGGCTACAAGGACAAGATCCTGGCCATGCGCGAGGACGACACCGTGGTCACCCGGGCCTACACCGGCAAGACCTGTCGGGTGCTGCGCAACGAATACACCAACGAGTTCGACGCCGCGGGCGGAAAGGCCGAACCGTTCCCCGGCCAGTTCATCAAGTCCCTCCAAGACGGGGCCAACCACCTGGGCGGCGACCTGGCCACCCCCGACGTCGATCCCGACCGGGAGTTCATGCCCGCCGGCCAAGGCGGCGGCGCCATCGACGAGCTGGTGCCGGCAGGAGAACTGGTGACCCGATTCGTGGCCGAAGCCGAGGCCGCCTTGGCCCGCTCATCGTCTGCCTTGTGACTCGCCGCTGACCTACCGCTGACCTCCCGATGTTCGACCGGGGGCCAACGGGATTGGTCAGCTCCGGTAGGCGCCGTCGCGGGTGAGGAACTGACGGTGCCAGCGTCGAGGGGTGAAGACACCGGCCCGTGGCTCATCCTCGAACAACCAGCGGGCGAAGTTGCGACGGGTCCACGGCGTCAGACCCGCCACCCGGATCGCTGCCCGCGCCCCCTTTCGGTGCTTGAGCGCCCGTACCAACAGGGCCGACATCTTGTGGTCGGGCACCAGGGTCCGTCGTACCGCGGACTCGTAATGAGCCCGCACCGCGGCGGCCTCGGCGGTCGACGTCCCCGCCAAAGGCGACATAGCGGTACGACCGCTCACCGACGGCGACCGTTCGATGATCGCGGTTGCCGCCTGCACCCCGCTCTGGAGAGCCTGGCCGATACCTTCACCGGTCATCGGGTCGGTCACCGCGGCGGCGTCACCAACCCACAACACCCGCCCCGCACTCAGGGCCAACTCGCCCACCCGGGCCGGGATCGGCCATGCCTGATGGCGTGACTCCGGTCGGGCATCTGGCCCCAGAACCTCAGCGATGTGGGGACGGGCCAGGATCTGGGGCCACAGCGCCTTCATCTCCTTGGTGGCCACCTTGGCGCCCCGCTGGATACCGAAACCCACGTTCGCCCCTCCGTCGGGCAGCGGGAACACCCACACATATCCCGGCAACAGGTCGGCCTCGAACCACACCCACAGGTCCCGGGCCTTGGGGCCGACATCGGTGAAGTACTGGCGGAAGGCGTGCCACTCGCCCAGGTAGCCAGGCTCGGCCGTGCCCAACAGCTTGCGGGTAGGCGACCACATCCCGTCGGCGGCCACCAGATAACGCGACCGCAACCTCAGCTCAGCGCCGCCGTGGGCCTCATCGGTGCCGGGGGACGCCTGGTCGGGGCCTCCGGTGTCGCTTTCGCCGGTGCCGTTGCCGGTTCTTGCGTCTGGGTCGGAGTCGGTGTTGGTGGCGGTGTCGGTGGCCGACTCCAAGGTGAACGTGGCGGTCACATGATCGGAGGTGTCGTCCAGCGCGGTGATGGCGGCACCCTCGATGACCGTCACGCCCTCGGCCCGGGCCCGTTCCACCAGGGCGTTGTCGACGTCGGCCCGGCGGGCCACCACCGCGTAATGGCCACGGTCGCGGGGAAGGGGAAAGGTGACGGTGTGACCCTTGGGTCCGGCCACGTGGATGTCACCGACGTCGGTCCACGAGCCCACCGACTCCGGCTGCACCCCCAGGTCCTCCAGCAGTCGCAACGCCCCGGTGGTCAGCCCGTCGCCGCAGATCTTGTCGCGGGGAAAGCGGGCCTTGTCGACCAGCGCCACCGAGCGTCCGGCCCGAGCCAGCGTGATCGCCGCCGCGCTACCGGCGGGCCCGCCCCCGATCACCACCACGTCGAAATCGCGCTCACTCCCGACCAGACCCACGACCGGTGACGCTACGGCCTAGCCCGCCCGACCCGCCAACGTTGCCGGCCGCGGCGCTAACGAGGCGAGCCGACAGGTGAGCCGAACCATGAGCACGGCATGGTTAAAACCGAGGCGAAGCCTCGGTCTGATCGCCCTGGCCGCGATGACGGCTGGACCTATCCGCGCGGGGCCTAGCAGCGTGTGGCGCCGCGGTCGCGGTAACGGGCGCCCACCGTGTCGGTCGAGGTCGACCCGTCGGGGTGGTGGATGGTCCGCTGGGTGGTGACGGTGGTGCAGTTGCCGGATCGGCCCGTGGATTGACCGGTCTGTTCACCCCAGGCGTACTGGGTCGACCAGAACTGCACCGTCACCGAGGTCGCGGTGTGGCTGGTCCAGATCAAGATCCCGTAGGGGGTGTCGTTCTTCCACTGGAGGTCGGGGTGCTGCCAACCCATGGTGGCCTCCCGGCCGAAGGGGTAGCGCGAGAAGTGCTCGGAGTGAGCCTGGTACTCACCGAAGGGCAACCCGGCAAAGAAGGCGGCGTTGAACATCGTGGTGGCGAACTGGGACACCCCGCCGCCGACCTCCTCCACATGCACGCCGTTGGCGATCGCCCCGGCCTCCACGAACCCCTTCTCCCTGGTGCGCTGACCGACCACCGCGTTCATCGAGAACGTCTCGCCCGGCTTGACCAGGGTGCCCCGGACCAGATCGGCGATCCGGTGGATGTTGGTGACCCGGGGCTGACCCGCCTCGAAATAGGTGGTGAAGCTCTTGACCTGAGGCTGACCCTTCCACTCGGTGGTGGTGCCAACCGGTTCCACCACCTTGAGCGCCTCGGCATCGGCGGTGGTGAAGTCGGGTTGGATCGACTCCATGTCGATCTCGACCTCGGGGACCCCCGAGATGATCGTGGCCAAGATCCGGTCGTCGGTGTCGGCCGCGCAACAGATCTTGCCCTCGCTGCTGGGGATGACCCGAGGTGCACCGTTCTCCAAGGTGATGCGGGCATCGGCAGGATCGGCGGTCACCGGCAGGGCCGCCTTCACCGCCTCCACCGCGGCAGCGGTATCCACGGTCGGCTCGATCCTGCCCCCGGCCACCCGCGAACCGATCCAGGAGCGGACGGTTTCGGGAGCGATGGTGGCGATCTGATCTCCGGAACGGACCGTCAACCCCGGGTTCGTCGACGCCGTGAGCTGAGCGGCGAGGGCCTTGGCCTCGTCGTCGCTGACCGCGGGCTTGGTGGTCTCGACCTCGGTGTTGACCACGATGGGCTCCTCGCCCGACTCTGCCCGCTCCAAGATCTGTTCGGCCACGCCCTTGGAGGAGATGCGGGTACCCGGCGAACCGCTGATGATGGTGATGGAGTTACCGGCGGTGACCAGCCGGGGCTCGGTGGCCGCGGCGTCGCCCGCCGCGCTGGCCAGGGCAGCTTCCATGGCTCGGGAGTCCAGGGTGAAGTGCAGCGGGGCGGGCCGCTGATCGAGGAACGACCCGAGCCAGGTGCCCGGGCGGCTCCACCACGAGATCCCCTCGTTCATGTTCAGCGCTGACCTGGTGGTCGCCTCCTCGTCCAACGCCAGCCCCAGATCACCGCCCGACACCTCGAATGTGCGTTCGGTGGTACGGATCTCCACCGTCGTCGTCTTGTAATGGGTGGCGATGTCACGCACCACCACCGCCAACTGGTCGGCGGGAAGCTTGCCCACGTCACGCCCGGCCAGGGTCACGTTGCGGGGAACCCGTTGGTTCGCCGCCGCGTCGTCCACCCCCCACACGGCAACCAACAAGACGATCAACAACACGGGAGTACCCACGGCGAACCAGGTCCGGGGTGAAGGGCGACGCATACCATCCAGCGTGGCAGACCACGACCGCCCGACCGGTGCACCCCCGACCGTCGTAGGTCACACGAACGTCCACCGGGGGCCACGGCGCGGGCCTAGGGTGCAGCCCCATGGGAATCTGTGAAGGACGGGTCTGCATCGTCACCGGCGCCGGGCGCGGCATCGGTCGGGAACACGCCTTGATGCTCGCCGCCCACGGCGCGTCGGTGGTCGTCAACGACATCGGGGGAGAGGTCGACGGCTCGGGGCGATCCAGCGGGCCCGCCCACGATGTGGTCGAGGAGATCGTCGCCGCCGGCGGAGTGGCCTCGGTCAACGGCGACGACATCTCCACCTGGGCCGGCGCCCAACACCTGATCGAGGAGACCGTCGAGCAATACGGCACCCTCGACGTATTGATCAACAACGCCGGAATCCTGCGCGACCGGATGCTGGCCAACATGACCGAATCGGAATGGGACGCGGTGATGGCGGTCCACCTCAAGGGCACCGCCGGCCCCACCCACTTCGCCGCCGCCTACTGGCGCGACAAGGTCAAGGGCGGCGGCGTCGTCGACGGGCGCATCATCAACACGTCGTCCCCGTCGGGCATCTACGGCAACGTCGGCCAGACCAACTACGGCGCCGCCAAGGCCGGAATCGCCGCCTTCACCGTGATCGCGGCCAAGGAACTGGCCCGTTACGGCGTCACCGCCAACGCCATCGCCCCGGCGGCGCTCACCCGCATGACCGAGAACCTCGGCATGGGCAAGGCCGACGACATGACCAAGGCCATGATGTCGCCCCGCTGGATCGCCCCCATCGTCACCTGGCTGGCCTCCACCGAATCAGCCGAGGTGACGGGCCGGGTGTTCGACGTGACCGGCCAAGCCCTGTCGGTCGCCGAAGGCTGGCACCGCGGTCCCACCCAAGAGCACCCCACCGACGACCCCACCCAACTCGGCGAGGTAGTCAAGCGACTGGTAGCCGAGGCCCGCCCCAACGCCAACATGTTCGGCTACGACGAAAACTGACCAGTCGCGTGGCCCGCCAAAGGCGGTCCAAGAGAACCGACCAGCGTGCAGCGTGGGTGACGCCCTAACCCCAGCAAGGGATGCCGGTAACGGCAACTAGCTCCAGTCGAAGAACCAGTGGCGGCCGAAGAGGGTGGCGGCCAGGGCACCCATCGCCGGGGCGAGGTTGTCCATCAGGGCGGGGCAGTAGGCGTAGTGCTGGACCGCCAGCTCGAAGGCGCCCCGGGCATCGTCGGGCGGGTTGGTCACCAGGCACTCGAGTTGCTCGAGGCCCATCGCCACCACCTCGGCGCCATAGGCCTCGTACCAGAAATGAAGCACCGACAGGTGTTCGGTGCCGCCGATGTCGAGACCTTCACCCCCGGGCCAGGCCAGCAGCGCCGGTAGCTCCCAGCCGCCCTTGGCCGGGACCAGGGCGAGCTGAACCTTGGGCTCTTTGACCGCCCGCACCGCGGCGTGGTCGGGGCGAGCTTCGAGGCGGGCCCGGATGGTCGCCTGGTCGGCCTCCAGCTTGGCCAGGTGGCGGGGAACGTCACCCAGGTAGTCGTCGTGGGCGGGATCCCCAAGCCATTGCACGAACAACTCAGGAGCGGGAGTGGCGGCGGACACCTCGGGGATACCAGGTGCCTGCTCGGCCAGGATGCTGACCCTCCAGGTCATCTGGTCGATGATGCTCATATCGGCACCCAACAGCACCGGCCACATGCCGGTCACCGAGTGCTGGTCCCGTAGCGCCTTCCAGCGCACCAGCGCGGCCTCGCCCCCGGGAATCTCCATGCGCCACGCCTGCTCACCCCGCAGGGTCTTGCACCACGGCTCCAAGCCGGCGGGTACGTCGGATTCGGTGGGATCGGCGCTCATCGATGCTGCTCTGCACGTCTGGGTCTCGAACCCCGACCAGAGGTCAGGACGAGGACCGGGGAACCGTCTGACCGTAGTCGCCCGGCGGCCTCAGAACAGACGCAGCTCGTTGGATTCGATCCCGCGCAAGGCGTCGTAGTCGACCTCGCGGATCTCGATCCCGCGGTCGCGGGCCAAGACCTTGGCTTGGGGTTTGATCTGTTGAGCCACGAACATGCCCGACACCGGGCGCAGCATCGGGTCCCGGTTGAGGAACTCGAGGTACCGGGTGAGCTGCTCCACCCCGTCGATCTCGCCCCGGCGCTTGATCTCCACCGCCACCGCCGCACCATCCGCGGTCCGACACAGCAGGTCGACGGGACCGATGTCGGTCGGATACTCGCGGCGAACCAGGCGCAACCCGGGATCGAGGTGGTCGGTGTTGGCGGCCAGTAACTCCTGGAGGTGGGCTTCGACCCCGTCCTTTTGGAGACCGGGGTCCGTACCCATCTCCCAGGCCGAGTCCGACATCACCTCCTCGAGGGTTATCACCAGCGTCTCGCCCTTGGGGTTCGTCACCGTCCACTGGACGTCCTCGGTGACGAGGCGGTTGGGGGCGTTCATCCAGTTGAGGGGCTTGTAGGCACCGCCGTCGGCGTGGATCGCCACGCAGCCGTCGGCTTTGACCATGATCAGCCGCACCGCGGACGGGAGGTGGCTGGCGAGCCGGCCCTGGTAGTCAACCGAACAACGGGCGATGACGAGGCGCACGGGACGCCATGGTAGCCGGACCACTATCTGTGACCTATCGACCACTATTGAGTTATCTGGATGGTTTCGTAGCCTTTGAGCCCGCTTCGGTTACGCTCGCCCGGCGGGACGGCGCACAGGGCAGCACGAGTCGACGCACCCGCACACCACAACCCCATCCACGCCAGGAACCCGACATGGTCTCCGAACTCAGCCCACCGGTCCCAGGACTCAGCCCAACGGTTCCAGGACTCAGCCGATCGGTTCCAGGACTGAGCCCAGCGGTTCCAGGACTCAGCTCAGCGGTTCCAGGACTCAGCCCTGCGGCTCCCGCTGTCAGCCCCTCGGTCCCGGCGGTCAGTCCGCCGATGCCCCGAGACCGTGCCGCCCAACCGGGCTCGGCTCGCCCCAGCCCGGTTGCGGCGGCCGACCCGGTCGCCATGTTGCGAGCCGTCGCCGACCTGGCGACCAGGACGATCACCGTCCAAGACGCCGCCTCGGTGGCGTCGGTCCTCGACGACGTAGTCGGTGAGCTGGCCGACCTGTTGGGGGTCGCCCACGTCGGGTTGTTCCAGCTCGACGAGCAGGCCGGCGAGCTGACCAGCCGGGTCGGGGTGCTCGAAGGCCGACGGTTCGGGTCCGATCATCACCGTCCCGTCAGGCTCCCGACCGGGCGCAGCTCCATGCCGGGCTACACGATCTTGCAGCAGCGGACCGTCACCACCTCGGACCTGGTGGCCGACCGTCGCTTCACCGCCCTTGCCCCGTCGTTCGGGGTGTTCGCCCGATCGGCGGTCAACGTACCCGTGCCATCGGCGGAGGGCTGGTGGGGAGTCATCGGCGTCTACGACGTAGTACCCCGGTCGTGGCAGGCCCACGAGATCGCCACCGTGGAAGCATTCGCCGCCATCGTCGGCTCGATGCTCCACACGGTCTCGCGCCCGCCCGAGACCCCCGACGTCACCCTGGTCACCGAACGTCTGGCCCGTCGTCGGGCCGAACTGGCCGGTGCCCGACTCGCCACCCTTTCAGAAGCCAGCGCCCTGTTCGCCCTGAGCGACGACGGCGATGTCGTGGCCCGGACCCTGCTCGACACCTGCGTACCGGCCCTGGCCGACGGGGCCCGTCTCGACCTCGTCGACCGGCGGGGCCGGGCCGTCGGTACCCCGATCGTGACGGTGGGGGACTGCGGTGGGCCGTCGATGACCACAGCCCTCCGAGCGATACCGGCCGAGGCGCTGACCGACCTGGTCGAGGTGGTAGACCTCGCCCCCCGGGGTGCAGGCCCGGCTTCGGACCACAGCGATCGCGTCGCCCATCCGGCCCGGCGAACACGGCGGTTCGTGGCCCGCACCACCAGAGCAGACCTCCCCGAGGTTCTGCACCCCCTGGCAGACCAGATCGGCCTGGTGGCCGAGCCGGGCGGGGGAGGGATCGTCGTCGCCCCCCTGGTATTGGGCGAACGGTTGCTCGGCGTGCTCACCCTCCTCGACGGTTCCGCCGACCGTCGCACCACCGGCCACCTAGGTCTCATAGAAGACCTCGCCTCCCGAGCCTCGGTGAGCCTGGACACCTGCCGGCGACTCGAGGCGCGCACCCGCGTCGTCGACTCACTCCAGACGACCCTCGCCCCGCCCCTGCTGCCGGCCGATCCCAACACCACATTCGCGGCGCGCTATCAGTGCGCCGACCCCGACCTCGCGGTGGGAGGCGACTTCTACGACGTGGTGGACCTCGGCGAAGGGGCCTGGGCCGCCCTTGTCGGCGACGTCTGCGGACGCGGTCCCGGTGCTGCCGCCCTCAGCGGCGTGGTCCGGCAATCGACCCGGGCCGCCATGGTCGTGGACGCCGAACCCCGCCGGGTCCTCGAACGGACCAACGCCGCAGTGGTGAGCCAACTCGACGACTTCGGCTTCTGCACCCTCACCTACCTTCACTTGGCGCCCAGCCCCACCGGAATGAGAGCGACCGTCTCCAGCGCCGGACACCCCCGGCCGGTGGTGGTCCGAGCCGATGGACGAGTCGAGTTCCTGGACTGTGGGGGAGCGCCGCTCGGCGTGGTCGCCCACCCGATCTTCGACGAGGTTGCCGTCGACCTCGCCCCTGGCGACGCCGTGGTCCTCTACACCGACGGGGTGACCGAAGCCCGTGGACCCGACGGCCTGTTCGGTGAGGAGCGGCTGATCGAGGTCATGGGTGGGCTCGTGGGAGCCGGGGCCGACTTGTTGGCCGAAACGCTCGACTTCGCGGTGCGTTCCCACCGGCGGGGAGACGGCGACGACCTGGCGATCCTGGTCGTGGCGGTCCCACCCGTCGGCTGAGGTGGCCGGCCGATCGGCGAGGCGACCCATGAGTACGGCATGGTCGAACCGAGGCGAAGACTCGCCCTGATTACCCTTTGGCGCGACGACGGCAGGACCTGCCCGCCGACGTATCGAAATGACGGTGAGAACTTGCCATGACACCTCCTGCCGCTGAGGACGCCGCATCGTTGGTGACCCCCGCCGACCACCGACTGGCGATGGATCTCGCCGACGAAGCCGGACGCCTGCTGGTCGAACTTCGCGACCGACTCTCGGCCGCCGGGGCACCCGCGGGTGAGCTCAAGGCCGAGGGCGACCGCCGCGCCAACGATCTGCTCATGGAGCGCCTAGCCCAGCTTCGCCCCGACGACGCCGTGTTGTCCGAAGAAGGCCGTGACGGGACCGGACCATCTGACACCGGCCGACTGGCCAGCCGACGGGTGTGGATCGTCGACCCCCTAGACGGGACACGAGAGTTCAGCGAACCACCCCGGCCGGACTGGGCGGTCCACGTAGCCTTGGCGGTGGACGGTGTAGCGGTGGCCGGTGCGGTGGCCCTTCCCTCCCAGGGCCGGACCCTGTCCACCCTCATGCCTTCACCCCTTCCTCCCCCTCCGCCCCCGCGGCCCCGGGTGATCGTCAGCCGGACCCGCCGGCCCGCGGTGGCGATCCGCCTGGCCGAAGCGCTCGGCGCCGACCTGGTGGAGATGGGCTCGGCGGGAGCCAAGGTGGCAGCCGTAGTGACCGGCGACGCCGACATCTACGCCCACAGCGGCGGGCAGTACGAATGGGACTCGTGCGCCCCGGTGGCGGTAGCGGTCGCCGCCGGACTGCACGTGACCAGGATCGACGGCGGCCCCATGCTCTACAACAACCCGGACCCCTACCTCCCCGACCTCTTGGTCTGTCACCCCACCCTGGCCCCCGCGGTAACGGCGCTACTTGATCAGTAGCGTGCCGTGCCAGCATCCCTGGCAGGGGTTGGGAGTCAACTTCCCTGCTCGCTAGTCGGTTCTCGTGGACCGCCTTCGGCGGACGACTTCTAGTTCCGTCGAGCCCGGTCGTCACTTCGTTGCGGGGGCTCGACGGTTTGCCCAGTGGCTCGCAAGGCTCGCAACAGTGCAAACGGTCCCTGCTTGAGCATCGGTGCCGTTCCGGCGACCGTTGCAGGGGTTGGGACTTACTTGCACTGCACGCTGGTCAGTTCTCGTGTGCCGCCTGGTGGCGGACGTGGGTGACGTAGTCACGGAGTGAATCCTGAGTGCATTGGTCGGGAATTGAGGGGTCCAACTACGCTCGGGGGACCGAACAACCGGGCGAGGTCCCAAGGCGCAATGGCATCAACCTACGAACTGACCCACCTCAAGGTGCTCGAGTCCGAGGCCATCCACATCTTCCGGGAGGTGGCCGCCGAGTTCGAACGGCCGGTCCTGTTGTTCTCGGGCGGAAAGGACAGCATCGTGATGTTGCACCTGGCCCAGAAGGCGTTCTGGCCCGCCCGCATCCCGTTCCCGGTCATGCACATCGACACCGGCCACAACTTCGACGAGGTGATCGACTACCGCGACCGTCGCGTCGCCCATCTCGGGCTCAAGCTGGTCGTCGCCTCGGTCCAGGAATCCATCGACAAGGGCCGAGTGGTCGAGCAGGGCGGACCCCGCGCCAGCCGCAACCGACTCCAGACCACGACGCTGCTCGACGCCATCGAAGAGCACCGCTTCGACGCCGCCTTCGGCGGGGCCCGACGGGACGAGGAGAAGGCCCGGGCCAAGGAACGGGTCTACAGCTTCCGCGACGACTTCGGTCAGTGGGACCCCAAGGCTCAACGCCCCGAACTGTGGAGCCTCTACAACGGGCGCATCAACCCCGGCGAACACATCCGGGTGTTCCCCCTGTCCAACTGGACCGAGCTCGACATCTGGCAGTACATCGCCGAGGAGGACATCGAGCTCCCCTCCATCTACTACGCCCATGAGCGCGAGGTGTTCCGCCGTGACGGGATGCTGCTGGCGGTGACCCGCCACCTAGCCGCCGACGAAGGCTCGGAGTCCTTCACCACCACCGTCCGCTACCGCACCGTCGGCGACGCCACCATCACCGGCGCGGTCGAGTCGGTCGCCGCCACCGCCTGGGAGGTAGTCGAAGAGGTAGCCGCCACCCGCGTCACCGAACGAGGCGCCACCCGCGCCGACGACCGAGTAACCGACGCAGCAATGGAAGACCGCAAGAAGGAGGGCTACTTCTAATGGGTGCCATCGGCGATCTGGTCGCACACGGGACTCCGGCAGGCCTGCTCACGCTTGAGTCCGCCGGCGAGCGATGCGGTGCAGCCGCTCGCCGCGAGCACGGGGACAGGTATTTCTGATGAGCGAACTGCTGCGATTCGCCACCGCTGGGTCCGTGGACGACGGAAAGTCCACCCTCATCGGGCGGCTCCTATTTGACTCCAAGGCCATCTTCGAGGATCAGCTCGAAGCGGTGGAACGCTCCAGCGAGGCCATGGGCGCCGACTACACCAACCTGGCCCTGCTCACCGACGGCCTGCGGGCCGAGCGCGAACAGGGCATCACCATCGACGTCGCCTACCGGTACTTCGCCACCCCCCGGCGCAAGTTCATCATCGCCGACACCCCCGGCCACATCCAGTACACCCGCAACATGGTCACCGGCGCCTCCACCGCCGATGTCGCCCTCGTCCTCGTCGACGCCCGCAAGGGCCTGGTCGAACAGTCCCGCCGTCACGCCTTCCTCGCCTCGCTGCTGCGCATCCCCCACCTGGTGCTGTGCGTCAACAAGATGGACCTCGTCGATTGGTCCCAGGAACGCTTCGAAGAGATCAAGGACGAGTTCCGTCACTTCGCCACCAAACTCGACATCGCGGACCTGACCGTCATCCCCGTCTCGGCCCTCCACGGCGACAACGTGGTCAGCCGCTCGGCCAACACCCCCTGGTACGAAGGGTCGTCGCTGCTGCACCACCTCGAAGAGGTGCACATCGCCAGCGACCGCAACCTCATCGATGTCCGTTACCCCGTCCAGTACGTGATCCGGCCCCACTCCGACGACTGGCACGACTACCGCGGCTACGCCGGCACCGTGGCCGGTGGCGTCCTCAAACCCGGCGACCACGTGATGGTCCTGCCGTCGGGGTTCACCTCCACCATCGAGTCGATCGAAACCTCCGACGGCCCGGTGGTCGAGGCCTTCGCCCCGATGGCTGTCACCGTGCGCCTCGCCGATGAGATCGACGTGAGTCGGGGCGACATGATCTGTCGCCCCAACAACCAGCCCACCGTCGGCCAGGACATCGACGCCATGATCTGTTGGATGAGCGAGACCGGCTCCATCGTCGAAGGCCAGAAGCTCGCCATCAAACACACCACCCGCAGCGCCAGGGCGCTGGTCAAGTCGGTGCAGTACCGCCTCGACGTCAACTCGCTCCACCGCGACGAGTCGGCCCATTCGCTGTCCCTCAACGAGATCGGCCGGGTACGGCTGCGTACCACCGTCCCGCTGTTCTACGACGAATACCGCCGCAACCGAACCACGGGGTCGTTCATCCTCATCGACGAGGCGACCAACAACACCGTCGCCGCCGGCATGATCCTCGGCCCGGCCTGAGCGGTCGACAAGGCTGAACCGGTGGACACCCCAGCCGACGACAGAAACCTCACCTGGCACGACGGCGACCTGTCGCGCTCGGACCGACCGTGGCTCGGCGCGACGGTGTGGCTCACCGGCCTGTCGGGATCGGGCAAATCCACCGTCGCCGTGGCCCTGGAACGCCGACTGGTCCTGGCCGGTCGGGCCGCCTACCGCCTCGACGGTGACAACCTCCGCCACGGGCTCAACTCCGACCTCGGCTTCACCGCCGCGGACCGCGACGAGAACGTTCGGCGGGCCGGTGAGGTGGCTGCCATCCTGGCCGAAGCCGGGGTGGTGGCCATCGTCCCCGTGATCAGCCCGTACCGCGCCGCCCGCGACCGGGCCCGGGCCGCCCACACCGAACGGGGCATCCCGTTCTTCGAGGTCTTCGTCGACACGCCGATCGAGATCTGTGAGGAACGCGACCCCAAGGGCCTCTACGCCAAGGCCCGCGCCGGAGAGATCACCGGGTTCACCGGAATCGACGACCCCTACGAGGCACCCGAGTCACCCGACCTCGTCCTCACCCCCGACCTGGGTGATCCCTACACCCAGGCCGGTGTTGTGCTGGCTCTGCTCGGCTGACCGGCGGGTCCACCCGGCACCGGACGGC
>JAGQSO010000258.1 GCA_020439505.1 Acidimicrobiales bacterium
CGCCATAGAAGCGCTCGAGCCGGGTCACGTCAGCTCGCAGAGCGACCCGCGCCCCCAGGCCCGACAGCGGGATGGAGCCGATGGCGAACAGGACCACAACGGCAAGGTCGAGGTGACCCATGGCCATGTGGACCATCGTCCCAGGGATGGCCAGCACCGAGGCCGTCGCCAAGGAGGTGCCGAGGGCGGGCCTGATCCCCAATCCGAGGACGGCCACGAACAGGGGGGCCAGCAAGAACCCACCGCTGTTGGCCAGCAGACCGGCGGCAATGCCGGTCACCAACGCGACGGCGACGATCCGGTTCCGGTCGACGCCCTCGTCGGTACCGATATCGCCTTGGTGGGCTGATGGGGTCCGCAACATCCGGGCACCGATCACGACGATCACGACGTCGGTCAGCAGCACCAGCGAACCGGCGTCGATCCAGCGGGTGGCGAACGCTCCGAGGATCGTGGCTGGAATGCCGGCGATCAACGACCACTTCAGAACCGCCCTGTCGATGTGGCCGTGTTGGCGGTAGCGGTTCGCAGCCACCATCGCACCGGGGACGGTGGCCGGTAGAGGCGCAGCCAGAGCAACGATGGGCGGCAGCCCCAGCGCCACCAGTGCCGGCGTGGCGATGGCCGATCCACCCTTGCCCAGCAGTCCGCCCAAGAAGCCGATCACCCCGCCGACGGCGACGATTCCTACGACGTTGATCAGGGTCAGCTCGGGCACGGATCCATGCAACCCTCGATCAACCCACAAGTCCAACAGATGATTTGGATACAATCCATAAGCAGTAGTTATGAAACGGTCCGAGGCACCGCTTGGGGCTACCAGAAGCGGGAGAAAGGAGCCGAGCGGATAGCGATGGCTACTGGACCTATCCGCCAGGACCCCAAATGGAACTGAGGCAGGCGCAGTACGTGATCGCAGTGGTGGACCAGGGAAGCTTCACCGCCGCCGCAGCATCGATACCGGTGAGCCAGCCCGCGCTCTCCCAGTCGATCTCCACCCTCGAACGGGATCTGGGGACCCCCTTGTTCCACCGGCTGGGCCGGTCGGTCAGGCTCACGGCCGCCGGTGAGGCCTTCGTTGCTCCGGCCCGCCAGATGTTGCGAGATGCCGAAGTAGCCCGAAGCGCGGTCACCGCTGTCGCTGGATTGGCCGCCGGTCGCCTGGATCTGGTGTCGCTACCGACCCTGGTCGTAGAACCGTTGGTCGATCTGGTCGGGCAGTTCCGGCGGACCACCCCGGGGGTGCTCGTGAGGATCAGAGAACCGGAGGACTCGGCGGACCTCCTCGGCCAGGTTCGCTCGGGCGAGGCGGAACTGGGCTTGGGCGACGAGCTGCCCGACGAGGACCAACTCGAGGGTCACCTCATCGGGCGGCAAAGGATGCTCGCGGTGCTCCCCCCTGGCACCGACCTGGGTGGTTCACCGTCCCTGCCGGCGACCCGGCTGGCCGAGTTTCCCCTCATCACCACCCCTCGCGGGACCTCGACGCGCCGCCTACTCGCCACAGCCCTACGCGACCGCGATCCCAGCGCAGACCCGGCGATCGGTGTTGTCACCGAGCATCGTGAGGCGATCATCCCACTGGTCATGGCAGGCGCGGGCGCCGCCGTGTTGCCAGAACCTCTGGCTCGTGATGCCGCCGCTCTAGGGGCCACGGTCGCTCCCCTTTCGCC
>JAGQSO010000259.1 GCA_020439505.1 Acidimicrobiales bacterium
CCTCGAGGGTCCCCTCCGTCGGTTCGAGGAGCCCGGCCGCCATGCGCAACAGGGTGGACTTGCCTGAACCGTTGTGGCCGATGAGGGCCACCGACTGCCCGACGGGAACGGACAGGTCCAGCGGCTGGAGCGCCACGATCCCGTCGTAGGTCTTGGTCAGCCCGACGGCGGACAGGGCCGGGGCGGGGCCTTGGTCGGTCATGGTCACGACTCCGTTTCGTCCGGGCTGGGTTGGGTTCGAGCTCGATCTCGGGCTCGCCCGATCGGCTTGGCGCTGGTTCCGCCCTGGACCCCCGACGGGGCGGGCCCGGGGCGAGGGGCCGGGGGCTTCGGCTTCGGCTTCGGCTTCGGCTTCGGCTTCGGGGACCGTTTGGAAGCCGCGCTGGTGGAGCCGGTCGAGCCCGAGTCCGAGTTCGCCGGGTCCTCGGACCGGTCGTCGCCGTCTCGTCCCGGATCGGCCGAACTCTCCCCTGCCGCCTCGCGCTCGGCGGCCTCACGTTCCTCTGCGGCCCGTTCCATCGCCCGGGTGGGCGAGGCCTCTTCCATCGCCTTGCGGATCCATTCGTGGATCGGATCGTGGAACCGGACCCACCCGGCCACCAGGATCAGGGCGGTCACCACCGGCAACGACCCGAGCACCAGGGCCGGCATCACTTCGTCTCCCCGTTGGTGGGCGGCCCGGGCCAGCAGCAACGGCAGTGTTCCGGCCACCGCCATGCCGGGGGGCCAGCCGGTGCGGGCGACGGTCCGGGCCCCGGCGATCTCAGGGGTGGCCATCGACAACACGTCCACCGCGGAGGGCGCGCCCTGGATGGTGCTGACCACCGCCCCACACCCGGCCAGAGCCCCGACCGCCAGTCCGGCCACCAACGCCGGGCCGACCGGCAGGTGGCTGCCCACCGGGAACATCGCCACGACACCCGACACCAGACCGGCCAACGCCGATACGACGTAGACCACCGGCAGGTGCCCGACGTGGAGGCGACCCCGCTCGATCGGGAACCCATCGGTCCGCCCGGGATGGTCGACCTCCTGGCCGAGCGGCTCGACGGCGTCGAGCGCCGCGACCCACAGGGCGAGACCGGCCGCCACCACCAGCGGGGTCGTCCCGGCCCACACCCCGCGAAGGGCGAAGCCCGCTGCTACCGCCAAGGCCAGAACCCGAACCAATCGGGATGCCGGCCAGCGCATGACGCTACGAACCCCCCGCCTCAACACCGGCCATCGGGCCGGGCGACGACTTCCCCGGATCCAGGGCCGGCTCCGGGGTCGTTCCTGGGCCAGTTGTCGACGCAGGACCATCACCGTGCGCAGGTCTTGGAGGGTGACCGCGAACTTGAGCTGACCGACAAGGGCCGTTCGGCGCTCGGCCGCCTCCAGTGACGTCTCGGCCACGCGGACCAGACCCAGTCCCAACAGGGCGAGAGCCAGCAGCGGTCCGACCAGGGCCACCGGGGCCGAGTACAGGGGCCACAGTCCCAGCTCGCCCACCACCGCGGTGGGCGAGACCGGCAGCTTTCCGGCGACGTCGCCGACCGCCCACACCAAGATCCCGCCCCCCGCAACGGTGGCCAGCCAACGGGGCAGGGCGACCCCCGACGCGCTCAGCGCCGACCCGAACCCGATCGCCGCCACCGTCGCGCCGAAAACGGCGCCGATGATCAACCATTCGGCCGGGTTCCCGGGCAGTCGCCTCAGGGCCAGCTGTCCGGTGGCCGCTCCCACCCCGGCACCCGCGGCCACCAGGAACCGGAGCTGACGCAGGGCCGGACCGCGCAGGGCGACCGCCCTGTCCACCGGGGCCAACAGAACGTGTCGGACATCGGCGCGTTCGAGCGCGAGCGGACCCCCGCGGCTGCCCGAGCGCAGTCCCACGAACAGGGCCACCGCGACCACCAGTCCGAGAACCGCCGGCCCCGACTCCGCCAAGCGGTCGACGGCCCGGGCATCGATCTTGGTGTCGCCCACGTATCCCGACAGGAACACCACCGCCACCACCGCCACCAGGGCCGTGATGTACACCTGGTAGAGCGCATCGACCCAGTGGATCGCCGCCACCCGTTGGCGGCGGCGAGCCCGTCGCAGGTCGCCGATGACGACAGCAGATTGGGCGGCGCTCAACGACACGGCGTTCGACGCTACCGAAGGCGTCCGCCACTCACGCGGTCGCGGGATTCCGACTGCTCCGCCGGATCAATTGTTACGTCAGGCAACGTTTGCGTTGTTGCGAGCTTGCGAGCAACTGGGCAAACGCCGTCC
>JAGQSO010000260.1 GCA_020439505.1 Acidimicrobiales bacterium
AACAGCCCCCGTGACACCCTGGCCCGTCTCGAGACGCTGGTGCTCATGGCCGGCTTCGACCTTCCGGTGCGGGCCATCCGGGAGCAGATGGCGTCGGCCATCGACTGCGTGGTGCAGCTGACGCGCCTCCGAGACGGAACCCGGCGGATCACCCACATCACCGAGATCCAAGGCATGGAGGGTGACGTGATCACCACACAGGACGTGTTCCTGTTCGACTTCGGCATGGGCGTCGACGAGCACGGCCGGTTCCGTGGTCACCTCAAGGCGACCGGTGTTCGGCCCAAGTTCGCCGAGAAACTGGCCGACCAGGGCATCCGCCTCGGACCAGAAGTGTTCCAGCCCGAGCAGTTCGCCAAGCGTGCCGCGGGGGCCTGGTGAGGCGCGGTCACGGCCGTCGGGCCGTACTCGCCGCCGTTGCCTCATCTGTGCTCGCGATCTTCGCCCTCGTGGGCGGATCGGCAGTGGGAGCCCAGTCCAAGGACTCGACCTTCATCGTCCGCGAGATCGACGGCACCGACCAGAAGGCGGTTGAGCTCACCGTCTTGTGGGACGGGGATTCCAAGGCGCTGCAGGAGATGACCGTCCGCGAGAACGGCGCGGCGGTCAAGGTCGACGGGGTCGTTGGACTCCGCCAGACCGACCGACGACTGGGCACGGTGGTGCTGGTCGATCTCTCGGGGTCGATGGCCGATGACGGCACGCTCACGGCCGTCAAGGCGGCGATCACCAAGATGGCTGAATCGCTGCCTGAGGGTGATCAGATGGCGTTGGTCAGCTTCGGAAGTGACGCTGAGGTGGAGTCGGCGTTCACCTCCAGCCCGGATCAGATCAAGACGGCACTCGACGGGATGGCGGCAAGGCCGGAGGCGAGGACCGCGCTCTACGACGGCATTCGCAAAGCGACAAGCCTGTTCGAGAGCCGCCCGGGCCTCCAGCCGAACCTGCTGCTAGCGACCGACGGGACCGACGACGTGTCAAGCACCGACCTGGCCGGAGCACGCGCATCCGTGTCGTCCTCGGGTGCGGCGCTGTTCGCGGTCGAGCTGACCCACAAGGAAGGCGAGGTTGATTCCGACGCCATCGCCAGCATCGTCGACCGCGTCGGTGGCGCATCGTTCCAGGCGGGCACGGCACCGGAGATCGCCAAGGCCTTCACCCAGGTCGACGAGACGATGAACGCACAGTTCGTCGCGACCTACGCGTCGAAGGTCGACCAGGGCGCGGTGGACGTGGAGGTGACGATCGCCAGCCAGACGATCAAGCGCAACTACGTCGCCGGTGGCAAGGCAGAAGGCGCCGGTGCCACGCAGGTGGTGACCCCCAAGAAGGCGTTCGGCCCATCGTGGCTCCGATCCACCCCCCTGTTGCCGGTACTGGTTATGGGTATCGCCATCGGGCTCGGCGTCTACGCCGTGGTCCAGCTTGCCGGTAGCAGCAACACCGGCCTGTCGGCAGTTCTGAGCCCCTACACCGAGGGTGCCCCAGCCGAGGGTGAAGGCGACGAGCAGTCCCTGGCCCAGACTGCGTTCCTCCAGCGGGCCGTGGAGATGACCGAGGACTTCGCCGAGAAGCAGGGCTTCTTGGAGAAGGTCTCGTCGCTTCTGGAGCGGGCCGATCTGCCGCTCAGGGCGGCGGAGGCCCTCTTCTTCTACGTCATCATGGTCCTGCTGGTGACGGTGATGGGCCTGTTCGGGATATCGCTCGTCGCTGGTCTGGTCCTCGGGGTTCTCGCCGCCTTGTTGCCCATCGCCGTCGTGAGCTTCATCGCCGGTCGCCGGGCCAAGGCCTTCGTGGGTCAGCTTCCCGACACCCTCCAGCTGCTGTCGGGCTCGTTGCGGGCCGGCTACTCGCTCATGCAGGGGGTAGAGGCGGTGTCCCAAGAGGTCGACGAGCCGATGGGCAAGGAGTTGCGTCGGGTGGTCACCGAGGCCCGGTTGGGTCGCGAGCTCGAAGAGTCGCTCGACGGCGTTGCCGAGCGGATGTCCAGCCCCGACTTCGCCTGGGCCGTCATGGCGATCCGAATCCAACGTGAGGTCGGTGGCAACCTGGCCGAGCTTCTGATGACGGTGTCTGAGACCATGGTTCAACGTGACCGCCTCCGACGGGACGTGAACGCCCTTACCGCTGAGGGACGTATGTCGGCCATCATCCTCGCCCTGCTGCCCATCGGCCTGGGTCTGTTCATGTGGGCTTCGAACCCGGTGTACATGTCCCCGTTGGGCAACACCGGGATCGGTCAGGCCATGCTCGGGATCGCGACGGTTGCCGCGATCATCGGGTTCATCTGGATGAAGAAGACCATCACCATCGAGATCTGAGGAAATCGTGCTAATCCTTGCCCTTCTTCTCCTCGGCGCGAGCGTCGGCGTCGTGATCTTCGTGCTGGGTTCCTCGGCCGAGGAGCGCTCGACGGTCAGGGCGTCGCTTCGCCAACTCGAGGGTTACGAGGTCGACAACGTCCGCGAGCAGGAGCTGCTCAAGCCGATGCGTGAGCGCACCGTCGCTCCCGTGGTCGGTGTCCTCTCGGGTATCGGGAACCGGTTCACCCCCGAGGGTTACAAGGAGAAGACCCGTCTCCGCTTCATGGCCGCGGGTTACCGCGACCAGGACACCGTCGACCGGTTCTTCGCCTTGCGGCTGGTCCTGTTCGCCATGGTGCCGGTGGCGTGGTGGCTGATCTACGGGGTGGTGGCGCTGACGGGTATGACCGGGCTCGCGGCCGCGGTCCTCCTCAGCGTCGCTCTGGTTCTCGGCCCCGACGCCATCGTGAACCGTCGGGTGGAGGAGCGTCAGATGGCGATCCGCCGGGCGCTGCCTGACGTGTTGGACCTTCTGGTCATCAGCGTGGAGGCCGGCCTCGGTTTCGAACAGGCGTTGGACCGGACGGTGGCCGCGGTGCCGGGTCCCCTGACCGAGGAGTTCGCCCGGATGCTGGGCGAGGTGCGCGCCGGAGCAACCAGAGCGAACGCCATGCGGGCCATGGAGCGGCGGTGTGACGTTCCGGAGCTGCGGTCGTTCGTCCTCGCGATCCTCCAGGCCGACACGTTCGGTGTGTCGATCGGCCGCGTGCTGCGAGCTCAGGCGGACGAGATGCGCATCAAGCGCCGTCAGCTGGCCCAGGAGCGGGCTCAGAAGGCACCGGTGAAGATGCTCATCCCGATGGTGTTCTGCGTGTTCCCGGCGCTGTTCGTGGTGGTCATCGGTCCGGCCGTCATCAGCATGTCCCAGAACCTCTGAACGGGCGTGGGTGACGCCGACCTGGATCGGGTGGAACAGCCAGAAGCTGCCCAGGGTGCTCCGCTCGCCCCAGGCGGCCCCGAGGAGAGAACCTCATCCGGTGTGCTAGATCCGACATCGTTGAGGGGCCGGTTCAGCCGGCCGTCGCTCGACGGTGTGGTCCTGATGCTGCTGCTGTTCGTGGCGGTCAGGATCGGGTTGTCACCGATACAGGACAACAGCTTCCTCACCCACCTGGCCACGGGTCGTCTCATATTCGAGCGCGGGTACGTCCCCACGACCGACCCCTACTCGTGGACCGCTCACGGGCATCCGTGGACGGTGCAGAGCTGGGGGGCCAGCGTGATCTACGCGGCGGTGGAGAAGTTGGCCGGGTTCAACGGGCTTCGGCTGCTCACCACCGCTCTGGTGGGGTCCCTGATGGTCCTGCTGTGGAAGTTGACCGACTCGGCCAAGGGGCTGGTTGGCCGCCTTCTGGCCGGTCTACTGGTGGTGGCGCTGGGGTCGGGCATGTGGACCGAACGGCCGTTCCTGTTCGGGGCGATAGGGCTGGCGTTGGTGATATTCGCCGCCGATGACCGGCTCGATCCCCGGTGGATGGTGCCGGTCATGTGGGTTTGGGTGAACACCCACGGATCCTTTCCCTTTGCGCCGGTCCTGCTGGTTCTGCTCGCGGCGGGACGTTGGTTGGACGAGCGTCGACCACCGGTGGTGGAGCTTCGAGCCCTGGGGTGGACGGTCGGCGGGACCTTGCTCGGAGCGCTCAATCCGCTCGGCTTCAAGATCCTCGTGTTCCCACTGGAAATGCTCGAGCGACGTGAGGCATTCCGCTACGTCAAGGAATGGCAGCGGATCGGAACCTCGGCGGGCGTCGATCGGGTGTTCATCGCCATGCTGGTGATCACCACCGTGCTGGTGGTCCTCAGGGCTCGGTCATGGCGGAACCTGTTGCCCCTGGCGGTGTTCGGCGCGGCTGCGGTGGTGAGCGCCCGGAACATCCTCCAGGCGAGCATCGTCCTGACACCGTTGTTGGCCCAGGGCCTGAGCGATCTCGGCCGGATCGACGGGCGGAGGCGCCCCCCGCTGGCCGGAGTCGCCCTGCACGCGCTGGTGGCCGCGCTGGCCGTGGTCAGCCTGATGGACCTACGCGGGTCCCCGACCGCGTTCGAACCGTACCCTCAGGAGGCCCTGAGCTGGATGCACGCCAAGGGGCTCCTGGGCGTCGATGATCGTGTTATCACCCGCGACGTGGTTGGCAACTACATGGAGTTCGCCTACGGGCCCGATGAGAGCCGGGTGTTCATCGATGACCGGGTGGACATGTTCCCCATCAGGGTGGTTCGGTGGTACGTCGGGTTGATCGACGTGTCGGGTGATTACGCGTCCATCCTCGAGCAGGCGGATCCCACCGCGGTTCTGTGGGACTCGGACAGCTCACTCGGGCGCTGGATCGCCAAGTCGAAGGACTGGAAGGTCGTTTGGAAGGACGAAACCTGGTTCGTTGCTGTCCGTTCCTGAGCCATTCAGCCCGGGACGGCGCTGGAATCGGCTTCTAGCGGTTCGGGGGACCCCACATCGAGGTCCAACTATGGGCCACATGGCCTATCGAGTGACATGTGGCCGGTGTCGATACTTGTCCCAGGACTGAGAAGGAGGAGTGCAATGCACAAGCGCTCGTACCTGGTTGAGGGGCAAGAAAATGAGATCGGGGGAAGCCTGGTCGAGTATGCCCTGATGCTCGCCCTGGTGGCCGTGGTGACTTTCTCGGCCGTTGCGTTCTTCGGTAACGGCGGCAAGGGAATGATGGGCAACAACGCCAACTGCGTGGGTGCTGCCATGGGTGACACCAGCGTCTCCTGCAACTAGCTGTATTCCGTCCATTCGGGGGAGTGGAGGGAACTGACGACGGGGACGGGCTCAGCCCGTCCCCGTCGTCGCGCAGCACGATCGTTCCGGGTCCCGTGGGTTGGCGGTAGTTGGGTTTGGCGAGGGGTGGCTCAGCCGAGCCGAACGATGCCCATCCGGACGGCCATGAGCACAGCCTGGGTCCGGTCTCGGGCGTCGAGTTTCTGGTAGATCGAGGCTAGGTGGTTCTTGACCGTCTTCTGGCTGATGAACAGCCGCTCGGCCACCTCCGGCGTCGAACAGCCATCCGCGATCAGCTGGAGGACGTCGATCTCCCGGCGGGTGACCACCTTCTCGTTCTCCTCGAGGGATGGCTCCGGGGTCATCCGGCGGACTTCGGTCAGCATCGCGCCGGCGAGCGACGGTGACAGGTCGGCCTCGTCGTTGGCCGCCATTCGGATCGCTGCGGCGATCTCCTCGATGGAGCAGTCCTTGACCAGGTAGCCAGACGCGCCAGCCCGTAACGCCTCGGAGATGACGGACTGGTCGGCGTGCATGGTCAGCATCACGACCTGGATGTCGGGGTAGAGGCGACGAATTCGGCGGGTGGCTTCGACGCCATCCACATCGGGCATGGTGACGTCCATGAGGATCACGTCGGGCCGCAGGTCTCCCGCCAACCTGACCGCTTCCTCGCCGTCGGATGCCTCGCCGATCACATCGAAACCGTCCTCGGACAGGCTTCGGCGGAGCCCTTCTCGCAACATGCGGTGATCGTCGGCGAGCATGAGGCGGACTGTCATCTGGTGTCTCCCGGGTGGGGGCAATCCATCCGTACCGGTTGGGGGATTACTGGGTATTTCGCCCCATGCTACCGCCTGACAGCCGGCCGGAATGCCGATCGCGGCACCAGCGATGTGCCTAACGACCCAGAACGACCGGCGGCGTTGTCACCAACGGTCAGGTGGGTCTTATCTCGGCCCTCACGGTGGTACCAATTCCGACTTCGCTCGAGATCTCCAGCGAGGCGCCGATGCTGGCGGCGCGCTCCCTCATTCCGAGGATGCCGTAGCTGTCCAGGCGCCCGGCTCGTCCGGCGGGAAAACCGACCCCGTCATCGGCCACGATCAACACGGCCCGGCTGCCGTCGCAACGCCAGGTAACAGCCACCTTTGTGGCCCGGGCGTGGCGCTCCACGTTGATGACGGCTTCCTGGGCCATGCGCCAGAGCTCCCGCTCCTGGAGTAGCGGTAGGCGTCCCGATGACTGGACGTCGAGGCGGATGTCGAGGTCGCTTCGGGTTCGGACCCGGTCCAGGAACTCCTCGAGGGTTCGGCTCAGGTCCGACTCATCGGTGACCTCGGTCCTGAGGTCGTAGAGGGTGTCGCGGACCTCGCCGATGACCCCCCTGACGTCCGTTCTCAGCCGGTCCAGGTGTTTCGTGACGTCGTCGCCCTTGCTGTTGGTCTTGACGATCCGGTCCAGTTCGAAGGCCAGGTAGGCGAGTGACTGACCGATGCGGTCGTGTAGGTCTCGGGCGATGCGGGTGCGTTCCTCGTCCGCCCCCACGGTCCTCAGACGGGCGAACCACCGGGCGTTGTCGATGGCGAGGGCGGCGGGTTCCATGAAGCCGTGCATCAGCTCCTGGTCGCGCCGCTTGAAGTGGTGGGTTTCCTTGTGTTCCAGGGTGATCAGCCCGAGGACGGTGTCGCGGGCCAGAAGTGGTGCGTACAGCCCTGAGCGCATCTCGACGGCGAGACCGGGTTGGTCCGGCATCAGTTGGTCGACCATGACCGGGGCCCGCGACTCGAGCGCCTCGATGGTGGCGGCCGGGAGGGCGTCGGTGGTATAGGTGCGAGCGGGGCGGGGACCCTCCCACCGGGCCACGACCCACATCTTGTCGGTCTCATCCATGAGCAGCACAGCGGCGCCGTCGAAGTCGAACAGGTCGCGGAGACGGCCCATGGTGGTGTCGAGGGCATCGTCGAGGTCGAGGGAGGCAGGAAGCGTCTGGGTGACGTTGTGCAACGAGTGGAGGAGCAGGTTGGCGTCGGCCAGTCGTCCGAGCCGGTCCAGCGCCAGGGTGTGCTGCCGGTCGACCTCGCCCGTCACTCGACGGGCGTACCCGGCGATCATCGCCACCAGCACCAGTTCGGCGGTCCACTGGACGGTCTCACGCCAGACCTCTTCGCTGGGGTCGCTTCCCACCACGTAGGGGATGCTCACGGCCGCGGCTGACGCCAGACCGATCCGTAGGGCGAAACCGAACCCGCGGGCGAATCCGGCCACCATGACCGCGGTGATCAACGCGAACACCAACGGCGACATCCAGTAGCCGGTGGCCACCACCGCGGTGACGTGCAACGACACCTCGAACATCACCCGGAGAAGGCTCGAGGTGTCGGCGGTGACGTAGCGGATCGGGAACGCCAGGCGGACGATGTTGTAGACGATGATGACGGCGCACCATGCGATGACCTGCCAGTCGCGGTCCACGAAGGCCGGGGCGGCCAGCACCACCGAGATAACCGTGGTCCCGCCCCTGATAGCCAGGATGGCCGGCTTGAAGCCCGCCACGCGGTCGAGGGCCGATCCCGTCGTGATGGTGGACGGCTCGAAGCTGGCCAGCAGTTCCTCGGGGATCGTCCTGTCACCGGAGATGGCAGCCATCGCCCAGAGGCTACGACGCCGAGTGCCGCCGATGGCGCCTACCGTGTCGGGATGATCCTCATCGGCCTGACCGGAGGCATGGGCTCGGGCAAGAGCTCGGTCTCGGCCCGCCTGGTGGCAAGGGGAGCGGTGCTGATCGACGCCGACGCGATCACCCGCTCACTTCAGGTACCCGGTCAGGCGGTGTTCGACAAGATGGTGGAGCGGTTCGGTGACGCCATCCTCGACGTCGACGGGTCTCTCAACCGTCAGGCAGTAGCCGACGTCGTCTTCTCCGACCCCGATGCCTTGGCAGACCTGAACGCGATCGTCCATCCGGCGGTGGGAGCCGAGATCGCCCGCCGGCTGGAGGTCGAGTCCGGGACCGACCACGTCGTGGTGCTCGATGTCCCGTTGCTGGTCGAGTCGGGTCGGAGCGACCTGGCAGCCCTGGTGGTCGTGGATGTCGATCCGGAGGTCGCCGTCGACAGGCTGGTCCGGTTCCGCGGGGTAAGAGCTGACGACGCCAGGGCCAGGATGGCGAAGCAGGCGTCGCGGGAAGAGCGCCTGGCACTGGCCGATGTGGTCATCGACAACTCGGGGAGCGAAGCCGACCTGAACCTCGAAGTCGAGCGGTTGTGGCGCTGGATCGACGGCCTGCGCTGACCGGTCGAGGGCTCCGCTCGGGGAACTGCTCGCTGTTGGTTGATCTGTTCAGGCCTGGTGCTGCAACAGACAACGTTTTGCGCAGTTGCGAGCTTGCGAGCCATTGGGTCGACGGAACCAGAAATCGTCCGCCGAAGGCGACCCACGAGAGCCGGACTACGCGCAGCGCCGAGGGCTCCCAGCTGTAGCAAGGTTGCCGGTCACCGCACTGGTTGTCGGTGGGTGTCCGTAGGCTCTGGCCATGGTTGATTCTTCGCTGCCCGATATGTCGGAACCAGCGGGTGGCGACGGGAGCGCCGGCGGGGTGGTGCACCGTTTCGAGGTCGTGTCGCCGTTTGGTCCGGCGGGGGACCAGCCCAAGGCAATCGAGCAACTGGTGGAGGGCGTGGAGGGTGGTGAGCGGTTCCAGACGCTGTTGGGCATCACCGGCTCGGGCAAGAGCGCGACCATCGCCTGGACCATCGAGAGGCTTCAGCGACCGGTTCTGGTCCTCGCCCCCAACAAGGCGCTGGCGGCCCAGCTGGCCGGCGAGTTCCGGGAGTTCTTCCCCAACAACCGGGTCGAGTACTTCGTCAGCTACTACGACTACTACCAGCCGGAGGCCTACATGGCGGCCTCGGATACCTACATAGAGAAGGACTCGTCCATCAACGACGAGATCGACAGGTTGCGTCACAGTGCTACCGCGGCATTGCTCACGCGTCGTGACGTGATCGTGGTCGCTTCGGTCTCGTGCATCTACGGTCTCGGCTCCCGTGAGGAGTACAAGGACCAGATGCTCCACATCGAGGTCGGTCAGGAGATCGACCACCGGGGGCTGCTGCGGCGCCTGGTCGAGATGCAGTACGACCGCAATGACGTGAACCTGACGCGGGGCAAGTTCAGGGTCCGGGGTGATGTGATCGAGATCCACCCCGCTTATGACGAGACCGCGGTCCGCATCGAGCTGTTCGGCGACGAGATCGAACGGATCGTGGTGGTCGATCCATTGACGGGGGAGCAGGTCCGCTCCGAGCGCGAGTTCGTTTTCCTCCCCGCCACCCACTACGTGGCCAGCCAGGAGCGCATGACCGAAGCGGTTGTGCGGATAGAGCAGGAGTTGCAGCAACGCCTCGCCCAGTTCGAGGCGGAGGGCAAGCTGCTGGAGGCCCAGCGACTGCGGATGCGAACCCAGTACGACCTGGAGATGATGCAGGAGGTCGGTTACTGCAACGGGATCGAGAACTACTCCGCCCCGATCGACGGGCGAGAGCCGGGGGAAGCTCCAGGTACCTTGATCGACTTCTTCCCGCGGGACTTCGTGGTGGTCATGGACGAAAGCCACGTCACCGTGCCCCAACTCCATGGACAGTACGAGGGTGACCGGTCCCGCAAGGAACAGCTGATCGAACACGGGTTCCGGCTGCCGTCGGCGGCGGACAACCGACCGCTGCGGTTCGAGGAGGTGATGGACCGCATCGGTCAGACCATCTTCCTCTCGGCCACCCCCGGGAACTACGAGATGGAGGTGTCCACCAACATCGTCGAGCAGATCGTGAGGCCCACCGGGCTGATCGATCCCGAGGTGATCGTCAAGCCGACGAAGGGTCAGATCGACGACCTCATCGACCAGATCAATGGCCGAGTTGCTCGTGGCGACCGGGTCCTGGTCACGACGCTGACAAAGAAGATGGCAGAGGACCTCACCGACTACCTGCTGGAACTGGGGTTGAAGGTCCGCTACCTCCACTCCGAGGTCGACACCGTGCAGCGCATCGAGATCCTGCGGGACCTGCGCCTCGGCGAGTTCGACGTGCTGGTCGGCATCAACCTCCTTCGTGAGGGCCTCGACCTCCCTGAGGTGTCGTTGGTGGCGATCCTCGACGCCGACAAGGAGGGGTTCCTTCGGAGCGAGACCTCACTGATCCAGACGATCGGGCGAGCGGCCCGCAACGTGGACGGCCAGGTGATCATGTACGCCGATGTGGTTACCCCCTCGATGCAGCGGGCGATCTCTGAGACAAACCGGCGCCGCGGGCTACAGGAGGCGTACAACCTCGAACACGGCATCAACCCCCAGACCGTGCGACGGGCGGTCACCGACATTCTCGAGTACCTCCGTCCCAGCTCCGGCGCACCCGTGCCCGCCCGAGACCGTCGTCGTGAGACCGAGGCAGACCGTGAGCGTCGCCGGAGTCTGGCCGAGATGCCGGGGGACGAGCTCGAGCGGCTGATCCGGACGTTGGAGGAGGAGATGGCCGACGCCTCGGCCGAGCTCCGCTTCGAGTATGCGGCCCGACTCCGCGACGAGATCAAGGAGTTGAGGCGGGAGCTCCATCAGGTGCAGTGACGGACACACCCGCAGCCCGGTCAACCCCCAGGTCGAGACCTGGGAAGGTGACCAGATCGATCGCCGTCACCGCCCACAGGACCGCCACCGCCACCGCCAACGCCCGCACACGATTCCGGCGGGCGCCGAGGGCTATGAGCCAACCGATCATGACCGGTTCGCACGCCCAGCGGAGGTAGGCCTGGCCGCGTTGCCACACCGGCAAACAGACGAAAAGGAACAACAACATGGCGAGGGCCAGCCGTTCGTGGGGAAGGCCGCTCTGTCGGTCGCGCCACGCGGTGGCCACCAGCACCACCGCCACCGCGGTGAGGCCCAACTGCACCAGGTTGAGCAGGTTGGCTCCTCCCGGGTCACGGACAACCGTACCGAGGTACTGGACCAGTCGAACGAAGGGCGCCGCCAATAGGGCGTCATTCTCGGTGCCCCCGGCGATCGCCCCGACCCACCGGTTGTTGATGACGGTCCTCCAGGCCGCGTAGAGGACGATGGGAACAAGGGGTACCCACACCGGAACCCTGGGCCCCCGGGCGGGCTCGCCGTCGCGGCCGCGCGCCGCGAACAGCCGACGGACCACAGGGGAGAAGGCGGTCGCCAGCAGCGCAACCGAGAAGACCAGCGATGTCTCGCGGGTGATGGCTGCCGCCGTCAGGGCGGCCGCCGCGGCTGCCCAGTGTTGACGACGAAGGGCCAGGAGCGACGCGATCAGCAACGCTCCCACCACCGCCTCGGTCAGGTTCTGGGAGATCGCCACCACGAAACCCGCCCACGCGGCCGGCACCATGCCCAACCATGGTGAGCGGTGATGCATCCGGGCCAGGCGGGCACCGATCGTTGCGATGATGCCCACCGCCGTCACGTTGACGGCGATCATCATCCACGGCACCACCGATCTCTGACCGAATCCCGACAGCAGCCATACGAGGAACGGGTAACCACTGCGCTTCTGCCAGTACGCCGGACGATCGAAGGTGATGCCGAACTCCTCGACCTCGGAAGTGAACGGATTCCGCGAAAGTCGGTAGTAACGCTGGCCGTCGTAACCGAACGCGCCCTTCACGATGAACATGTCGGGGTTCTGCGCGGGGTCGGTCACCTCCTCTCCGGCCAAGATGAACACGGTGGGGTCGAAGTCGTGGTTCGCCAGCCGCACGCCCACGAACAGCGAACACAACGCCACCATCGCCAGACCCACCAGCAACTCAGCCCGCCAACCCCGCGTCGGGCGACCCGAGGGATCGGACTCCTCGGCGCTCCCGGCCTCGGCCGTATCGGGGGATTCGGTTGTCGATCCGTCGGCCGGGGCAGGGGGCATCGATGCACAATCGGCAGACTCACCCGTTGTTTGAGACGCAGGGTGGCCGCTAATGCTCCCGATCCGCTGGCAACTGGTCGACGATGACCAGAATGACGGCGATGACAGACCTCGATCGTGCCGACTCCCGACAGCTGTCGAGCAGGGTTCGGTGGGTGATCCTGGGTCTCTTGGGCCTCGTCTTCTTCGTTTCGGGACTCCAACAGGCCAACCTCGACGCCCCCGCGGTCGACGAGGGGGTGGACGTCTCGTCGGGAGTTGCCGCCTGGGTTCACCGCGATCTGCGAATGGTGCCCGAACACCCGGTGTTGCCCAAGGCGATTGCCGCCCTTCCGGCGTTGTTGGCCCATCCCATCGTTCCCGAGGGCGAGAGTTGGGACGAAGTCGCCTGGTTCGACTGGTCGGACGACTTCGTGACAGCCAACGAGGATGCCGGGCGATTGCGCCAGACGTTCCTCCTGGCGCGGGTTGCCGTCCTGGTGCAGGGGCTGATGGTGGCGGCGGTGCTGTACCTGCTCGCTCGGCGTTGGTTCGGACCCGATGGGGGGTTGCTGGCCGCCGGGGCATGGTTGACCACGCCCTACGTGGTCGGGCTCGGTCATTTCGCCATGTTGGATGTGCCGTTCACCCTCGCCACGGTTGGACTTGCGTTGTTGTTGACCCATTGGTGGGACCGCCCGTCGGACCGTCGAACGATCGCGCTGGGCCTAGCGGTGGGACTGGCGTTGGCAACGCGGCACACCGCGTTGGTCCTGGCGGTGTGGGTCATGGTCGCCGTCATCGTGAGGTTGCGGGCGCGTCCCCGGCTTGCTGTTCGCTCGATCGCGTTGGTGGCGGTGGTCTCGCTGATCCCGCTGTGGGGTGTGTACCGCGGTCTCGCCCCGGCCGGTCCAGCTCCGGAAGCCAAAGCCCATTTCGAGAGCCTGTTGTCCTACCAGTCGGGGCGGTCGCCGGTGGTCAAGCTGGTGTCGGCCCTTCCCTTTCCCCTCGAGTGGCGGGCCGGGTATGCCAGCCTCGACTATTCGAGCGTAGGTCGGCCAGCCTCGCTGGCCGGCCAGGCCTGGACCGGTGGGCGCTGGTGGTATTTCCCGGTGGCGGCAGCGCTGAAGTTGCCCGCGACCCTGTTGATCGCCGTCGGGGTGGGCTGGCTTCTGGCGCTTCGGCGCGCTGCTCGTCGCCGGCTGCTGGTCGTCTCCACCCTGTCTCCTGCTCTGGGGCTCTGGTTGGTGCTGGTGGTCCAGACGATGAACCTGGGGCTACGACTGGTTCTGCCATCTATTGCTCTGGCGATGGTGGGGGTGGGTGCGCTCGCGGAACCGGTCCGTAGCTCGCTCAGGGCCTTGCCCCGGACATTCCCGGTACCCCGATCCATGGAACGACGGGCTTGGTCGGCATTGGGGACCGTCGTCGCCGTCATGGTGGTAGCGACAGTGCAGCTCGGATCGATGGTCTTGTCGGCTCCTCACTCGCTGGCCTGGAGCCCCTGGCCGGCAACACCGCCTTACCGGTGGGTGAGCGACTCCAACGTCGATGTCGGTCAGGCGGTGTTCGAGGTGAGGGACTGGGTGGCTGACCATGACCATCCCTACGTCGCGATTGACGCCACACGAGGGCTGTCGGTCGGAGGGTCGAGTCGGCAACTGCTCGGCGCCGACCCGGCGGCCATCAAAGGCTGGGTGGCGGTGGGGGTGACGACCATTCGGGATACCCGACGGCGGGAGCTGGCGTGGCTGCGGGCCTACTGTCCGGTCGGTTCGATCGGAGGGGGATCGGTGCTGGTCTACCGTTTCGACCGGCCGCCCGGGCCAGCGCCCGGACCGGACAGACCGGCGGCCCCGTGTTTCGGAGATCGGTGGTCGACGCGTGGATGAACTGCCGCAGATCGAGACTGCGGCCGACATCGAGATGTCGGGGCCAGTCCGTGATGACCTCGCCGCCCGGGTGATGGTGGTGGTCGTCATTTCCCTGGTCGTGGCGATGGCGGTGGTGTTCTCCTGGTTCAACCGGCGTTTGCTGATTCCCGATGCCCGGAATTGGGAGCGGGGACTTCTGGTCACGAGGACGTTCGACCCTCCGACCAACAAGGTCGAGTTGTTCCACAACCAGGGCGACGGCCAGTTCTTCGCCCACATGGCTCAGGATCCTTTTCTGAGTCGTCCCGATCGGATCCGGGGCGGCACCAGCGAGCAGGCATACCGGCTCCAGCGCCCGATGTTCGGCTGGCTCGGCTGGGCAGCCTCGGGTGGCGACGCCGGTCGGGCGGCGTGGTCGATCATCTATGTCACCGTGGCATCGGTCGGGCTTCTGGCTGGAGCGGTGGCGATGGCTGCCGCCCGGATGGGTCGAAGCCCGTTGTGGGGGCTGGCGGTACTGGCGGCGCCAGGGGTTCACGTGGATCTGCTTCGCTCCGGTCCCGAGGTCTTGGGTGCCGCATTGGTCACGGCTGCCCTGGTGGTGATGGCCCCGGCCTGGCGGTCGGCGCCGTGGGGGGTGGACCGCTCCCGCCTGAGTGACTCGCGCTTGTGGGTAGCCGTCGTTCTGTTCGCTCTGGCGGGCCTCACCCGCGAGTCGTTCCTGGTAGTTCCGTTCGTGCTGGCCGGGGTTTGGCTGTGGCAGTCGAGGAGCCGGACCGCTCCCGACGAGTCGTCGGAGGACCACGCGATCGGGATCTGGCGAAGCTGGGCCTGGCCGCTGGCCAGCGTCGTCCCGTTCCTGATCTGGGTCGTGGTGCTTCGGATCGCGGTTGGTGCGTGGCCCGTCGGTGCCGGTCCTGAGTTCACCGGAGAGCGGATGGCATCGTTTCCATTAGGAGGGCTGGTCGACGGTATCGGGGACTGGCGTCGGGGAGAGGTCGTGTCGTTCCTGTTGGTGTCGATCCCGGCTGGCCTGGGTCTGCTCCGGAGTCGTAGCCCCGAATTGCGGGCGTTGATCCTGGTCCACGTCGCCTTGGCCGCCACCTTCGGGCAGATCGTCTGGGTGACGTGGGTTGGCTTCGGTCGGGTCCTGCTGCCCCTCTCGGTGATCAGTCTCCTGGCGATCCTGGACCGAAGGGAGGCAGACGGTGCCGATCGCGGGATCAAGGAGGCGAGCCGACCCATGCGCGCGGCGTGGTTGAAACGAGGCGAAGCCTCGGCCTGATCACCCTCGCCGCGACGACGATTGGACCTCGCCGCAGGCACCCTAGGGGGCAAGTGGGGGAACGGGTCGGTCGGTGAGTGCGGACTTCCAGGTTCGCCGGGTGGCGTTGGCTACGAGCGCGAGAACCAGTAGCGGCATGGTCATTCGGCTGCCGTTGGCGTCGAGGGCCAGGACGTCATGGCCGAGCACGGTCAGAAACGCCAGTTGTATCGCCATCGCAGGGGCCAGGGGATGGGCCATGCCGACCCGGACCAGAACCCACATCGCGAGCACGATCGTGAACACCACGGTGGCCATGGCGATCTGGAACTTGCCCTGCTCCCACGTCCGCGCCGCGCTCCACATCCCTCCGAACGGAAAGGTGAACTCGATGACTCCCGCGCTGTGGTCGGGCACGGTGAGCCTCAGAAAGGCCCACCACGTGGCGGCGACCGCGGCGGGGACGGCCACCAGCATCAGCCTCGCCCGGTCGCGGTAGTGCACCAGCAGGCCTAGGGGTAGGAGGATCAGCGATTCCTTTGCCAGTACCGCCAGGATGGCGGCGGCGACCGCCCATCGGTGTCGTTCTCGTATGGAAAGCGCCATGGCGGCAAGGGCCGCGGCCAACGCGTAGGAATCGGCGAGCGAGAAGCGGAGAACGAGCCACGTAGCCGGGCCCATGAGGAAGACGATCGCCGGCAGCGGCCCCCCGCCGAGAGCCAGCGAGAGATGCCCGGTGGCGACGATCCCGGCCAGGACGGCGAGGATTCCCACCGCGAACACGGCGGCGATCAGTCCGGGGCCTCCGCCCGACGGGTGGATCAGCCACGCGGTGAAGGGGAAAGCGATCCGCTGCAGTCGGTACCGGGGGCGGTCCAGGTCCGAGGCGACCCGGGTGGGGTGGAGGGGGTCGCGGGCGACGGCGTAGAACTGCTGGCCGTCGTGGCCCAACCCGGGGGGTAGCGGGTGGTCGGGGAAGTCGCTGAGGATGGCACTCGCGGAAGGGCCGTCGGCGCCGGGGTGCACGATGTTGGCGGGGTGCACCCCGGGTACGAACGCGTTCTGGTACGCCCCGAACCCGATCAGGATGCTGCCCATCACCGCCAGCAGCAGGACGGCGCGGGCCTCGTGTGACACCGGGCGGCGGCGGCTCGTGTCCTCGGTGCCAGCCATCGACGTTCCTGTCGGCAGGTAGGCATGACCCCGTGATGGAACATGTGTTCGGTCAGGGTTTGTCGGGGGACGGTATGATCGGCCTTCGTGTCCGACCACCTTGTGATCCGCGGTGCCCGAGAGCACAACCTGCGCAACGTCGACCTCGACCTGCCGAGGGACAAGCTCATCGTGTTCACCGGGCTGTCGGGGTCGGGCAAGTCATCGTTGGCCTTCGACACCATCTATGCCGAAGGTCAGCGTCGCTATGTCGAATCGTTGTCCTCTTATGCCCGGCAGTTCCTGGGGCAGATGGACAAGCCCGATGTTGACTTCATCGAGGGGCTGTCGCCGGCGATCTCCATCGACCAGAAGTCGGCCAGCCGAAATCCCCGCTCCACGGTCGGAACCGTCACCGAGATCTACGACTACCTGAGGCTGCTGTTCGCCCGTATCGGGGTGCCCCATTGCCCTGACCACGGTGTGGTCATCTCCCGGCAGACCCCCCAACAGATCGTGGACCGGGTGTTGGATCTGCCCGAGGGCACCCGCTTCCAGGTCCTGGCGCCGGTCGTCCGGGGACGGAAGGGGAACTACGAGACCCTTCTGGCTGACCTGGCGGCCCAGGGGTTCGCCCGGGTCCGGATCGACGGGGAGATCCACGACCTGCCGACCAAGGTCGAGCTGGCCCGCTACGAGGTCCATCACATCGAGGTTGTGATCGACAGGTTGGTGCGCCGTGAAGGGATGGAGCGGCGGCTCACCGACTCGCTGGAGACGGCCCTGGGGTTGGCCGAGGGCGTGGCCGAGGTGGAGTTGGTTCCCCGTGACGGTGACGAGCCGGGGGAGCGATTGACGTTCTCCCAACACCTCGCCTGCCCCGTCGACGGGGCCAGCTACGAGGAGCTGGCCCCCCGCAACTTCTCATTCAATTCTCCTTACGGTGCCTGTCCCCGGTGTGACGGGCTGGGGACCCAGTACGAGGTCGATGTCGACCTGGTGGTCCCCGATCCTGACCAGACCCTGGGCGACGGGGCGATCGCTCCGTGGGCGGGTGGACATCTCCAGTACCACCAGAGGCTGCTCGAGAGCCTGTGCGACGAGCAGGACATCCCGATGGACGTTCCGTGGTCGGCGTTGTCGGCCAAGCAGCAGAAGTTGTTGATGCACGGGAACGGGGCCGGAAAGGTGGAGGTGCGGTACCGCAACCGCTTCGGTCGAGTGCGGTCCTACAACGCCACCTACGAGGGTGCGGTCACCTGGATCCAGCGCCGCCACGCCGACACCGAGAGCGACAGCCAACGGGAGCAGTTCGAGGGCTACATGCGGGAGGTTCCCTGCCCCGACTGTGGAGGCGCCCGGCTCAAGCCGTTCACCCTCGCCGTCACCGTCGACGGTCACAGCATCCACCATCTCTCGGAGATGTCGATTCGCGACGTGGCGGCGGCGTTCGCGGCCATGTCCATCTCGGATCGGGATCGGATCGTGGCCGATCCGATCCTCAAGGAGGTGAACGCCCGCCTCGGCTTCCTGCTCGACGTCGGGCTCGACTACCTCTCGCTTCACCGTTCCTCGGCCACCCTGGCGGGAGGGGAGGCTCAGCGCATCAGACTCGCCAGCCAGATCGGTTCCGGTCTGGTCGGAGTTCTCTACGTCCTGGACGAACCTTCGATCGGCCTGCACCAGAGGGACAACCGCCGCCTCATCGAAACCCTCCAACGGCTCCGAGACCTGGGCAACACGGTACTGGTGGTCGAACACGACGAGGACACCATCGCGGTGGCCGACTACGTCGTCGACATCGGTCCCGGAGCCGGTGAGCACGGCGGTTCGGTGGTTCACGCCGGAACCGTCAAACAGTTGCTCAAGAACAAGCAGTCGGTGACCGGTCAATACCTTTCGGGCAAGCGGTCGATTCCGGTTCCCGCCAACCGACGACCAGGAAACGGTACCGAACTCCGCGTGGTCGGTGCCCGAGAACACAACCTGCGAGGCGTGGACGTCTCGTTCCCACTCGGACGCTTCGTCGCTGTCACCGGGGTCTCCGGATCGGGCAAGTCGACCCTGGTGAACGACATCCTCCTGCGGTCGTTGATGCAGAGCATCTACCGGTCCAAGGTGCCCCCGGGCCTGCACAAGCGGGTCACCGGTACGCAGCACCTCGACAAGGTGATCGACATCGACCAGTCGCCCATCGGTAGAACTCCCAGGTCCAACCCGGCCACCTACACCGGGGTGTTCGACCACATCCGCAAGCTGTTCGCCCAGACCACCGAGGCCAAGGTCCGGGGCTACATGCCGGGACGGTTCAGCTTCAACGTCAAGGGCGGTCGCTGCGAGAACTGCGCCGGGGACGGCACGATCAAGATCGAGATGCACTTCCTGCCTGATGTCTACGTGCCGTGCGAGGTCTGCAAGGGCGCCCGCTACAACCGTGACACGCTCGACATCGAGTTCAAGGGGCGCAACATCGCCGAGGTGCTCGACATGCCGTGCGAGGAGGCATTGGAGTTCTTCGCCAACCAACCGGTGATCGCCCGTCACATGCAGACCCTGGTCGACGTCGGCTTGGGATACGTGCGGCTCGGCCAGCCCGCCCCGACGCTGTCGGGGGGTGAGGCGCAGCGGATCAAGCTGGCCTCCGAGCTGTCGAAGCGGTCGACCGGCCACACCATCTACCTGTTGGACGAGCCGACGACGGGGTTGCATTTCGAGGACATCCGTAAACTCCTGACCGTGCTCGGGCGTCTCGTCGACCAGGGGAACACGGTTCTGGTGATCGAACACAACCTGGATGTGATCAAGACCGCCGACTGGGTGATCGACCTCGGACCCGAGGGCGGCTCGGGGGGCGGAACGGTGGTGGCCGAGGGCACTCCCGAAGATGTCGCCGACAACCCCGGGTCCCACACCGGGAGGTTCCTCCGACCACTTCTCGGCCTGCCCGTCTGATGTCGGCCGCGGCGGTGGATGCCGAGGTGCCGAGAGGTAGGACCGTCGGGCTCTTCCTGCTGCTCGGCGGCCTGGCCGTGACCGTGGCTCCGGGATCACAGCAGTGGGTGGTCCTCGCCGGGTTCAGCGTGGCGTTCGCTCTGGGGGTACCTCTGGCGCTGGCCGACTCCCCGCGTCGTTCCCGCCGGGCTCTGCCGATCGCCGTGGCCGTGGTGGCGGTGGCATCGGGATGGGCGGCCTGGGCGCGCGCCACTTCGGACCTCCCCGAACGGGACCGCGCCCACGACGGCGGCGTGATCGTCACCCGCGCCGCGGCCGATGAGATCCGCCACCTTCGAAACCCCTACACCACCGACTTCGGACCGGTTCTGCCCTCGACGTGGAGGCTGGTCGAGGGCTTCGACGGTGAACTGGTGCCGAACCCGGTCAGGCATCACTTTCCCTACCTGCCGGCGGCCGCTCTCGTGCACGTCCCCTTCGTCGCCGCCGCCGAGGCGGCGGGTTCGCAGTGGGATCCCAGGATCCTGGGCTGGATGACCCTGGTTGGAGCGGTGGCACTGATCGCCCGTCGTCCCGAGACGGCATGGGCGAGAACGGCGGCGGTGCTCGGCCTGGGTAGCGCCTTCACCCTGGTCTACCTCTCGTGGGGTACCAACGACACGTTCGCGGCCGCCCTGGCCGTGGGGGCGTTGGCGGTGGCCGACAAAACACCCCGGTGGTCGGGAGTGATGCTGGCCGTCGCGGTTTCGGCCAAGTTGTTGTTGGCGGTGCTGATTCCACCACTACTTGTCGTCATCTGGACGACGGGTGGCTACCGGTCGCTGCGGCGTTGGTGGACGTTTCCCGCCACTCTGGCCGCCACGATCGTTCCGTTCCTGGTCCTCGATCCGGCGGCGTTCATGGACGACACCGTCTGGTTCAACCTCGGTCGATCCGAGCCGAGGATGCCGACCTCGGGGCTGGGCATCCCGGCCTTTGCCCCCGGGTTCACCGGTGTCCCTCTGTTCGTGGTGACACTGACCGGCCTGGTCCTCGCCCTGGTGCTCCCAGTCGCGGTGACCCGGCGTCGGCCCTCGGTCTGGATGGCCGGGGCCACGGCCGGGTTTGCCCTACTGGCGGTGCTCCTCCCGGCCCGGACGTTCCAGGTCAACTACCTGGTGCTGGTCGCCGCACTGGTACCACTCGGCTTCTTGTCAATCGGTTCCACCGATACCGCCGGTGTCGAGTCGGTGCCGACCTCGGTGGAGCCGTCGTTAGAGTCCGGTCCGTGACCAAGGAACAAGAGGCCGATTCACCAGACGGCAAAGTGAAAGGTCCGGCGTCGTACTTCCCTTCCATCGAGAAGAAGTACGGCAAGCCCATCGCGGAGTGGGAGCGACTGATCCGCGGGTCCGGACTGACCCGACACATGGAGATAGTTGCCTGGCTCAAGTCCGAGCACGGGCTGGGCCACGGCCACGCCAACGCTCTGGTCGCCCACACGTTGGCGGAGGGATTGTGACGGCCGGCGCCGTGGTCGGGGAACCTCCCGAGGAGCGCATCGACGCCGCTGATCTGCACCGGGATGGTCTTTACCACCTGGTCACCGGGACGGAATGGGTAGAACACCGGCGTGCCGGTGCGGTGGTACCCGAATCTCTGGCGTCAGAGGGTTTCGTCCACTGCTCCTGGGGTCGGCAGGTGGCGGGCACGGTGGCCCGCCACTTCGCCGCATGCGAAGACTTGCTGGTCCTCGAACTCGACGTCGCGGCACTCGGAGATGTGGCGTTGGTCGAAGAGGACACGACCGGCTCGGGGCAGACCTTCCCTCACCTGTACGGTCCGGTACCGCTCGGCGCCGTCGTCTCGGTGGCGCGTCTTCGCTGACCCGCTCCGGAGTCAGCCGGCTGTGACCGGCTCGGGCGCAGCAGTTGTTGCCAGATTGCCCTGAGTTATGTCGAGCATTCGCTGGAGCGCGACCTTGGCCCAGCGGGTGGTGTTCTCGTCGACGGTGATCTGGTTCAGGACCCGCCCCTCGACCAGGTTCTCCAGTATCCAGGCCAGGTGAGGGGCGTCGATGCGGAACATGGTGGAACAGGGGCACACCAACGGATCCAGCGACACCACCGTCTTGTCTGGAGTCTCGGCGGCCAGGCGGTTCACGAGGTGGATCTCGGTCCCGATGGCGATGGTGGCGCCCACCGGGGCGGCGGCGACCGCTTTGATGATGAAGTCGGTCGAGCCGACCTGGTCGGCGATCGAGCAGACCTCGTGCGAGCACTCCGGGTGGGCGACCACGATTCCGTCGGGGTTGTCGGCGCGGAAGGCGGCGACGTGGGCAGGCGAGAAGCGCTGGTGGACCGAGCAATGCCCCTTCCACAGCAGGAACGTCGCTGCTCGGATCTCGTCCTCGCTCAACCCGCCCAATTCGAGGCGGGGGTTCCACACCGCCATGTCGTCATGGGTGTAGCCCATGGCGATGCCGGTGTTGCGCCCCAGGTGCTGGTCCGGGAAGAACAGCACCCGACGGCCCTGGGTGAAGGCCCATTCCAGCACGGCGCGGGCGTTGGTCGAGGTGCAGACGGCGCCTCTGTGCTCGCCGACGAAAGCCTTCAGCGCGGCCGACGAGTTCATGTAGGTGATCGGGACGACCTCGTCGATGTCGATGATCTCCGACAGGACGTCCCAGACCTCGCTCACCTCGTCGAGGTCAGCCATGTCGGCCATGGAACATCCGGCGTTGAGGTCCGGGAGGATCACCGACTGGTCGTCGGCGGTGAGTATGTCGGCCGACTCGGCCATGAAATGGACACCGCAGAAGACGATGTAGTCGGCGTCGGGACGTTCCTGAGCGAGTACCGACAGGCGGTAGCTGTCTCCACGGGCGTCGGCCCATTTCATTATCTCGTCACGCTGGTAGTGGTGGCCGAGGATGAACAGTCGATCGCCGAGCGTCTGTTTGGCAGCGCGGATCATCTCTTCGAGCGCCGCGGCGTCGGCGTCGCGGTATCGCTCGGGGAGCGGGGTCTGGAGCCTGAGCATGTCTTCGGTGAACCTCCGTGGGAGATCCTGCTCGGTTGGCCGGTGGGGACAGCCTGGTCGCCTCGCCCACGGGGATGTCGGCCACAGGATCGGATATGGCGCCGGATACCAGGCCGGCACCTGCACCCTATCCGTCGTGCACCCGGACCCGGATCCTTCAGCAAGGGCGATGGTTGTCGAGGTGCCAATCGGAGCCGTGATCCGGCAACCTGTCGGTGTGGTTCAGAGGCCTGAGAGCGGATCGATTCCAGACGGACCTGGGTCCTACCAGTTCAAGGACGTAGAAGGGCGGGTCATCTACGTGGGCAAGGCCAAGTCGCTGCGCTCTCGTCTGTCCAACTACTTCCAGGTCAACCTCCCAGCCCGTACCGCGCAGATGGTGGCTACCGCCGAGACCGTCGAATGGATCCAGGTCCGAAATGACGTGGAGGCACTCCTCCTCGAGTACAGCCTGATCAAGCAGCACCGGCCGCGTTTCAACATCCGCCTGATCGACGACAAGAGCTATCCGTACCTGGCGGTGACGGTCGACGATCAATGGCCGCGGCCGATGGTCATGCGAGGAGCTCGCCGAAAAGGGGTCCGCTACTTCGGACCCTATGGTCACGCATACGCCATACGCGAGACCCTCGATCAGCTTCTGAGGACGTTTCCGGTCCGCACCTGCTCGGACAACAAGTTCGCCCACCACGAGAAGTTGGGTAGACCGTGCCTGTTGTTCCACATCGAGAAGTGCTCAGGCCCGTGCGTCGGTGAGGTGGACGCTGTCACCTACCAGGGCCATGTCGACGAGCTGATCAGGTTCCTGGAAGGAGACACCGACGAGGTTGTGGCTCGACTCGACGCGGAGATGCGGGCGGCGGCGGCGGACCTGGAGTTCGAGAAGGCGGCCAGGTTGCGGGACCGTCTGAACGCGGTGGGCAAGGCGATCGAGCGGCAACAGATGGTTGCCGACCGAAACGAGGATCTCGATGTGTTCGGCGTGGCCGAGGATGAATTGGAGGCCGCCGTTCAGGTGTTCCACGTTCGTCGGGGTCGTGTGGTGGGTCGAAAGGGGTTCGTCGTCGACAAGGTCGAGGATCTGAGCCCAGCCGAACTGGGGGCGCGGATCCTCGAGGCGTTCTACGACGAGCCGCCCCCGATCGGTATGCCGCGCCAGGTGCTTCTTCAGCGAGAACCCGAAGATGTCGAGGTCTACGAGCGGTGGCTCAGCGGTCTGAGGGGTGCCTCGGTGACGATCAGGGTCCCCCAGCGAGGTGACAAGCGCGCCCTTCAGGAAACCGTCGCCCACAATGCCCGCGAGGAGCTGGTCAGACACCGACTCAAGCGGGCCACCGACCACAACAGCAGGGCTCGGGCCCTCAACGAGCTCCAGGACCTGCTCGACCTCCCGGAATCGCCCCTGAGGATCGAGTGCTTCGACATGAGTCACCTGCAGGGCACCGACTACGTGGGGTCGATGGTGGTGGTGGAAGACGGCCTACCTCGAAAGTCAGAGTACCGGCGGTTCAAGATTCGCAGCGGCCAGGGGAACGACGACTTTCGGGCGATGGAAGAGGTGTTGACACGCCGTTTCACCGCCTATCTGGCCGATCGGGAGAAGCCGGCATCGGAGCGGGGGCGGTTCTCCTACCCGCCGCAGTTGTTGGTGGTGGACGGGGGCAAGGGTCAGCTGGGTGTCGCGGTCCGGGTGCTGGAGGAACTGGGCCTCGACGAGGAGATCCCGGTGGCGTCGCTGGCCAAGCGGTTCGAGGAGGTCTACCTGCCCGGCTCGCCCGACCCGGTCCGCATTCCCCGCCAGTCCGAGGCGCTGTATCTGCTTCAGCGCCTCCGTGACGAATCACACCGGTTTGCCATTTCCTTCCACCGTGAGCTGCGGGGCAAGCGGATGACCGCCTCATCGCTGGATGGGATCGCAGGGTTGGGTCCGGCGCGTCGGACCCGGATAGTCAAGGAGCTCGGGGGGGTCAAGGCCGTCCGTACTGCATCCCTCGATCAGCTTCGGGCGTTGACGTGGTTGCCCGACACCGTGGCCGAGGCCATCTACGCTCGATTCCATGACGGGTGACCGCTCGGGCGATCACGCCCCCGACGGCCCCACCACGGAACCCGCGACGGCAGCGTGCAGCGGTACCGGCGTGGACCTTCCGGCGGCACGGCGGTGCGCATTGGCGTTGACCGTCATGGGCGCGGTGTATCTGATGGTGTTCGTTCCGGGGGTCCGCTGGTTCGCCGGTGACGACTGGTTCTTGTTGGCCGATCAGCCGATGGTGGGGGGAGCAGCATTTCTCAAGGGGATCAACGGGCATTGGATCCTGCTGCCCCGCCTGGCCTTCGCCGCGCTGTGGTCCGTGTCCGGTTTGAACTCCTACTGGCAATTCAAGGCGCTGGCGGTTGCCGGGCATTGTCTCGTTGTTCTGCTCCTGCGCGCCGTGATGGTTCGGGGAGGGATCCGTCCTTGGTCGGCAACCGCCGCCATGGTGCCGGTGCTCGTACTGGGGGCAGGCTGGGAGACCATCTTGTGGCCTATCCAGACCGCGTTCACCTGGGGAATCGCACTCGGACTCGGTCACCTGCTGCTCGCAGAGGCCCCCGGTGCCCTGCGTCGCCGTGACGTGCCCGCTGTGATGGTGGGTGTACTCGGGGCTTTGTGTTCCGGGCTGGTCCTGCCCATGACGGTCGCGGTGGTGGTGGCGGTCTGGCTTCGGCGCGGCGTCCTACCGGCAGTGGTCCATTCGATTCCGGCTCTTGCCTTCGCCGTGAACCTGCTGTTGCGCGATGACTCGGCCATGACCGGCACGATGCCGTCGTTGACGTCTCTGGTCACGTTCGCGGTCGAAGGGCTGCGGGCGGCCGGCACCGCCCTGGGACACGGACTATTGGGAGCCTTGGTGGCGATACTGCTCATCGGCGTCGCCCTGCTGGCCGTATCGGGTCCGTGGTCACCGCCCGGACAGGCCGACCCGCCTCGGGAGCGGCTGGTCCGGTCCGCCGTACCGCTGTCATTGCTGGTGGCGTCGGTCGGGTTCAACCTGCTCATCGCACCCAACGCTCCGGGCCACGATCCGTCGGTGGTGTGGTCGATCCGATATGTCTACGTAGGAGCGGTCCTGGCGGTCCCGACGATTGCATTGGGAGCAGACCAGTTGTCTCGCCGCCTCCCCGCGGCCGCTCCGGTGGCGGTGGCCCTGGCTGTACTGTCGACGGTGGGAGGAATCGCGGCGCTGCGCGGCGCTGATCCGAGCCCGATGGTCCCCGAACGTGACCACCGGATTCTGTCGGTCGCTGTGACGTCGCCAGCGCTGGACGACGCCCCGGCCGATGCCGATGTCTTCTTCGATCCGTTTCACCTCGGCGTTGATGCCGGGTTCGTGAGGATCCTTCGCCACCAGGCCAAACTGGCGCCGCCCGAGGGCCCGGTGTCACCAGCCGAGGCCGCTGCGGTTCGCCTGCGGCTCGGCCTGAACGTCGTGCCATCCGACCTGGTGCCCGGCGGGGAGGCGCCCGGCGACTCGGGTTGCGAACCGATCGAGTTGCCGGCCCGGCTGTCACTGGCCAGGGGGGACAGGCTGTCGGGGGTCGGTCCCTTGTCCATGGCCATGGAGGTCGGAGACGTGGTCAGCGACCAGGTACCCATGGAGTGGACCAGGAGCGTCACGATCACCGTGGTGGCTCCCGCAATGATCGTCGACGTGTCGGGTCCGGGCTCGCTGTGTCATCTGGACGGTAATCACGGAGGACCTGGCAGTTAGGGCCCTCTCGGGTCGTCCTGGCCCGGCTAGCGGTGTGCACGGTGACTCGAAACCGCGGCCTAGCTTTGAGCCCATGGCCGATGACATCGACCTCTGGGAGGCGCACGCCGGTTGGTGGCAGGACGGCTTCACCGACGGCGTCGACCCCGAGTACACCGAGCAGATCCTGCCCTTGGCGGCGGACTTGCTCCACGGCTACGCCAGGGTGCTCGATGTCGGTACCGGAGAAGGTCAGGTGGCCCGTTTGGCGGTCGATGGTGGGGCCGAGTTGGCAATCGGTGTGGATCCGACCTCCAACCAGGTGGTGGAGGCGGCGCGGCGCGGCGGGGGACCGGCCTACGCCCGCTCGGGTGCGTCTCACCTTCCGTTTGCGTCGTCGAGCTTCGACGCCGTGATCGCGTGCCTGGTGTTCGAGCACATAGAGGCCGTCGACAAAGCTATCGCCGAGGTCGCACGGGTTCTCCGGCCCGGAGGGCGGTTCGCCTTCTTCCTCAACCATCCCTTGCTCCAGACCCCCGGCAGCGGTTGGATCGACGACCAGGTGCTCGACCCGCCCGAGCAGTACTGGCGGATCGGTCCCTACCTGGTCGAGGACACCTCGATCGAGGAGGTGGAGAAGGGGGTCTTCATCCCGTTCATCCATCGACCGTTGAGCCGCTACGTCAACGCCATGGCCGATGCCGGGCTGACCCTGCGCAGGATGCTCGAGCCGGCCCCACCTCCCGGATTCTTGGACCGTGCGGCCGAGTATGCCGAAGCTGCTTCCATCCCCAGGCTCTTGGTGCTGGTTGCCGAGCGCGAGGATCGGGTGTGACCTCACCTTCCCCTGAGGGAGCCGTTCCGGGTTCGGAAGATGAGGCCGGCAACGGAATCGACCAGACCGCCCGCGGTGTCGGCGATGCCAATGTCGACCATGCGGTGCCGCTCGATGATTCCCGGCTGCGTGCCCTAGGCCTGACCGGTGACCAGAGTGAGAGACGACCCGACCCGCAGGACCCGATGGCGGCAACCGACGAAGGCGTGTGGTCCGATCCCTTGCTGGTGGCGGATACGCCGATGTGGTTGTCACACCATCCGCCGCTCTATTACGACCGCTGCGCCCGGGTGGCGGGATTGCACGTATGTCGACGGTGCCTCGTCCTGTACCCGCTGGCTCTGGTGGCCGGTGTGGTCGTGACCGTGGGCAACTGGTGGAACAGCTCATGGGATCCGTGGGTGCTGTGGCTGTTCCCGCTTCCGGGTGTGGTGGAGTTCGTGCTCGACAACCTCGGCGTAGTCGAGTACCGACCCCGCCGCCAGGTCGCCCTGTCGGCGCTTGGTGCGGTGGCCGCCGGGGTGGGCTACACGCGCTATCTGAGGGACTTCACCGATCCGCTGGTGTGGTCGGTGGTGGCCGTCTACACCGCGGCATGCCTGTCGGCGGCGGTGGTCGGGGGAGTGCGCCGCCAGAGGTCCTACCTGGAATCGGTAACGGACAGGTCGTCGACGATCGGAGGAGACCGGTGAACGAGTACGCGATCATCAGCGGCCTTTCGGGCGCCGGTCGCTCCACCGCCGCCGATGTGTTGGAGGATCAGGGGTGGTTCGTCATCGACAACCTTCCGGTGGCGCTCATCCCCGACGTCGCCGGACTGGTCCCGGTGACTACCAGCGGGGGCAGCCGCGTGGCCCTGGTGGTGGGCGCGACGTCGGACCCCGACGAGTTGACGTCGATGCTCGACGCCCTGCGGGCGAGCGGGTCTCGGGTCCGAACGCTGTTCCTCGACGCCCGTACCGAGGTGCTCGTCCGACGGTTCGAGAGCACTAGGCGTCGCCACCCGGTGAGTGCTGGTGCCTTGCTGGAGGCTGCCATCGAAGGGGAGCGGGAGCGGCTGCAGACGATTCGGGCCGAGGCCGACGCCATCGTGGACACCAGCGACCTCAACGTCCACGAGCTGAGCCGCCGAGTGGGCGAGATCTTCGATGACGACGCCGACGCTCCCGGGATGCAGGTGACCCTCACGTCATTCGGGTACAAGCACGGCATTCCGGTCGACGTCGACCTCGTTTTCGACTGCCGATTCCTACCCAACCCTCATTGGGTGGAGGACCTGCGGCCCCTGGACGGTAGGGACCTGGCGGTCAGCGACTACGTGCTGGCCAGCGACTTGGCGGTCGACTTCCTGGCCCGGGTCGAGGACCTGTTGGTCATGCTGATCCCGGCCTACGAGGCGGAGGGCAAGGCCTATCTGACGGTGGCCTTCGGGTGCACGGGAGGTCGGCATCGCTCGGTCGCCATCGCCGCCGAGATGGCCCGCCGGCTGGCGGAACACGACCGGACGGTCGGAGTGGTCCACCGTGACGCCGACCGTGGAGGTCCCTCGACCGGGTGAAGGGCCGTCTCGACCGTAGGTGGCCGACATCCGCTTTCGACTCTGTTTCGGGTGTCAACTAGGTTCCAAGTCGAGCCGGGCGGGCCTCGCGTAGGCCGTGATCCGGTGTCGCCACACCATCTCTGAGGGGTACATCAGCCATGACCATCCGTGTCGGTATCAACGGCTTCGGCCGCATCGGACGCAACTTCTTCCGGGCCGTCAAGCAGCAGGGCGCCGACATCGATTTCGTCGCCGCCAACGACCTCGGCTCGGTGGCCACCATGGCCCACCTGCTCAAGAACGACTCGGTGATGGGTCGTTTCAACGGTGACGTCAAGGTGCATGACGATGGCATCGAGGTAGACGGCGACGTCATCAAGATCTTGGCCGAGCGCGACCCGGCCAAGCTGCCCTGGGGTGATCTGGGTGTCGACGTGGTGATCGAGTCCACCGGTTTCTTCACCGACCGCGCCAAGGCCGCGGCCCACGTGGATGCCGGCGCTCCGCGCGTCATCGTGTCCGCTCCGGCCACCAACGCCGACGCCACCTTCGTGGTCGGCGTCAACGACGACACCTTCGATCCCGCCAACCACATCGTGGTGTCCAACGCCTCGTGCACCACCAACTGCTTCGTCCCCATGATCAAGGTCCTCGACGACGCCTTCGGTGTCGAGAAGGGACTCATGAACACGATCCACGCCTACACCGGTGACCAGCAGTTGGTCGACGGTCCTCACTCCGATCTCCGTCGGGCCCGGGCCGCCGCCATCAACATCGTGCCCACCTCTACCGGCGCGGCCCGCGCCACCGGGCTGGTGCTCCAGGCCATGCAGGGCAAGCTCGACGGTACCTCCCTGCGGGTTCCGGTCCCCACCGGTTCGGTCACCGACTTCACCGGCCTCCTCAAGACCGAGGTCACCGTGGACCAGGTCAACGAGGCCTTCAAGGCCGCCGCTGCCGAGGGTCGCCTCCAGGGCGTTCTGGCCTACTCCGAGGAACCCCTGGTGTCCTCCGACATCGTGGGTACCCCGTACTCGGTCACCTTCGACTCGGGGCTCACCATGGCCATGGGCAACCTGGTCAAGGTGCTCGGCTGGTACGACAACGAGTGGGGCTACTCGAACCGCCTGGTCGATCTGGTCAAGATCGTCGGCGCCGCCAACAAGTAGCGCGGCCAACCGATGATCAACGGCGTTCCCCAGCTAGAGGACCTCGGCGACGTCGCCGGCAAGCGGGTCCTGGTGCGGTGCGATTTCAACGTACCGATCCGCGACGGTGCCATCACCGACGATCTGCGCATTCGTGCCGCCCTTCCAACCATCACCTGGCTCCAGGAGCGGGGGGCGACGGTCACCGCTTGCAGCCACCTCGGACGGCCCAAGGGAGCGCCCGATCCCAAGTTCTCGATGGACCCGGTGCGGGCTCGCCTCGCCGAGCTTGCACCGGGCGTCGAGCTGCTCGAGAACCTTCGGTTCTCGCCCGGTGAGACCGCCAATGATCCGGCCTTCGTGGCCGAATTGGTCGCCGGGCAGGACCTCTACGTAAACGACGCCTTCGGGGCATCTCACCGTGCCCACGCCTCGATCGTCGGCCCGCCCCGGACCCTGCCGTCGGCCGCCGGACGGCTGCTCGAACGCGAGGTCGAGGTCCTCCTGGGCTGTCGCAACGAGCCCCGCCGGCCCTTCATCTCGATCCTGGGTGGCTCCAAGGTCTCCGACAAGCTCGGCGTCATCAACGCCCTGCTCGAGGTGGTCGACGGGCTGGTCATCGGCGGGGGCATGTGCTTCACGTTCCTGGCCGCCCAGGGCCACCAGGTCGGTGCCTCCCTCTTGGAGGAGGATCAGATCGAGACCTGCCGTCGCCTCCTGGACAGCGGTGCCACCATCCACCTCCCTTCGGACGTGACCGCGCTCGGACCGGGCGGAAAGATCGGTGACCCCACCGCCGGTGGTGAGGTACGTCAATTCGGTACCGATCTACCCGACGGCTGGATGGGGCTCGACATCGGGCCGGGAACGGCGGCGGAGTTCTCCGACGTCATCGCCGAGGCCCGTCAGGTTCTCTGGAACGGACCCATGGGCGTGTTCGAGGATCCTCGTTTCGAAGCCGGAACCCGCACCGTGGCCGACGCGGTGGCCGACTGCCGCGGTTTCACCGTGGTCGGCGGTGGCGACAGCGCGGCAGCGGTCGCCCAGTTCGGGCTCGCGGATCGCATCGACCACATCTCGACCGGAGGCGGCGCCTCCCTGGAGCTGATCGAACAGGGTGACCTCCCCGGACTGGCCGCCTTGCGAAGTGCCGTCAACGCCGGCTGATCACCCCCTACAGCACCCCATCTGAAACCAGCCGGCACCTCGCCGCCCCACGATTGGATCGCACCGATGGCCAAGGTCACCCGCAAGCCGCTCATCTCCGGCAACTGGAAGATGCACCACAACCACTTCGAGGCCATCTCCACGGTCCAGAAGTTGGCCTACATCCTCACCAAGGACGATTACGAGGCGGTGGACGTGTCGGTGCACCCGCCCTTCACCGACCTGCGCTCGGTCCAAACCGTGCTGGAGGCCGATGAGATCCCGGTGGCGCTCGGAGCCCAGCACTGCCACTGGGAGGACAAGGGAGCCTTCACCGGAGAGGTGTCGCCGGCGTTCCTGGCCAAACTCAACGTGACCTACGTGATCGTCGGCCACTCCGAACGCCGCGAGCTGTTCGGGGAGACCGACGAGATGGTCAACGTCAAAGCCAAGGCCATCCTCAAGCTTGGCATGACCCCGATCATCTGCTGCGGTGAGACGCTCGAGGAGCGCGAGGCCGGTAGCACCGACGAGAAGGTCGCCGGTCAGGTTCGTGCCGGGCTGGCCGGTATCACCCCGGAGCAGATCGGTGGGTTGGTCATCGCCTACGAGCCCATCTGGGCCATCGGTACGGGCAGGACGGCCAGCGCCGAGGACGCCCAGGCGGTCTGCTCGCTGGTGCGGGCCACGGTGTCGGAGGTGGCGGGACGCGACGCCGCCGAGTCGGTTCGGATCCAGTACGGCGGCTCGGTCAAGGGCTCCAACGCAGTGGAGCTCATGGCCCAGCCCGACATCGACGGTGCCCTGGTCGGGGGCGCCAGCCTGGTGGCCGAGGACTTCGCTGCCATCGTGCAGTACCACGCCGCGGGCTGAGGTCGGTTCCAATCGCCCGGCCATCTGCCGAGGTGATTGGCAATCCCACCCGAAGCGATGATCTCGGGGCTAGGTTGACCGGCGACGTCGAGTTCGTGGTTCGGTCACGGGTTGTCCGAGGTCGGGCTGTCGGTTTCGCCGCCTGTCACTCTCACCTACCGGAGGAGTTACCCATGGCCGCTCGATCACTGCGTACGGCGTTCGTCGCCGGGGCGCTGAGTCTCTCTCTGATCGCCACCTCGTGTGGTGACTCCAAGGAGAAGGAGTCCGCGTCCACCACCGCCCCGGGGGGCGGTTCTGACGGGGGAGGTAACGCCGCTCTCACCGGTACGGACTGCGGCCAGCTCGAGTTCGACGCCGATGCCCCCAAGGGCGGGACGTTCGTCGACTACGCCTACATGAGCGACTCGGGAACCAACACCAGCTTCGATCCCGGAGCGGTACAGACCCTCAACGAGTTCCAGATCACCCAGGCCATCTTCGACAGCCTCACCGACTTCGATTTCACCGAGAAGTGCAAGCCCGAGCTCAAGGGTGACCTGGCCGAGTCCTGGGAGGTCAACGACGACGCCACCCAGTACACCTTCACCCTGAAGAAGGGCATCAAGTACTCCAACGGCACCGAGGTCAAGGCCTCGGACTTCAAGAAGGCCTGGGAGCGGGCGGGCAGCGCCGAGTTGGCGTCGGCCTACGGGTACCTCGTCAACTCCATCAAGGGTGGCGAAGCCCTTCAGGCCGGTGACGCCACGACCCTCGAGGGCGTGAAGGCCGACGACGCCGCGGGCACCCTGACCATCGACCTGGCGTCGCCCAACGCCGAGTTCGCCTCGATCCTGGTCCATCCGTTCTTCAGCCCGGCCGAGCCCAGCGATCTGGCCAAGATCGGCAACACCACCGGCTGGGGAGACAAGGGCCTCACCATCGGTACCGGCCCGTTCAAGCTGGAAAAGGCCGATGAGACCGAGGTGGTCCTGGTCCCCAACGACCAGTGGGACGGAAACGTCTACGGCGACACCGAGGTGTTCCTGGAGAAGGTCCAGTTCAAGATGACCGACTCGGTGGAGACCGCCTTCCAGACCTTCGAGGCCGGTGAAGGCGACAGCGCGCCGATCCCGTCGGGCAAGTACAAGGACGCCATGGCGGCGTTCCCCAAGAACTCGGTCGACAACCCGCTGATGGGCGTCTACTACTTCGACTTCGGGGCCGATGACCCCCAGGTGGGCGGCGACAAGAACGTCAAGCTGCGCCAGGCCATCTCGTTGGCCATCGACCGTCAGGAACTCAACGACAAGGTGTACGAGGGGACCCGTGACGACGCCACCGGCATCGTCCCTCCCGGTATCCCCGGCTACGACGCCAACATCTGCGACTACTGCGAGTACGACCCCGAACGGGCCAAGGAGCTCTTCGACGAGTGGAAGGCCGACGGGGGCAAGCTGACCAAGCCGATTCGCATCGACTTCAACGAAGGTGGAAGTCACGGTGACGTGGCCGCCATCATCCAGGCCAACCTGAAGGACAATCTGGGCATCGAGACCGAACTTGCCGGTGTCGCCGAGGACTACTTCAAGGTGGTGGCTGAACCGGGTGGTTGCCAGATCTGCCGGGCCGGTTGGTACGCCGACTACCCCACCTACGGCAACTTCATGGTCGACCTGTTCTCGGCTGCTTCGATCGGAGGCAACAACTTCGGTCGCTTCGACAACCCCGAGTTCGAGGAGCTGATCAAGAAAGCGCAGGCCGAGCCCGACGACGCCAAGCGGGCCAAGCTCTACAACGACGCCGAGTCGTTGCTCCTCAACGAGCAGACCCACGCCGTGGCCCTGAACTTCTACGCCGGAGGTCAGGTGTTCCGGGACCGAGTCGAGAACTACGACTACGGCCCCCTCGGGTTCGTGATCTGGGAGCGGATGGCGGTCGCAGGCTGACCATCAGCGACTGAAAGTGCGATGACTGGGGCCGGGCGACCGACCCGGCCCCGTCATCTTTCTCCTGACCGCATCTCCGACTTGGAGCCCGCCAAGGCCACATGGGCACCTTCATCCTTCGCCGCCTCCTGCAACTGCTGTTCGTGTTGTGGGGTGGCGCGACCCTTCTCTTCATCCTCTTCTACCTGGTCGGCGGAAACCCCGCGGAGCGCATGGCGTCGGGCGGCGGAGCCCGCAACCCCGACCCACAGGTGGTGGCCAACCTGGAAGCGAGGCTGGGGCTCGACAAGTCCAAGCCCCAGCAGTACGTGAGCTACCTGTCGAACATCGTTCGAGGCGATCTGGGTGAGTCGTTCCGCACCCGGGAACCGGTGGTCGACATCGCCAAACGTCGGGCACCGACCAGCTTCCGCCTCGCGTTCTGGGCGGTGATCATCGAGGCCACCGTCGGGATCGGCTCGGGCATGTTGTCGGCCCGGAAACGGAACTCGGTGGGTGATTACGTGACGACCATTGCTGCGGTGGTGGCCAGTGCCATCCCGGTGTTCGTTCTGGCCTACATGCTCCGACAACTGACCGGTGTCTACGCCTACCAGCACGACTGGCCGCAGTGGGCCCGGTTCCCGACCATCGGCATGGGCGACGACGAGTGGGTCCTGGGTGTCATCCCCACCGGCAACACCTGGCGACATCTGATTCAGCCGGCGTTCGTACTCGCCGCGGTGTCAACGGCCATGCTGGCCCGGATCACCCGAACCTCGATGCTCGAGACCATGCGCCTCGACCACGTTCGAACTGCTCGGGCCAAGGGCCTGGGCGAGAAGCAGGTGATGCGACGCCACGTGCTGCGCAACGCCATGATCCCGGTGATCACCATCTTGGGCATCGACTTCGGGACCATGGTGGGTGCCGCGGTGCTCACCGAGACGGTGTTCAACCTGCCGGGCCTGGGCTCTCAGATCGTCCAGTCGGCCAAAGACCTCGACATGCCGGTGGTCCTCGGGCTGACCCTCATCGTGATGTTCGTGTACGGGGTTATGAGCCTGCTGGTGGATCTGTCCTACGCGTACTTCAACCCTCGCGTCCGGTTGGGTGAGGACTGATGGCCGACGAGCACACCCCTGGTCCGACGGCCGACCCGACCCCGGCTCCCCCCGGTCGCCCAGGCGGGGGCGGGCTGGCCGGCGCCCAAGATCTCGGCACCGTCGGGGTCGGCGAGGGAGCTTCGACCGTGGTCACCGACCAAGAGGCGCTCGCTCTCGAGTTGACCGAGAGCGAGGCCTCGGCGCTGAATTCGTCTCTGTCCGAGGTCGGGCCCAGCCGTTCACTGATGTCAGACGCGTGGCGACGATTCAGACGGAACCGCCTGGCGATGTTCGGACTCGCCCTAGTGCTGTTCTTGATCGTGGTGGCGCTGATCGGCCCGTACCTGGTGCAGGATCCGCTCGACACCGGTGGCATCTCCAAGGAGAAACCCACCAACCAGCACTGGTTCGGAACCGACTCTCTCGGTCGGGACGTGTTGGCCCGGGTGGTCTACGGCATCCGATTGTCACTGTTCATCGGCCTGGTAGCCACCGCCGCCCAGACGTTCATCGGGATGGTGGTGGGGTCGTTGTCGGGCTGGTTCAAGGGCTGGACCGACACCGTGTTGATGCGGATCGTCGACGTGATCCTCGGGATCCCTTACCTCGTGTTGGC
>JAGQSO010000261.1 GCA_020439505.1 Acidimicrobiales bacterium
CTCGATCTGGAATCCTTACAACCGTCGATCAACCGATTGACACCCACCAAACGCAAGCCCTCAAGCGCTCAAAGTGTGTGAGGCACCACCAACCCCCACGCGCTCACTTTCACGTGAGGCACCTCGGTACCTACATGGAGGCGGAGGATTCTCTTGGGTTGGGTTTGGGCTGGAGCCCAAGTTGTGCCCGAGGAAGTCGGCCCAACTCCTACACCAAGAGGGCAGTGTTTCCGCAGGTCAGGTGGTGTGAATAGTGTCCCCACTCGATCTGAACCGCCACGGGTTGACGGCGGTGGTGGCTGATCCACTTGGCCACATGGTGGTTCGGTCGGACGCGGACGACGTCTGGACATGGTCATCACCGCAAGTCGGGTGAACGCGTTGCTACCGGTGGAGATCTGAACTAGTTCAGATAACGTGATGGTCATGCGAGTGATCGAGCACCCGTTCTCCGAGCTGTTGCGCCAGCCCAAGACTGTCGTCAAGGACCTCGCCGAAGGCGATGTTCTCCTGCGTCGCCGTGGAGCGCCAGCGTTGCGGCTGACCCGGGTAGATCGCGATGACCAGCGGGCGGATGCCTACGCCATGGTTGGCCGAGCGCTTCGAAACCTGGCCGTGCATTCCCCGGCAGCGCTGGGCGAGGCGCTGCTCGACGAATTTCCGTGGACGTCGTTTCTGCCTCCGTCGGATCGCGACGCATTCATAGACGACTTCACCCGAACGGTCGTGGCCGCTGGCGAACTCGACAGCTTCGGTCCGCTCGCTCAGCTTGTCGAGGAGTGGCGGGCAACGGCGGAGATCCACGCCGATCCCAAGCTGGCACGCCGGCTGCGCACCTCGATCGTGACGAAGGGCAAGCCCGTCACTCGCCCGTCGAGTTGACAGATGGCCAAGCGCAAGGAGAGGGTGGCCCCGCCACCAGGACCAGGCGGTTGGGACTTCCGTTTCGCCACAAATGATGCCATCAAGGGCTGGGACCAGGTTTGTTCTGTAGCGTCGGCGAACGCTCGCCGGGCGTGGGATCGGATCACCACGGACCCTCGAAATCGTGATGATCGGCAGCATCCCTTGAAGGGCTCGCTCGGGACTCGAAGTGTCGACGGCAACGAGCTGGAGCAGTGGCAGTTCGAGGTCACAAGCGCCGGACGGATCTGGTACTGCATCGACGACACCCGGCGGGTCGTGTGGATGACCGACTGCTCGATCGGACACCCGAAGGCGACCGAGTAGCCGAACAGCCAGTTCCCAGTGCCCAGCGCCTCTCGTCTGCCTCCCTCGCTGAGGTGCGTCACCCGCGTTGCCGCAGTAACGCTGGCCTCTGGTGACCCGCGCCGCCACGTCGCCTAGGGATAGTGGGAGCAAACCAGGGAACGATTGAGGGAGTAGCCAGGCTGACAACTGCGCAGCTACGAGAAACGACCCGGTAGCACAGGCTCATGGGCGCACTTGCGCCGCTCCCCGCCGGGGTCGCCGGGTCGCCGGTGCACCTCGGCCGCCCAGACCCGAAGGTCAGAACGGCCGAGGTCAGCTTGGCTCGGCTGTTGTGCCGATCGTCAGCCGGCGGCGGCGAATCCTCGCTCGAGGTCGGCGATGATGTCAGCCACGGTCTCGATCCCCACCGACAGGCGCACCAGACCGGGGTCAACACCGGCGAGACGCTGCTCCTCGTCTGTGAGTTGGCTGTGGGTGGTGGACGACGGGTGGATGGCCAGGCTGCGCACGTCGCCGAGGTTGGCTACGTGGTGGTGGAGGGTCAGGCCCTCCACGAACCGGGCCCCGGCCTCACGGCCGCCGGCGATGACGAAGGCCGGGACCGACCCGAACCCGTTGCCCCCGGTGATCTCGGTGGCCCGGCCATGCCAGGGCGAACTGGCCAGACCGGCGTACTGGATCCGCTCGACCTGGGGGTGTCCGTCCAAGAAGTCGACGACGGCCCGAGCGTTGGCGTTGTGGCGCTCCATGCGCAGGCTCAGCGTCTCCAGACCCTGGACGAACATGAAGGCGTTGAACGGGCTGACCGCAGCCCCGTAGTCCCGCAGGATCTGAACCCGGGCCTTGATGACATAGGAACCGGGCCCCAGCGCAGGCCAGTAGCTCAGACCGTTGTAGGTGGGGTCGGGCTCGGTGAACCCGGGGAAACGATCGTTGGCCGAGAAGTCGAACGACCCGGCATCGACCAACACGCCACCGATGGAGTTGGCGTGACCGCCGATGAACTTGGTGGCCGAGTGGACCACGATGTCGGCGCCGTGCTCGAAGGGTCGGATCAGCCACGGGGTGGCCACGGTGTTGTCGATGATCAGCGGCACGCCCACGTCGTGGGCCACGTCGGCGACGCCGCGGATGTCCAAGAAGTTGTTCATGGGGTTGCCGATGCTCTCCCCGAAGAACGCCTTGGTGTTGGGCCGAGCCGCGGCCCTCCACTCCTCGAGGTTGTCGGGGTCTTCCACGAAGGTGAAGTCGATACCGATCTTGGCCAGGGAATGGCGGAACAGGTTGTAGGTACCGCCGTAGAGGGCGGCCGAGGCCACGATGTGGTCTCCGGCGCCGGCCAGGTTCAAGATGGCGGTGGTCGACGCCGCCTGTCCCGAGGCCAAGGCCAAGGCCCCGGGCAGGCCCACCGCGGTGTCAGGTGCCCCTTCCAGCGCGGCGACCCGAGCCTCTACCACGGCCTGGGTGGGGTTCATGATGCGGGTGTAAATGTTGCCGATCTCACCCAGCGCGAACAGGTCAGCGGCATGCTTGGAATCGCGGAACTGGTAGGCGGTGGTCTGATAGATCGGGGTGACGACGGCCCCGGTGGTGGGGTCAGCAGCGGCACCTGAATGGACTTGGCGGGTCTCGAAACCCCAGTTGGCATCAGTCATGGCCGCACCCTAGCGCGACATCCGACCCAATTCCCGACCTATCCAGTCGGCTTTTGTCATCGCGTCCCTGCGCGTTCGACGATGCCCACATGGCCGCCGCCGGCCACGGACTACTCCGACCGGTGGTTGGGTACTGAGATCAGCGGCCGTAGTGGTACCGGCAAGCAGCGATACGGATCTCGTCGGCGGTCACCTGATAGACGAGGCGGTGTTCGTCAGTGATGCGCCGCGACCAGTAGCCGGAAAGCTCGTACTTGAGCGGTTCAGGTTTTCCGATACCACCGTTTCCGGCTCGGGCGACGTCGGCGATCAACACGTTGATCCGTTTGAGGACCTTGCGATCCTGTGTCTGCCACCACAGGTAATCCTGCCAGGCCGCCTCAGACCAGACGAGCCTCACTGCTCCAACTGGCGCTCGGTCCCATCGCCACGCTCCAGTTGGTCGATGGACTCGAGGAGGCGGCGGGCGTTCTCCGGGCTGCGCAGGAGGTGTGCGGTCTCCTTCAGTGCCTCGTACTCGGCAAGCGACACGAGGACGACCGACTCGCGGCCGGCGCGAGTGATCACCACCTCCTCAGCGTCATCGACGACCGAGTTGAGGGTGGCGGCGTAGTTCCGACGGGACTCGGTGTAGCTGATGGTCTTCACGGTAACCCCTTCTGCGTACGTGAAAGTGTACGCATATCGGAGCCTCATCACAACGGGCCGACGTGCCTCACACACTTTGAGCGCTTGGAGATGTTTGGTGCCTCACACACTTTGAGCGCATGATCCCAGGCCTGGGAGAAGGCTTGCCTCTTCATGGAAGGCAAGATCGACATGGCTGCTCGAC
>JAGQSO010000262.1 GCA_020439505.1 Acidimicrobiales bacterium
CTCGATCTGGAATCCTTACAACCGTCGATCAACCGATTGACACCCACCAAACGCAAGCCCTCAAGCGCTCAAAGTGTGTGAGGCACCACCAACCCCCACGCGCTCACTTTCACGTGAGGCACCTCGCCTCCGTACCGGGTGGCACAGTAGAAGAAACAGTAGAAACTCATTGAGGGAATCCTGTCGGCCTACCGTCGCTGAGCGGGTGTCGCCGTGTGGACATGCGAAGCCGCGTCGAAACCTCGCGGTGGCGCTTCACAGTCGCATCATCTGACCTTCGGGCAGCCACCTGACCGGCCTCCCGAGGTTCGCGGGGCCCATCTCTGGGAACGAGAGATGATCCATTGTCTATGGGCCATGGGCGATGGGACCCCCGCTCACCCCAGGAGGTGGGCGCTGACTCTGGACCGCTCGTCGTCTGGGGCGGGAGACTCGGTGCGTGACGCGTGTAGGTGTGCTCCGGGTTCTTGGCGCTGCAGGCCTGTTCGGCGCGTCGGCACCGGCCGCGTCGGTACTGGCGTCGGACATGTCGGCGCTGCTCCTCGCCGGGCTCCTCTACCTGGGCGCTGCCGCCATGGTGTTGCCGTCGGTGCTGCGCCGGCCACCAGATCGCGCCGCGCTGCGCGACGGATGGGCTCCGCTCACGGTGGCGGTGGTCGCCGGAGGGGGCATCGGTCCGGCGCTGTTGGTGCTTGGCCTGGCCCGGGTCGAGGCATCGACGGCGTCGATCCTGTTGAACCTGGAGCTGGTCGCCACGGTCGTGTTCGCCGGGCTCTTCTTCGGTGAGCACCTCGGCCGTCGTGTCTTGCTGGCCGCTGGGTTGATCACGGCCGCCGGGATGCTGCTGGTGTGGGCGCCGGGCGGGACGGTCAGCGTCGGCGCGTTGCTGGTCGCGGCCGCGTGCGCTTGCTGGGGCCTCGACAACTGCGTGACGGCACGGATCGAACATCTGTCGCCCGAGACCGTGGTACTGGCCAAGGGACTCGTGGCCGGATCGGTCAACGCCGTGCTCGGCGTGACGATCGCATCCGACGGGACGGGGGCGTTGACCATCGGCGGGTTGTTCGGGGCGCTGGTCATCGGGGCGACCGGCTACGGACTGTCCATCACCTGGTGGGTGAAGGGTGCACGCGACCTCGGCGCAGCCAGGGCCCAGGTCATCTTCGCCACCGCCCCATTCATCGGCGCGGTCGGGGCATGGCTGTTCCTGAGCGACACCGTGTCCGGGACACAACTCGCCGCGATCGTCCTCGCCGCGGTCGGTGTTGGCCTGTCACTCGACTCGGCCCACGGTCATCGGCACCGCCACGAGCGAACCTCCCACGACCACGAGCACTCCCACCCCGATGACCACCACGACCATGCCCACCCCGACCGAGCCGCGGTGTTCGTCGGCCGGCACAGCCATCGCCACACCCACGACGAGGTCCTCGTGCACGACCACCCCCACGTCCCGGACCTTCACCACCACCATCCCCACGAGTGAGGGCAGGCAACGAGACCCGCCTCATCCGTTGGAGCGGCGGGTTAGGTCACGGCGCGACCGGCGAGGTAGCCGAGGCCGGTTGCGGCGAGTCCGCCGATGAGCGACAGGGCCACGTAGCCCGCGGCCTCGGCGGTCCGCTCGTCCCTTAGCAGGGTGAACGTCTCGTACCCGAAGGTCGAGAACGTCGTGTACGCCCCGAGGAACCCGACGGCGACAGCGGTACTCGTGACGGTCGGCCAGCGCGCCACCGCAGGCCCGGTGAGGACCAACGCCAGGAGGAACGAGCCGGAGATGTTGACGCCCAACGTCGCCCACGGAAACGTCCGGACCCCGACCGCGAGCCCGATGCGATAGCGCAGGACCGCACCGAGAGCTCCGGCCACTGCGACGAGCACTGTCGGCATGGATCGCTCCTCCTCGATTCGTAGGAGCCATCAGCCCACCGTGGGCGGTTTCGTCGGCGAGCTCCATCGCCCTTCGGAGCCTACGCATCTGTCTCGGCACCAGGTTCGAACCAGCTCGGCGGAGCTGGCCGGCAGCCCACTGCGAAAACGCTCCGTCGCCGGAAGTCGAAACGAGGTCGACTCCCGCAGACGGGAGGTACCGTCTCGACGTGGAGCCCACTTCGACGTCCAAGCGCTCGCACCGGGCACGAGCCGTCCTCGTGGCTGCCGTAGCCATGGTTGCGGTGGTGTCGTGCTCGGGCGGCGACGATGACCCCGAGGCAGCAACCGCCATCGACGGCGCGGCGCTCTATGAGCAGTCGTGCGCTTCCTGCCATGGCAGCGATCTACGGGGCACCGACCAGGGGCCGTCGCACCTGTCGCAGGTCTACGCACTGGACCACCATCCCGATGCGTCGTTCCGGGCCGCGATCACCCAGGGCACGCGTGCGCACCACTGGCAGTTCGGCGACATGGAACCGGTGGCCGGGCTCGACGAAGACGAGATCGACCTGATCATCGGCTACGTTCGCGAACAGCAGGACCTGAACGGGTTCGAGCCCTACCCGCCGGAGTGATCCCGGCGGTGTGAGGTCGGGGCGTCGGTGTCTTCGGATGGCCGGTGCTGGGGTCCTCGGTGGCGTTGGACCATGACGGCGACGCACACCCCTGCGGCGACGAGCCCGAGCGACACCGCTGCGGCTGGACCGAGTGCGATGCCTGCCACGGAGGTCAGGACCACGATCAACACCATCGGGCCGGCGCAACAGATCGCCAGCGCGATGAGCAGCCCTCGGTCCGAGCCGGTATGTGCTTCGTGGCGGTTCACGTCTTCGTTCCTTCCATCTGTTGATCTGGCGCGCCGGTTGTCTCGCTTGCGTCGGTTGCCATCGCCTCGGGTCGTAGTTCGACACGGCGCAGGAGCTGGGCGTTGGCGGCGACGACGATGGTGGAGATGCTCATCAAGATGGCGGCCAGTGC
>JAGQSO010000045.1 GCA_020439505.1 Acidimicrobiales bacterium
GAACAGCTCACCTCGACGCAGGATCTTCCGACGGTCGAGCCAGATGATGAGCCCGGCCAGCGACAGGTTCCACATCGCCTCGTAGAGGAACGTGGGGTGGAAGGTCTCATAGGCCTCGAGACCGGCCGGGCGGTTCTCGGGGTCGATCTGCAAACCCCACGGCAGCGACGTCGGACCGCCGAACACCTCCTGGTTGAACCAGTTGCCCAGCCGCCCGATCGCCTGGGCAACCGGGATGGCAGGGGCCACCACGTCGAGCAGGTCGCGCACCGGCCATCCGTTGCGCCGAACCACCCACCACCCGACCAGCACGCCGGCGGCGATCCCCCCGGGGATGCCCAAGCCGCCCTGGGTGATCTTCAACGCCCCGACCCAGTCGTCGCGGTACAGCTTCCAGTCGGTGGCGACGTGGTACAGCCGCGCCCCGATCACACCGGCCGGTACCGCCCAGATGGCGATGGTGCTGATGTCGTCGGGATTGCCGCCCCTCGCCGCCCAGCGCCGCGACGAGATCGTCACCGCGGCCACCACCCCCAAGGCGATGCACAGCCCGTAGATGTGCAGCGAGATCGGTCCGATCCCCCACACGTTCACCGACGGGCTCGGGATCGACGCCAGCTCGACGCCGCCCAACTTCACCAAGAGATCAGACACGCCCACCGGGCTAGCACGTCTCCACCCGCTCGTGTGCCCACCTTGGATGGTTCAGCGCTGTGATGCGGGTCCACCGTCAGCGATCGGCGGCGAACCTGGGCCCCGCCACGGGCTCAGGCCCAGCTCTTGCGCCCCACGAAGGCCAACAGTTGGGTCTGATCGTCTGCGCCGAGAGGTGCCTCGATGGCTGGGCCGCAAACCCCCTCCCCTCGCAGATCCTCACCCAGGGACTGGGCGGCAGCCATCGCCCATTCGACATCGGCTGGTTCGATCTCGGCCGGCAGGTCGACGGCGTGGGCGATATCCCATCTATGTATCACCAGGTCGAAGTTCAACAACTTGTCCACCACCTGCTCCCAGGCCATCGGCTCCCCCATACCTGTGAACTCCTCACCGGCGGTAGCGGGATTCTCCAGTTGGGCCTGAATCTGATCGCTCACGTTCAGCCAAGCTCCCACCGGGTCACTCCCCGAGGACGGTCCGGGGCTGAGCTCGCGCCCCATGAACCCGGCCACCAGCTCCTGAGTCTCGATCAGGTGCCGAAGGACGTCGAGGACCGACCATCCCTCGCACGGTGAGGGATCGTTCCATCGGTGGGTGTCGACGTCGTTGATGGTGCGGGTCAACAGCTCCGAAAGTCGGTGGTATCGCTCAGCGATGGTCTCGGTCATGGCCGAGATGTTCGCACCTCGCAGCGGGGCGCGCCGGGGATCCTGCTATCGGCGGCTGAGACGTCGGTGGCCGCCGATCCGGATCAATCGAAGGCCGGGCCAGCGGTCTCGGGACGCTCCGCGTTGTCGACCAGCACGAAGCGGTGCATCCTCCCGAAGTGGTGGACCGGCTCGAACCAGCGCACCCGGTAGCGGTGAGCGCCCTCGGGTCCGCGGTCGGAGACCGGTCCGAGATGGGTAACCGCCAGCGACCAGCCCTGGTCGTCCACCCGCCGGCCGTGATCGAGTGCCCCAGCCCACGACTCCCCGGCGTCGTCGCTGAACTGAACCTGGATCAGCGGGTCATGCCAGTCGAGATCGCCGGGACCGCAGTCGATCCACGTCTGTTCCCAGAACCCGTCGGTGGTGGCGGTGGGATCGGTGAAGGTCGCCTGCCCCTCGAACCGGCGGGCCGGGGAGGCCGTCGACGGCGACGGCAGGAACCTGCGCACGCCCAGGTCCCAGGAGCGTTGACGGCACACGTCGGCGAACACCGCCCGCCCCGCGGTGTCGCCGGCCAGACGCGCCGCCTGGAGAGCCACGAACACCTGGGTGTTGGGCCCGTACAGGGTATGGCCCCCCTCGTAGTACTGGAGGGAGTACTCCTCGGCGGTGGCGACGTAACCCCAGTAGTCGTTGACCACCGACGACACGACCACGGTGGGGTCGGCCACCTCACCCGCGGACTCCAGCGCTGAATTCACCGCGGCGGCGACCCGGCGCCCCGACTCCACCGTCGTCTCGAACGGGAGGCCGACCAGCACCCGGTCCGCCAGCCGGATCACCTGCATGGGCATCACCCGAGGGAACCCCTTCTTGGGCAGGACCAGGGGCTGAAGCCACCGCGACCCGATGACCCACTTCTCGGCCTGGGCGTTGGCGGTGCCACGACGCTTGGGTACACCGGCCCGGAAAGGCGGTATGCGGTTGATGACCGGGGTGAGGTTCTCGGTGGCCCCGGCCACCAGGGCAGCTCCCACCGCCGGGCGGTCAGGAAGGGTCACACCGTCGATGGTGTGGGTTCGGTCGAGGTCGATCTCACGCAAGCCCACGTCGAGGGAAAGGTCGTCGGTTAACTCACCGCCCAGGGCGTGGAACAGGTCGAAGGCCTCGGCGCCGATCCCGGTACCGATGCGGCGGGCCTCCCGGTGCCCGGCCAGGCTGGGCCGCAACGCCGGAGCGACGTCGGCGTGGGTGCCCTCCATGGCCCCGACCACCGGGCGGGTTCCGGCCGCCGACTCGATGCGATCGCCCAACTCACCCTTGAGGTAGGCCCACAGATCGGCGTTGTACTCGTGGGCCTTCATGGAGATCCCGGTGCCATGGATCGAAAAGACCACCGCGGCCGACAGGGGCTCGGTCCCCTCGCCCACCACCCGGTCGACTCGAAGCAGGTGGAGCTGGGGATTGACCGACACCCACTTGCGCTGAGGGTCGAGGCGTTTATCGGCGACGGTGGTGTTGTGGACGTGGGGGTCCTGGGAGCGGTTGCGGGTCAGCCCCCACACCTCACAGGTTCCCATCGCCGCCCGCGCCGGGCCCCGGCTCCGGTAGGCGTCGATGATCCCGCCCGAGATCCGCTCGACCAGGAACTGCGTCCACTCCGGGTCGAAGCCCGCCTTGTTGGATGCGTGCTGGTTGTAGAAGTCCGACCCGAGGAACTGGCCGGGACCGGCGTGGGTGTGGGTGGCACCGATCCAGACCCCGGCCAGGGGAACGTCGGTCTCATCCGCGATGGCCTCGGCGACCAGGTGCTGGAGGATCGGCGAACCGCCGAGGAGGTCGAGCTGCACCAACGCCAGCGATGACCGCCCGGTCCGCAGGTGGGTGATCGCGGCCCGCAGCCGGGTGTGGAACCCGTTGCCGGTGTGGGCGTTGGCCGAATACCCGGCCTTGGGCAGACCAGGCGGGGGCGTGATGTCGACGAGGGCGGCCCCGGCCAGAAGGCCTTGGACCTCGGGGAGCTCCACCGCCGGACGGGGGGTCACCGAGAACCGAAGTCGACCCGACCGCGTCAGCTTGCGATTCGATGCCGGATCGCCGGCAAGGGGAGACCTGGTCATGACGGGTCCTCGGTTGACGTTGAGGTGGGAAGGCGACGGCAGTTGCGGCCGGCGCGGCAGGCTACCGAATGGTGTCACCGCCGACCGCGGCCACCCGAACCCACCCACGCTCAGGTGATGACCGACAACAGATCCCGAGCGCTCTGATCACGACCAGTCATCGCAATGGAGCCGCCCCCTCACGGGGGCGGACGGGCGGCAGCCAACACCGCAGCAGCCGGGGGAGATCCATGCCGCAATGGAGCCGCCCCCTCGCGGGGGCGGACGGACGGTGTGAACGTCAAGGACTTGCTCAAGCTCATTGCGCCGCAATGGAGCCGCCCCCTCACGGGGGCGGACGGCGGCGCTCACGACCTGCCGCCTCGCGCTGGGTGCTGGGCGCCGCAATGGAGCCGCCCCCTCACGGGGGCGGACGGACAACCGTATTCGGAATAGGATTCGCACCACTGACAGGCCGCAATGGAGCCGCCCCCTCACGGGGGCGGACGGCAAACTCGCCGCCACATGGCTACACAACGACTGCTGGGAGCCGCAATGGAGCCGCCCCCTCACGGGGGCGGACGGCAAACTCGCCGCCACATGGCTACACAACGACTGCTGGGA
>JAGQSO010000263.1 GCA_020439505.1 Acidimicrobiales bacterium
GGTGAGTCCCCTCGGCTATCGTGCGATCTTTCCGGGCGCATAGCTCAGTTGGCTAGAGCGCTGCCCTTACAAGGCAGATGTCGGGGGTTCGAGTCCCTCTGCGCCCACCACCAAAAGGCCAGGTCAGGGGGCAATTTCCTCGGCCTGGCCTTTTTCTGATCGGCCTAGTCCTTCGTTATCGCTCGGCGAACGGGTTCACCTCACCAGCGAAGGTGCCGCAATTGCACTCGGCCAGTCTCGATGGGGGAGTGTTGTGTGGAGAAGAAGGGGAGCCCTGTCCGGATGTGTCGGACAGGGCTCCTCGTTGTTCCAGGTTCGGTGATGCCGGCGATCGGGCTTGGGGTCAGTTTCCGGTGGAGAGGCGGCGGGCGGTTGCTATGGCGGCACCGGTGGCCAGGAGGGCCACGGCGACCAGGGCCAGGGTCGTCGCCGGGGTACCGGTTCTGGGCAGCGAACCCGAAGGGGTGTTGCCGGTGTTGCCGCCGGGGCTGTTGGGGTTGGTGGTGCCGGTTGTGCCGGAGCCACCGGGCCGGGTGGTGGTGGGGTTGGTCGTGCCCGGTCGGGTGGTGGTGGGCTGGCTGGTGGTGGAACCGGTGGTCGACGACGGAGCCGTGGTCGTGGTGTTGTTCGGGCCCGTGGTGGTCGTGGGGCGCTCGGGCTCCTCACCCGCCTCGCGGACCGTGATGGTGTAGGTGTCGTCGCCGAGGACCTGAACCGCGACCTCCTGGGTGGACTTGTCGAAGGTCCAGTTCCAGCGATCCGACGGCAGGTCGACGCTTACGGCGGGACCGTTGGGGAAGCGGCGCAGTGGGAAGTAGAAGGTCGTGGGTCCGGTCGCCCCGGCCCGCTCGGGATCGACGGTGACGTTGGAGACACCGGCGGCGTAGTCGCCCTCGATCTTCATCGGTCGTCCGGCCACCTGGACCGGGTAGATCTGCACGGTGTCGGTCATGCCGGCACCGGGGTTGCCGTTGGAGTCGAGCTGGCACCAGCCGCCCAACGCCTTGCACCAGGCGAACGCGGACCATCCGGCAACGGCCGAGTCGGCACCAGACAGGACCTGGTGGACGTAGTCGGCGGCGTTGGGAAGCTTGGGCTGTTGGGGGCCCCACTCGAAGACGATGGTGGGGATGCCCTGGGCGGCGCCGTAGTCGCCGATGGTGGAGAAGTAGTTGCTGACGAAGGGGCTTGCCGGGTTCCAGTCGGCTCCTGACTCCATGCCCAGGTCATAGATGTGAGGGGCGTAGATCTGGCGTCCGGTGGGATCCGACACCGGGCCCAGGGCGGTGGGGCCGCTGAGCGAGGAGGTGAGGGCGAAAGCACCCTCGAGGAAGATCCAGGTGTGGGTGTCGGTGGCGCGGATGGCGTTGGTGAGGCGCTGCAACATGGGGGTGATCTGAGTCTGTTCGACCCGGGTCAGCGCCGAGTTGAACGAATCACCCGGGTTCATCTGCCCACAGGGCTCGTTCAACAGGTCGTAGCCGTAGAGGGCGGGTTCGTCCTTGAACTCGGCGACCATCTTCTGCCAGGCGGCGACCTGAGCCTGCTGGATGTCGGTGTCCTCATAGAAGTGGTGCCAGGCCCGTTGGTTGGCGGCGTCGGTGCAGGGGATGGGGGTGTCGGCGTAGACCAAGCCGTCGGTTCGGGTGGTCCAGTCGGGGATGCCGTACCCGCCCACCAGGGTGCTGTAGGAGTCCTGGTGCATGGTGAGGACGACCTTCATCCCGATCTGGTCGGCGTCGCGCAGGATTCGGCGCAGGTCCTCTACGTAGGTTTCGTTCCAGGTGCCCTGGGTCGGCTCGAGGTCGGCCCAGAAGGTGGCCAGTCGCAGCACGGTGAAGCCGTTCTCGCGCATGCCGGCGAGGACATCGGGTGTGACCTCGTTGAGGCGATCCCCGTGGAGCTTGATGTTGAAGCCGTGCATCACAAAGGCACGCCCCTGGTCGTCGCGGGGGAAGTACCGGTTACCTGCCTGCATGACCACCGGGTCACCGCTGCCGGGCAGGGTGACGTTGGTGGCGGTTGCCGGGGCGGCGGTGGTGGCGCCGATCACCAGCACCGCGGCGGCGGCAGCGATGAGGCCTCTGAGGCTTTTTGTGTTCATTACGGCACTGAGCGTAGTCACGAAACGATTGGAGGGAAAGAGGTTGGATAGGACCCGGGCTCGCCCGTCGGCTCGCCTCCTCAGGTCGATTCGCCCGCTGGAACCGGCCGGGATGTTCGCTCGTTGTGGTAGTGGTGACCAAGATCCCCGGCGTGATCACGGATCCAGCCCAGTAGGGATGTCGACCCGGTGGGTGGTCCCTCGGTGTCGGCCAAGCCCTTGACGGTCGACACCAGTTCGTCGCGGTCGAGCACCTGGTCGCGCACCAGAGCGCCGATCAGTCTGCTCCCGGCCAGCACCGCTGGTGTGGGCGTGCGAACGATCAGGACCCTGGATCCCGTCGCGTGACGGATCTCCCGCACCAGATCCATGTAGGTGGGGCGATCAGGGCCGACGGCGTCGACCACCAGGTGCGGGGAAGCGTCGATCAGCCGATCGACGTGGACCTCGGGTTCGTCGTCGAGGTGGGGTCCGAGGACGCACAGGCGAGCCAGGTCGTCCACATGGATGGGGCGTACCCGGTAGTCGCCCCGGCCGGCAACCGCGAACACCGGGAGCTTTCGGAGCGCCCAGGCGAGGTTGTTGAGTAGCACTGACTGCCCGCCGAACAACAGCGTCGGCCGTACCACGAGGGTCGGGACGTCGCTGAGTTCCAGGCGCTCTTCGACCTTTGCCTTGGCCCGGAAGTAGGGGTATGCGGAGCGGTGTGAGGCGTGGGCGATGCTGACGTGGACGATCCGCTCGACGCCCGCCGATTCGGCCGCCTCTATCAGCTGGAAGCAGCGCTGTACGGCCAGGTCGTAGGAGCCATGGCGGTCCCCGAGGCGCATCCAGTAGGTGTTGTAGAACGTTTCGACTCCGTCGAAGGCGTCCTTGAGCGCGGTCGCGTCGTCCCAGTCGAGGGGTCGCACCTCGATGTCGGTCGGTTCGCCGCCCTCGGGTGACCGGGTCGTGAGGGTCCTCACCGCCCGGCCCTGCTCGCCGAGTTGGGCTGCGATGGCGCTTCCGGCGTTGCCAAACGCACCGGTGACCAGGTCGACACCGTCCACGGATCCATTGTGCGCCTTGCGCCGCGCCGATCAACCCCGTCCTGCAATTATCTGAGGCATGCGTGCCGGATCGGTGGTCGAGGGCGCGCCCAGGGTGATCAGATTGCTCGCTGGGCGCACCGAATTGGTTTGGGCGGTCGATGACGAGTCGATGTTGAGGCAGCTCGCGTTCGGACCGATGCTCGCCGAACCCGGCCAGGGGGAGGCCGAGCCCGTCTTTCCTCTGGCGTTGTACCCGTTGGCGTACCCCACCTTTGGTGAGGAACCTTTGCGGGAACCTGCCCTGCGTGTGACCCACTCAGACGGGGTCACCTCGACCCGACTGGTGGTGGCCGATATCACCTGCGCCGATGAGGTGGCGGGGAGAACCGGGACGCTCCGGCCGACGGTCCGGGCCGCGATGGAGGACCGGGTTGCCCCGCTGGCAGTCGAGGTCGTTGCCCGGGCCTGGCCGGAGTTCGACATCATCGAACAGTGGGTTGTCGTCACCAACCGGGGGACGGGACCGGTCACCTTGCACCGGGCTCGGGGTTCATCGCCCGCACTGGCCGGGGTCGATCCCCACCTCACCCACTGGCATGGAGGGTGGGCGGCCGAGTGGA
>JAGQSO010000046.1 GCA_020439505.1 Acidimicrobiales bacterium
CGCGACACCTGACGGAACCGCATCTGGTCGGGAACCAGCGGCTGGAGACGCTCGGACACGAAGGACCTCGGCCCCATGTTGTCGGGCTCCTCCTGCAACCAGGTGACCTCGGTGGCGTTCGGATAGGTCGCCAACAGGTCGGTGATCTGGGCGTAAGGGAACGGATACAGCTGCTCGATGCGCACCACCGCGGCCCGGTGGCCCTGCTCGTCCCGTCGGGCGATGGCGTCGTAGGCGACCTTGCCCGAACAGAACACCACCCGCTCTACCGCGGCGCGGTCCGTCACTGCGGCATCGTCGATGATCTCACGGAACGAACCCGTGGTGAGCTCGCCGATCGGCGAACGGGCCTGCTTGGCCCGCAGCAGTGACTTCGGAGTCATGACGACCAGGGGCTTGCGGACGTCTCGGCGGAGCTGACGGCGGAGCAGGTGGAAGTACTGGGCGGAGGTCGTGGCGTTGGCAACCTGGATGTTGTCCTCGGCGCACAGGGTCAAGAAGCGCTCGACCCGACCCGATGAGTGCTCGGGCCCCTGGCCTTCCAGTCCATGAGGCAGGAGTAGGACCAGGCCCGAGGTCTGGCCCCACTTGTCCTCGGCCGCCACCAGGTACTGATCGATGATGATCATGGCGCCGTTCACGAAGTCACCGAACTGGGCTTCCCAGCACACCAGCGCATCCTTGGCCACCACCGAATAGCCGTACTCGAAGCCCATGGCGGCGTACTCGCTGAGCAAGGAGTCATAGATCCAGAACTTGCCCTGGCCGTCGCCGAGATGGGCCAGCGGTGCGTACTCCTCCCCGGTGGCGTAGTCGGACAGGACCGAATGGCGCTGGGAGAACGTGCCCCGGCGCGAGTCCTGACCGGAGAAGCGGATGTTGTTGCCGTCCAACAGGATCGAGCCCATGGCCAGTGCTTCGGCCGTGGCCCAGTCGACCTCGCCGTCGTGGACCATCTTGGTCCGCGTCTCGAACTGCTTGGCCAGCTTCGGGTGAACCTGGAAGCCCTCGGGCACCGTGGACATCACTTCGTAGATGCGTTCCAGCGTGGACCGCTCCACCCCGGTGTTCACCGCCGGCAGCACCCCGACCGCAGGCGGGACCGGCTTGGCGATTATCTCGGTCGTGGGCTTGGAGTCACGGGTCTCGTTGAGGGCGGTCTGGAGGCGAGCACTGAAGTCGTCCAACGCCTTCTCGGCGTCCTCGATCGAGATATCCCCCCGCTTGACGAGAGCCTCGGTGTAGATCTTGCGGACCGAACGCCGTGCGTCGATCCGCTTGTACATGAGGGGCTGGGTGTAGCTCGGGTCGTCGCCCTCGTTGTGACCGTGACGGCGGTAGCAGACCATGTCGATCACCACGTCACGATGGAACTCCTGACGGAACGCGTAGGCCAGCCGGGCCACCCGCACGCACGCCTCGGGGTCGTCGCCGTTCACATGGAAGATCGGCGCCTCGATCATCTTGGCCACGTCGGTGCAGTACTCGCTCGAGCGCGCCGAGTCGGGTGAGGTCGTGAACCCGAGTTGGTTGTTGATGATCAGGTGGACCGTTCCCCCCACGCGGTAACCCTTGATGGTCGAACAGTTGAGGGTCTCGGCCACGACTCCCTGACCGGCGAAGGCGGCGTCGCCGTGCAGGAGGATCGGAAGGACGGAGAACCCGTCAGGGTTGTTGATGCGATCCTGCATGGCTCGCACCATGCCTTCCACCACCGGGTTGACGGTCTCCAGGTGGCTGGGGTTGGCCGCCAGCTCGAGCTCGATCTCGTTGCCGGCGCGGCTGACGAAGGTGCCGGTCTGACCGAGGTGGTACTTGACGTCACCCGATCCCTGGGTGGAGTCGGGGTCGATGAAGCCCTCGAACTCCCGGAACAGCTGGTCGTAGCTCTTGCCCACGATGTTGGTGAGCACGTTGAGGCGACCGCGGTGGGCCATTCCCATCACCGCCGCGTCGAGGCCGTCGTCGGCCGCGGCGGCCAGGACGGCGTCAAGGATCGGGATGGCCGACTCTGCGCCTTCTATGCCGAAGCGCTTCTGGCCGACGTACTTGGTGGCCAGGAACTTCTCGAACGCTTCGGCTGCGTTGAGGCGCCCCAGGATGTGGCGCTGCTCGTCGGCGTCGATGCGGCTGGTGACGCCCTCGACTTGCTGTTGGATCCAGCGCTTCTGAGCCGGGTCGGATATGTGCATGTATTCGATGCCCACCGTGCGGCAGTAGGCGTCGCGCAGCACGTGGAGCAGGTCCCCGAGCTTCATCCGGGTCCGGCCCGCCACCCCACCGCAAAGGAACTCCCGGTCCAGGTCCCAGATGGTCAGCCCGTAGGTGGCCGGGTCCAGCTCGGAGTGCATCACCGGTTCCTTCCAAGCCAACGGATCCAGATCGGCGATGAGGTGACCCCGGACCCGGTACTGGCTGATCAGCGTCTGCACGTGCATCTGCTTTTCCAGCCGGCCCTGTTCACGATCGACGGGGTTGTCGTCGACCCGCCACTGCACCGCCTCGTAGGGAACCCCCAGCGAGTGGAACACGTCGTCGTAGAAGCCGTCCCCGCCCATCAGCAGGTCCTGCACCCGCTTGAGGAACAGGCCCGACTCCGCCCCCTGGATGATGCGGTGGTCATAGGTGGAGGTGATGGTCATCACCTTGGACACACCGAGCTCGGCCAAGGCGGCCTCGTCGGCGCCGCCGAACGCGGCCGGATAGTCGAGACGTCCCACCCCCACGATCACGCCCTGCCCCGGCATCAGCCGCGGTACCGACTGGACGGTCCCGATGGTTCCGGGGTTGGTGAGGGTGATGGTGGCCCCGGCAAAGTCGTCGGGGGTGAGCTTGTTGTTGCGGACCTTGCGGATCAGGTCCTCATAGGCCCCCCAGAACCCCCGGAAGTCCAAGACGTCGGCGTCTTTGACCACCGGGACCAACAGGGTGCGCGTGCCGCCGGCCTTCTCGACGTCGACCGCCAGACCCAGCCCGACCCGAGGGTGGCGGACGACCCGGGGCTTGCCGTCGGGGCCTTCCAGGTAGCTGCTGTTCATCACCGGGACGGTGTCGGCGGCGGCCCGCACGATCGCGTAACCGATCAGGTGGGTGAAGCTGACCTTTCCGCCCCTGGTGCGGCCGAGGTAGCCGTTGATGACCCGCCGGTTTACCTCCAACAGCTTGGCCGGAACCTCCCGAAACGACGTCGCGGTGGGTACCGCCAGACTGGCCTCCATGTTGGTGACGATCCGCGCCGCCGCTCCCCTGAGCGGCTCACCGGGGACCTCCACCGTTCCGTCGGCGGCGATACCCGTCGACGGCGCCGCACCGGTCGGGGTTGCACCGGGTGTGGGGGCGCCGACCGCCGGCACCTGGCTGGTGTCTCCGATCCGTCCGGTGGCCGGAAGCGCCACATCGGGGGTGGAGGCAACCACGTCTCGGTCGCGCTGGTAGTCGGCGAAGAAGTCCCTCCAGCTCTCGCTCACCGAGGCGGGGTCGGCGAGGTACTGCTCGTACATCTCGTCGACCAGCCACGCGTTGGGGCCAAGGATTTCGGTGGAGCTGGGGCTTTCGGTCATCGCACCCGATCCTAACGACCGTCGGTTCACCGCCTTTCGGCCCGCCAGCTGGTCATCGACCGCGCCCGTGCGATCATGCACCGATGTCCTTCGACGACTACGCGACCTTCCCCCTCCGCACCTTCCTCGGCATGGATATCAGTTCCGCCACCGCCGGTACCGCCGAGGCCTCGTTGGTCGTCGACGACAAACACCTGAACCCCAACGGGGTGGTCCACGGTGCGGTGCTCTTCGCGCTGGTCGATACCGCCATGGGTGCGGCGGCCATGTCGGTGCTGGCCGAGGGTCGCTACGCCACCTCGGTCGACATCCAGTTCCGTTTCGTCCGCCCGGCGTCGACGGGGCGGCTGAGCGCCACCGTCGAGGTGATCAAGGCCGGCCGGAACCTGATCCACCTCGAAGGCAGGATCACCGGCGAGGACGACAAGTTGATCTCGACCGCGGCGGGAACGTTCACCACCTTCGATCTCTGATCGCCGACTCGGCGGCGGTCGGCACCCCCCGTAAAGGGTTGACGGTCGCGGCACTAGGTTGGATCGGTCCCATCGGACCGTCGAGCATCGACCCAGGAGGTGGTGCGCTGTGAGCGCCCAGTTCATCTACACCATGCGCAAGCTGACCCGGTTCTATCCGCCGGACCGCGAGGTGTTGAAGGACATCAACCTCTCCTTCTATCCGGGGGCCAAGATCGGCGTCCTGGGTGCCAACGGTGCCGGCAAGTCCTCGCTGCTCAAGATCATGGCGGGCGAGGACGACGGCTTCACCGGTGAAGCACGACTCACCCCCGGGTTCACCGTGGGGATGCTCCACCAGGAACCGCGCCTCGACCCCACCAAGGACGTCAAAGGCAACGTCATGGACGGTGTCGCCGAGGTGGCCGGACTGCTCGAGGCCTACGACGCCTGCCTGGCCCGCTACGCCGACCCCGACGCCGACTACGAGAAGATCGGCGAGGAACAGGCCCGCCTGGAGGCCGAGATCGCCGCCAAGGGGGCCAACGACCTCGACCGCAAGATCGAGATCGCCATGGACGCCCTTCGTCTTCCTCCCGGCGATGCCGATGTCTCCACCCTCTCCGGTGGCGAGAAGCGCCGGGTGGCGCTGTGCCGTCTACTCCTATCGGCTCCCGACCTGCTGTTGTTGGATGAGCCCACCAACCACCTCGACGCCGAGTCCGTGGCCTGGCTGGAGCGGTTCCTACGCGACTACGCCGGGACGATCGTGGCCATCACCCACGACCGCTACTTCCTCGACAACGTGGCAGGTTGGATCCTGGAGTTGGACCGCGGCCGCGGCATCCCCTTCGAGGGCAACTACTCGGGTTGGTTGGACCAGAAGTCAGCCCGGCTGGCCCAAGAGGAGAAGCAGGAGTCGGCCCGCCAGCGCACCCTCAAGCATGAGCTCGAGTGGGTGCGCATGGCCCCCAAGGCCCGCCAGGCCAAGGGCAAGGCCCGCCTCGCCGCCTACGACAAGCTGCTGGAGGAGGCCAAGGCGGCCGAAGGTCGCGCCTCTGAGCTCCAGATCATGATCCCCTCGGGCAACCGTCTCGGCGATCAGGTGATCGAGGTGTCGAACCTGTCCAAGGGCTTCGGCGACAAGTTGCTGATCGAGGACCTCTCGTTCTCCCTGCCCAAGGCCGGCATCGTGGGCATCATTGGCCCCAACGGTGCCGGTAAGACCACCCTGTTTCGGATGCTCACCGGGCAGGAGCAGCCCGACTCGGGTGCCATCACCGTCGGCTCCACCGTCGAGCTGGCCTACGTGGATCAGAGCCGCGACAGCCTGGACGACTCCAAGACCGTGTACGAGGAGATCACCGGTGGACGTGACGACCTGGTGGTCGGCGGCCGCGAGATCCACGGCCGCGCCTACGTCGCCTCGTTCAACTTCACCGGTTCGGACCAACAAAAGCCCGTCGGCGTCCTGTCGGGTGGTGAACGCAACCGGGTGCACCTGGCCAAGCTCCTCAAGGAGGGCGGCAACGTCCTGCTCCTCGACGAACCCACCAACGACCTCGATGTCGACACCCTTCGGGCTCTGGAGGACGCCCTGGAGGCCTACGCCGGCTGCGCGGTGGTGATCTCCCACGACCGTTGGTTCCTGGACCGCATCGCCACCCACATGTTGGCCTTCGAAGGCGACAGCCAGGTCCGTTGGTTCGAGGGCAACTTCAGCGAGTACGAGGCCTTCCGCAAGAAGGAACTCGGGGCGGAGGCCGACCAGCCCCACCGCATCCGCTACAAGCCCCTGGCCCGCTGACCGATCGGCCCGAAGCCAGCCGCGACCTAGTCCGACCAGCTCCGAGGGGTTAGGGCGGAAGGATTCGAACCCACGGCGGGCTCAGCGCTTTGTCGGGGCGTCCCAGATTCCGAATCGCACCCACAATGGCTTGGAATACCACGTGACCAATCCGAGCTCCGCCAGCAGGGCGCGCACCTTACGCAGCGAGTCCCGCACCCCCTGGGGGCCCGGGCCGGTGGGACCGAACGCCTCGGCCAGCGCCTCGGCCGGAATCGCGTGGGCCCTGATCAGGTGCCGAGGCGGACGCATCATGATGCTGGCCATCACCGCCAGGATGGTCGGCGCCCCAACCGCGATCACCGCCCGACGCCAACGCGACAACCGAGGCACCTCGGTTCGGAGGTACTGACGGGCGAAGGACAGGTGACGGGCCTCCTCGGTCACATGGATCCTCATGATCCGCTCCAACAGCGGATGCAGATCCTCGGTGTTGCGAAGCACCTGTCGCTGGACGTGGTCGATCGGGTCCTCACCCCCGAGGACGAACACGAAGAACAGTTCCGGGAAAAACCGCGCCAGGGTGATGACCTGTCGAGCACCGAGCTTCATGTCCCAGCTCAGACCGCGGGTTGGGATGCCCGCACGGTTCACGAACTCCTGGAACATCAGGGAGTGCTGCGCCTCCTCGATCACCTCGTGATAGGCGTAGCGGAACTCGGGCGAGTTGTCGGGCAGGGTGAAGGCATATTCGAGCAGGCCGCGCTTGAGGATGCTCTCGAACTGGAGGCCGGCCTTCATGTTGGAGACGATCCCTTGCAGCCCGATGCCGGCCCGGGTCTCCTGGGGCAGAGACCGATACCAGTCGGTGGCTCCGAGCGGGTGGTCAGGTCCCAGCTCGAAGCGCGGGTCACGCCGGTCGATCGCCATCTCTGGCGCATCCCAGTCGATGTCGGCGTAGGCGTCGAAGTGCTTGACGACCGACTGCTCGCTGAGCCGCCGGACCAGCGCCCGGAACTTCTCGTCCGGATCCAGGGAGTTCCCGGAACCAGAGGTAGGCGGTGCCTGCTCCTCGTCGAGGTCGATGTTGCTGGCTGGCTGAGTCATGGAAGGCGCTCCATTCGCAGGCCCTCGGACCGGGCGATGCGTTTGTAGCACGTCTTTCCGCTGGCTCGTACGGGCCCGGCAAGTGTGGCTCCCGCTCCCGGAGATTGCTGAGCTCAGGTCAGGTGTCAGGATGCAACAGTCCCACCATCGACGTGCAGAACCGAGCCCGTCATGTAGCTCGATGCGGATGACGCAAGGAATATGACGGGTCCCACCATCTCCCTCGGTGATGCCGCTCGGCGGAGCGTGGCCGAGTTCACGAGGTGGTGATACAAGGCATCCGAGGACGTGGCGCGCTTGTCAGTGTCGACCACGCCCGGTGCCAGCGCGTTGACCCGGATTCCATGCGGAGCGAGGGCGGCAGCCGATGAACGGGTGAAAGACACCAGGGCCGCCTTGGTGGCGGCGTAGATGGCCACCTCAGGGAGAAACATCCAGGCGCCGGCAGAAACCACGTTGACTACTGACGCATGCCTCGACTTCTTGAGATGTGGCGTAGCGGCCTGAAGGAGGAAGACCGGCCCTGCCAGGTTCACGGCGGTCGTTTTGCTCAGGGCTGACTCGGTGATCTCGCCCACCGGTTCGCTGAGGGCGGTCGCGGCGTTGTTGACCACGACGTCGATCCCGCCGAATCGGTCGACCGTTGTGGCGGTGATCTCGGCGATGTCGTCGACGGAACCCAGGTGACCCGGGCAGGCGATTGCGCGGTACCCGGCGGCGGTCAGTTCCCGAGCGGTGGCCCGGCAGGCATCGGCATTGCGGCTGACGATGCTCACCGAAGCTCCGGCCTCAGCCATTCCGAAGGCGATAGCACGACCGATACCGCGGGTTGCTCCGGTCACGATCGCAACCCGATCTTGAAGCGAGAACAGGTCGAGTGAGGTCATGGATTCCGAGGCTATCGGCGGAGCCAGCGCCCCTTCAGCCCGGGCGATGTCGGCCTCGCAGAGGAGCACACTGGAGTATGATCTTGTCGTGCCGTTGATCGATGACGTCTACCTGGTCGCAACCGGGCATCGCCACGGACCGAACCGTCTCCTCAGTTCGGACCTTGACCTGAAGTACGGGCTCGCCGAAGGATGGAGCGAGAAGTACCTCGGCATGACCGAACGCTGTCGTCTGGCCGAGGGCGACGACATCGCACCATTGGCTATCGATGCCGTGGCCGATGCTTTGGTCCGAGCGGGATGGTCGGGTCGAGACATTGACCTGCTCGTCTGCGGGTCGACCTTCGTTGATCAGCCGGTACCTCCCACCAGTTCGCGGATCGCCAGCGAGATCAATCCCGATGCCACGAGCTTCGATATCAACGCCTGTTGCGCCGGGTTCCCTTACGCCTTGACGATCGCCACTTCCATGATGGGATGGGACACCAGTCTCCAGAAGGTGGCGGTCTGCATGGCCGAGAACATCTCGCCTTACATCGATCATGACGATTCGGAGTCCAGCATCTTCTTCGGTGACGCTGCCGGCACTGCTCTGTTGCAGCGGACTCCCAGGAGCGGTGCATTTCAGGTGGTAGGGGCGGAGCTGACCAACGACAGTTCTTCCCCTGACTTCGTCAAGGTTCCCCGCGGCGGTCATTTCAGCCACGATGGACCTCGCTCGTACAAGCATGTGGTGCGGCTCTCAGAGGTGGTGGGGCGGCGTGTCTTGGATCTCGTCGGAGCCGATGGGGGCGACGTGCGAATTCTGGTGGGTCACCAGTCGAGCACCAGACTCCTAGCCGATGTGGCCGATAGCCTCGATATCCCGGTCGATCGACAATGGCGAAACGTCTCATGGGCTGGTAACCAATCCGGAGCCGGATCCTTGACCGCTCTATCTCATGGTTGGCAGGAATCAGGTGACGAACTCGACGACGGTGACCTTGTTCTCGTCGTGTCGGTTGGCGCCGGGATCACCGCGGGAGCGGTACTGCTCCGCTGGAATGCCTGACGATAGGTTGGCTCCTCCGTTGAGCACATCGCCAGAGCCGGGGGTGGCATCCCCTACGTACCGTCAGATCGGCTATGAGCCCGGGTTTGACGGTATCCGCGCCACTGGGGCCCTGTTCGCAGTGACCGCCCACGCGTCCATGATTCTTCTTCCCGATTTCGATCAGAAGGGTCTCCCTGAGCTGCTACCGGGCACGTTCGTCTTTATGGACGCCTTCTTTGTGCTGTCAGGGTTTCTCATCACTGCTCTGCTGCTGAAGGAACAGCATCGGACGGGTGGTATCGGTCTACTGGCCTTCTATCGGCGAAGGGCGCTTCGCCTGCTGCCAGCTCTGTGGCTTCTCTTGGTGGTCCATTACATATACGCGTCGATCGTCAACTACGACATGCAGGTGGAGCGGGAGACGATCTGGTCCGTGTCCACCTTCACGGTGAATCTGAGGATGGACAACATCCTCACGGCGCGGGTGGCCACCGGGCTCACCCAGCTGTGGTCGCTGAGCCTGGAGGAGCAGTTCTATCTAGCCTGGCCACTCATCGTGTTGTTCGTGCTGCCGCTGCGACGCAGGCTGCGCACCGTCACGATCATTCTGGGTTCGGCCATCGTCATCATTACGGTGCGCCGTTACCTGATGTGGTCGGATGGTGTGAACTGGCTGCGTCTCTACACCCATACCGATACGCGAGCAGACTCCCTCCTTCTCGGCGCGCTCGTCGCCTACTGGTGGGTGCACGGCCGCACCCCTCGTAAGTACCTGCCGGCGGCCGCGTGGGTGGCGACCGCCTTCATCGCTTGGGGGGTGATCAACCTAAGCGTCGATGGAGACTTCGCTAACCGTGGCGGATACAACATTCTCGCAACGTCTTGGGCCGTGATCCTCCTTGCGGCCCTGGATGGCCGGTGGTTCATGGGCCGCATTATCGGTGCCCGTCCCTTCCGTGCGATGGGTCGCCTTTCCTACGGTCTGTACCTATGGCATGTCCCGATACAGTTCGCGGTGGCCTACCACGCACAGGATCTCCCTCCCCTCGTCCGTTTCGCCATTGCCTCCGCTTTGACCTTTATTGCGGTGTACCTGTCCTGGAAGCTGGTCGAGGAACCGCTAATCCGCTACAAGGATCATCTCGAGAAGAAGCCCGCACTCCGGGATCAGGGACGATCGACCGAGGTGACAGCCGGCGCCGGTGATCCCCCTGCCGTGGTGGCCGAGGTCTGACCGGAACCGAGCCCGACTTGGCAGCCGGGCCGTCCTAGCTCTGACTCTGGACCCGGCGCCGGAAGCGGCCGGTCGTCCTGCTTGTCACCGGCTCTGGTTAGCGTTCTGCGAACTCTCGATAGGCGAGATCATGAGTTGAGGAGGCGCCGGCCAAGTAGATCTATCGAGGCTCGTGCATCTCGTCAGGAGGCGTTCACACGATAAATGGGGTAGTAGCTGGTTTGGCCAGCCGCGTAGTCCGCCACGAGTCGGGGTATCTCATCGAAGTCGTAGATCTCCGACTCATCTACCCGCGGCAGCCAGTTGTTCCTCTCGGCGAAGTCCATTGCTGGGAGGACCTCAGAGAAGCGGGCGTAATGGGTATACACGTGGATGTGGCGGGCGATGCACTCCATGGCGCGGTTGGTGGGCTCATCCATGCCGTGTTTCCAGCCGGCGGTGGCGATCACACCGCAGCGACCGAGCGCCTTTTGGGTCACCCTGAGGGTCGGGAGTCCGATGTAGTCGATGAAGATCTGCACCCCCAGCCCGTCGGTGCGTTCTTTGACCATGGTGAGGAACCTCTTTTCGGATTCCTTGAAGGACTGCCGGTACTCGTGGTCGACGCCATAGCGATCGGCGTCGTAGGTGAGGTTCGGGAACTCTCGGCGGTCAACTGTTTCAATCCCGGAGGCTGCGATGTGTTTCAGGTTCTGTTCGTTCCCCGACACCATCGTGGCGCGGCACCCTTGGAGCTTGGCCAGCTCCAGTTCAGCCAGGGTGGAACCCCCACCCCAGCCCCAGACATGGGGGGCGGGGAGGTCGCTTTCGGACAATTGGGTGCGGAAGCATCCGAGCGCCACATTCCAGTTCGACCATGCGGTCATGTACCGCAGTGAGAACGCTGCCCATTGGGGGAGGGTGGCTTTGGAGTCGGAAGCGATCGGGAAGAGATTGCGTGCTGGGACCAGCGTCTGGCGGGCCAGCATCCCCACCGTTCCTGGAGCGTCGTAGGCGTGGGCCAGGCGCATGTACCCGAAGTCGTCGGCCACGCCGGTGCCGAAGAAGAGGTAGTGGTCTCCGGGGCGGATGTTCTCTACGCCGGAGCCGACCTCTACGGCGCGGACCACGCCAGAGTTGCCGAGCACTGCGTGGTCTTCACCCCTCTGGGCGCAGACGTCAACCGGCCGACGATCAATGGCATGGGACATGTTGGCTTCCCAGCAGCCGTAGAGAGGTTCAACTATGACCTCCCCTTTGGCCGGTGCGGGGAGCTGGATAGATCCGCGGGTGAGTTCAGCCGGTGTGGATTGCTGACCGTCTCCTCGGTGAATCATCCATGCTTCTGCGGCGCGGGGGCTAGACATTGGGCGCCTCGCTGGCGGGAACAGTCCTCGTGGCCCTGACCTGCGGTTGTTGTCCTCGAGGGATCCGCATAGGCCGCTCACGCTCAAACATGTACGGCACCCTACAGGTAGCTGAAGTCGACAGATTGGCAGTATCCAACTGGAGCTCCCCACGGATCGTTGGGAACTCCATCGACCAGGCTCAGCCGCCGGGGGTACCTCTCACCTCGAAGTCATCCACCGAGATCCGGGCTGACTTCGGCGCGATCAGCGAGGAGATCATCCCCGCCCTCCCGCCCACCAGTTCGCGGTCCACGACCCTCGCCGTGGTCATCTTGCCGTTGGCTTGGACCACGAACGCGGTGATGACATCCCCGCTGGTCCTCACCGTCAGCCGAACCGGAAAGGTGACCGACTTCCCGACGGGTTCCACCTTGAGGACCGCTACGTCCTCGGGCGCGTCCCCGAAGCTCCAGTCCTTCACCCGCCAGATCAACAGGAGGTACTGGAGCGGGCCGAACTGGTCGGTGAGGATGAGCTCACCGTTGTAGGCGGAAAGGTCCTCGGCTCTACCGTCGACCGCAGATTCCGCCTGACCGCGAGCCAGGACACCGACCGACGCCCAGCTGTGGGCCCCGGTGGGCCGTAGCTCCAACTCGTTGATGGTTATCGAGACCTGCTGGTCGCTGACCGGTACCGCTTCGTCGATGAGGGCCACGACCTCGGAGTTCTCCTCGTCGTCCCTGCTCGACCGCTCCGCGGTTCCCTCGATGACTCTCCACGGGTTCGCCTGATCCCCGAAGGTCCGGTACTCCTGCCATTGTCCAGGCAGCGCCTCGTCGGTTCCCGCGGCCTCGAAGTCCTCTCGCACGGTCCAAACCGTAGGCACCATCACCAAGACCAGCACTGGCGGCAGCGCCTTCCGCAGGATCGCTCGTACCCGCCTCATCCCGTTACCCCTGGGAACGATGTTGACAACGGGGACCTCGGCGACCTTCGAAATGGGGTCGGGGTTCCGTACCGACCGACCGGCCCGGACCCTGCGACGTGTCGGGGCATGGTACCGATCGGCGGGGCCATCCGTCTGGTGGCCGAGCGTCAGGCGCTCACCCGAGGCGGATCGCCACTTCGTTGGCGAGGAGGCGACCGGCGGCGGTGAGCACCACCCGGTCGCCTCGTTTCTCGACGAGGCCGGCCAATTCGGCCACCACGTTCTGGTCGACCTCCGATTCCGCCACTCCCAGGCGGGTTCGAATGGCGAGTTGACGGTATTCGGCGGCGCGCTCTGGGTCGCTCAATCGTTCGGAGCCGGACTCAGGTGACCGACCCGCTTCCACCGCGTCGACGAAACGTTCAGGGGTGCGATGGTTCCAGTACCGGACTCCGTCTCGGTGTCCGTGGGCCGCACACCCCACCGCCAGGTATTCGCCTCCGCTCCAGTAGAGGAGGTTGTGGCGGCATTCGTGGCCAGGACGGGCCCAGTTGGAGATCTCGTACCAGTCGTAGCCCGCCGCGGCCAGCATCTCGGTGACCACCAGGTACCGATCGGCCTGGGTGTCGTCGTCGGGGTGACGGTCGGGGGCCGCGGCCAGCGGAG
>JAGQSO010000264.1 GCA_020439505.1 Acidimicrobiales bacterium
CCGACCGCGGTCGGGACCTTGCGGGTGAAGGCCACCACCCGCTCGGCGATGCGCTCCGCTTCTCGTCCCGCTCCCGCTGCCACCAGGAGCGAGGACATCTTCAGCGAGATGTCGATGGCGGTCGGAGTGGGCGGCAGCTTCACCGCGGCGCTGGCGATCTGTGCTGCCATCGGCGCCAGTTGCTTTCGGTCCTTGACCCCCGGCGCCATGAGCATCAGCCGCTCGGCATCCACGGCCATCGCCGCCCAGGGCGGGACCCCGGGGGTTTCGGCGGCTTTCCTGCCCGCCTCGTCGAGGACCTTCAGCGCCGCGGGGATCCGGCCGGTGCGCGCCAGCACCTCCACCGCGGCGAGCCAAACGGCCAGCCGGGTCCGGAAGGCCACGTCGTCGGCCATGACCCCGAGGGCCGATTCCACGAACTCGACTGCTCGCGCCGGATCGGCCGCCACCAGCGTCAGCGCCGCCGCCACTCGGGCCCGGGCCGCCAGGACGGGGTCGAGTCCAGCGTCGTCGAGCAGCGGCAGGAGGTCGGTGGCCACGGGGTTGCCCGATCCGGCGCCCCAGATGCCGGCCAGCAGTCTCTCGGCGACCGGGCGCTGCTGGTCGGCCCAGCGGCGGCCGGCCTCCTGGTGGACCTCGGCCCGGTGCCAGGCGTCGTCACCCTTACGGGCCCAGGCATCGAACTCGTCAAGGCCGTCGGGGGCCGGCTCGAGCGGTTCCAGGGTCAGCTCGTCGGTGGGATCGGGGCCAGGTTCGGTGGACACAGCGCTTGACCGTACCGGGCCGGGACGCGAGCACCCCAGCCACACCGCCTCGCCGGTCAGTCGGACCGTTCGTCCAGGTCGATGGCGACGCTGTTGATGCAGTAGCGCAGTCCCCCCGCTGCGGGCGGACCGTCGGGGAACACGTGACCCAGGTGGGACGAGCAACGAGCGCAGCGCACCTCGGTACGCACCATCCCGTGGGAGCGGTCCTCGATCAGCGTCACCGCTTCGGGCGTGACGGTGTCGGTGAAGCTCGGCCAACCGCAACCGGAGTGGAACTTCGACGCGCTGGAGTGGAGGGGGTTGCCGCACGCCATGCACCGGTACAGGCCGGGGGTTTCGGTGTCGGTGTAGGTGCCGGTGAAGGCCCGTTCGGTGCCGGCCTGGCGCAGCACCTCGAACTGCTCGGGGGTGAGCCGCTCGCGCCACTGGTCCTCAGATGTGGCCAGCGGCTTCAGGCCCGGATCGGTGAGGGTGCACGACACCCCCGTCCCAGCCAGGCCGCAGTAACCGTTGGGCACCTTGTGCAGGTACTGCTGGTGGTACTCCTCGGCGTAGAAGAAGTCGCCGGCGTCGAGCACCTCCGTGGTCACCGGTCCACGGCCGGCATCGGACAAGGCGCGGCCGAAGGCGGCGGCCGCGGCCTCGGCCTCGGCCCGCTGGCGTTGGTCACCCACGAACACCGCCGAGCGGTACTGGCTGCCGACATCGTTCCCCTGGCGCATCCCCTGGGTGGGGTCGTGTTCGTCGAAGAACCGCTGGAGCAGATCCCGATAGGTGACCTGGTTCGGATCGAACACCACCAGGACCGTCTCGGTGTGGCCGGTCAGCCCGCTGCAGGTCTCCTCGTAGGTGGGGTTGGGCGTGTAGCCCCCGGCATATCCGACCGCGGTGGTCCAAACCCCCGGCACGGTCCAAAAGAGCCGCTCCGCCCCCCAGAAGCAACCCATGGCGAAGAGCGCCACCTCGAGGTGGTCAGGGAACGGGGGAACCATCGACGTTCCGAGGACGGCGTGAACGCCCGAGATCTCGAAGGGGCGCTCGGCCCGGCCCGCCAGAGCGTCGGCCGCGGCGGGCATGGACGGGGTGCGAAAACCGAAGGCCACTGGTGGCTCCTTGGGGTGGGGCTGACGCGACAGCGAACGGACCCGGTCCACGATGGCAGCCCGATCGTCGAATCCCACGGGAACCGCGGCATTTTCGATGTCCGTGATGGTCCGGGCGGAACCGGGGATCTGAATAACCACTATCCGCGTAGTGCTAATAGGATGGGGGCGTGTCCGATGCGCCCGCCACCTTCGACCCGTTGAAGGTCCGCGCCGACTTCCCGATCCTGAGCCGCACCAGCCACGACCGGCGCATCGTCTTTTTGGATTCTGCCGCCTCGTCCCAGAAGCCGTACACGGTCATCGAAGCCATGGACCGGTACTACGAGACCATCAACGCCAACGTTCACCGAGGCGTCTATGAGATCGCCGAGGCCGCCACCAACGCCATGGAAGCAGCGCGGCGACGGGTCGGCCGTTTCATCGGAGCACCCCGCCCCTCGACCGAGGTGATCTTCACCAAGAACGCCACCGAGTCCCTGAACCTCGTGGCCCGTTCGTGGGGTGCGGCAAACCTCGGCCCTGGCGATGTCGTCCTGCTCACCCAGCTCGAGCACCACGCCAACATCGTCCCCTGGTTCCAACTCCAGGCCGAGCGGGACTTCGAGATCCGCTGGATCCCGCTCAACGCCGACGCCACCCTCGATCTGAGCGAGCTCGACCGCCTGTTGGAGGGCGCGAAGGCCGTGGGCCTCACCGCCATGTCCAACGTGACCGGCACGTTGACGCCGGTGGCGCAGATCACCGAAGCCGCCCACGCCGTGGGAGCTGTCGTGGTCCTCGACGCCTGCCAGTACGTGCCCCACCTCGCCACCGACGTCAAAGCCCTGGGGGTGGACTTCGCGGCCTTCTCAGGTCACAAGATGCTCGGCCCCACCGGCATCGGGGTGCTGTGGGGCCGCGAGGATCTACTCGACGCGATGCCTCCGTTCCTCGGCGGTGGCGGGATGATCCTCGACGTCCGGCTCGACGGGTTCCTACCCGCCGCGCTGCCCGCCAAGTTCGAGGCCGGAACGCCACCGATCGCCGAAGCGGTCGGGCTCCACGCCGCCGTCGACTACCTCGACGCCTTGGGCATGGACGCCGTGCGCCAACACGAGATCGAGTTGACCACCTACGCCATGAAGAGCCTGGGTGAACGGTTCGGACCCGAGTTGACGATCCACGGACCCGCCGACCCCCGGGTGAAGGGCGGCGTGCTCTCCCTTGCCGTCGGCGACGTCCACCCCCACGACCTGTCGCAGTTCATGGACGAGCACGCCGTGTGCGTTCGCCCGGGCCATCACTGCGCCAAGCCCCTCATGCGGGTCCTCGGCGTGGGGGCCACCGCCCGAGCCTCGTTCTACGTCTACAACGACACCGACGACGTCGACGCGTTGGCCGATGCCCTCGCCGAGGCGGCAAGCTTCTTTTCGTCCTGACGGGCCAACCCGTCCACCCAACCGGAGGACCACCGATGTCCGGACTCGAGGATCTCTACCGAGAGATCATCCTCGACCACTACCGCAACCCCCGCAACCG
>JAGQSO010000265.1 GCA_020439505.1 Acidimicrobiales bacterium
ACATGGCGCCGGGGTTGTGGAGGAACCCCTGGTACACCAAGGCCAGATCGGCCGCCCGCATCACCCCGCCTCCACCGGGGACCCCGATCGCTCGGGCCTCGGGGTCGTTGAGGTGGAGCAGCGCATTGACCGCGACATCAGCGGGCAGGAGGGCATCGAGGTCCACCGCGATCCCGAAGGTCTCCTCCATCTCCGCCGGTGTCGGCCGTTCGCCCACCGCCACGGCGTCGACTATCCCGGCCTGGTCCGGGATGCCGATCCCGAGGAGCCGATCCAGGCCGAGGGGTCCGGTGACCAGCTCTTCGATGGCATCGGCGTAGGCGGACCCGGTGACAGAGGCGATGATCTCGGCCAGGATCCAGTGACCAGCGGTGGGGTGGTACATGAAGGTCGAGCCCGGATCGAAGGTGAGCTTCCAACGTGAGAAGGCCTCGAGACGGCCCTCTCGCGTCTCCCACCGCGGCGGACCCAGCGGGGCGTAGGGAAAGCCGCCGGTGTGGGTGAGCACCTGGGCGACGGTCACCACGTCCTTGCCGTTGGTCCCGAACTCTGGGACGTAGCGGGCACAGGGCGCCTCCACATCGACCAGTCCTCGGTCGATCAGACGCCAGAGCGCACCGGCCACCAGCGCCTTGGTCGCGCTGTAGACCACGAAGCGGCTTTCATCGGGTGCCCCGAACGTGGCGTCGACCACCACCTGACCGTGGCGGGCCACCGCGATCTGGACCGCCGGGGCCAGACCCTGGTCGACCTCTCGACGGACGCGATCCACCAACCGGTCGATCTTGGGCTGGCTCAGGGGCCGGTCGTCGAGCGGGGCGACAGGCTGGTCGAGGTTGGCGAGGGCAGAGGGTGATGTCACGTCAGGAACATATGCCCTGTCCCGACCGGACGGCGCCGTATCTCGCCCAGGGCCCTCCGGGGCCGCCTGGGGTCAGGCCTTCAGGTCCACGCAGGCCCCCGGGCCCGAAATCACTCCGGCTCGGTAGGCCTGCACCCGGGCGAAGCCCGGGCCCTGGCGTTCGCGGTCCTCGGCGGTACGGAACGTCAACAACAGCTTGATCCCTTCGTCGAGATCACCGGGGGACAGCGTCAACCGGTAGCGGTCGCGCAGGGCCGGGTCGGTCTGGCTCTGGGGCAGCATCGCCGCCGCCCAGGCCCCGGTGAAGCAGTCAGCCCGCAAGGTTGCGGTCACGGCGTCGCCGGGGGGACGGCGCAGCTGGTCCTGGACCTCCATGCCGTACTGGGTTCCGAAGAGGGCACCCACCGCGAAGTCGCCCAGCTCATAGGCGTTGGGAAGGGTGCCCGAGTCGTAGCCCACGTACTGGTCGGGCACGCACAGGAACACCCGGAAGCCGGTGGCCGGCCGCCCGTTGCAATCCGGCGGATCACCGGCCTCGAACGGTTTCGGAGCCTTCAACGGTTCCCATGCGGTTCCACCGCTCAGGGCGGGGAAGGTGTCAGCCCAGTAGGCGTCGAGTGAGGCGAACGCCTTGTCGACCATCTCCTCCAACGGGCGATCTCCCTGGGTGAAGCGCTCCTCGCCCTGGAACTGGAACTGGTACGGACGCGGGTCACCGACGGTGAAGGCCCGGCAGCGCCCGGCCCCCTCCTGATAACCGGTCTGAAAGGCGCCGACCCGATCGAAACCCGAACCGTGGGCGTTCATGTCCTCGGAGCTGGTGCCGGCCACGTCGCGGAACGAAAGGATCCCGGCCAGCGCCTGGTCGAGCTCACGGGTACCGATCTCGAAGCGCGACGTCCCCGACGAGGCGACGAACTTGACCCACGACCCGGCGTAGCAGTCGGCCTGCAACTCCATCACCACCGTCGGCTGGTCGAACGCGGCGCGGTGCTGCATGGCGTGGCCCCACTCGTGGGCGACGACGACCGCGACCGTGAAGTCGCCGTACTTGCGGGCGAGATCGGGGAACAGGTTCTCCTCGTCCCAGGCGATGGCGTCATCGGTCGGGCAGTAGTAGGCGTTGTTGAGGACCTGGTTGACGCTCCCCGGCTGGCAGGGCAGCGTCGACGGGCGGGAGTTGCGGTCAATGGCATGGAAGCCGCCCGCCAGCGGCGTGTAAGGCGTGCCGTCGAAGGTCGCCGGATAGGTGGCACCCCAGTAGGCGTTCAGATCGGCGATGGTGTTGGCAACGATCCGGTTCACCTGCGCACCGGTGTCGCCCTCGATGACCACGTCGTCGGGCGGAGGAAGGGTCGTGGGGGTGCTCGTCGATACCCCGTCACCCCCGGCCTCGGGGGAGAACTCCCCTACCGATGTGGGCGTCGTGTCCACCCCCGCTTCATCGCGGTCGGCGCCGATCCCACACGCCGACGTCACCACCGCCAAGGCGACGACCACCGCCAACAGCCCCCTACGACTCTGACGGACCGGCGAGAGGGTCGTCGACCCCGGGGCGATCCCATCTACCAACATCGACTCAGCTCTCCCATGGTCCGGAACGTCGGGTCCAGTTCAGCACGGACACCCAGTGCTACAAGGCGCGGGACGCAGGTGACCGCCATCTCTACCCATTCGGGGATGCCTCGAGGGCCAGTTCGAATACCGTCCTCCACCCGTGGGCGGCAACGCCCACCTCGCCGAGAGCCGACTCGGCCCGAGCCTTGGCCACGACGGCCGTCGGGTCGCCGATCCGGTCGGCCACCAGAGCACCGGCCAGTCGGAACACCGCCATCGCCACCCGGTCACCCGTCGCGTCGGCCGCCTCGATCGCCGCGTTCACCCCGGCCATCGCCCTACCGGCCCCGTCCGCCAGCGTCGTGGACAGGCCAGATCGTGTCTGTTCCCTGGCCGCCACCAACGCTGCGGCCACAGCCACGAACCCTCGGTCGAGGTAGGTGGCACCGACCACATCGTCGAGGGATCCGACGTCGGGCACCGACCCGACGCCCGACGCCGCGCTGAAAAGAGCACGGCAGGCGACCAGGTTGGCCGACGGCGCCGAGGCCTCGTCGATCCACAGGTACCGGCGGGCCGGACTCAGGTCACCGCGTTGCAGGGCCAACATCCCCAGCAACGATGCAGCCTCGACCCCGCCGGCGGCGGCCACGGGACGCAGATCGTCCTCGATGTCCTCGGCCAACGAAGGCTGACCAAGCTGAACCGCCACCGCGGCCCGCACCAACCGGGGAAGGCGACCGTTGTCCCACGCCTCATCTCCGTCGGGGTCCTCCACGGGGCCCGACCGGGCCGCCCCGGCCGCGTCCAACATGTCCAGGCCGGCATCGACCGCCCCGGACATGACCAAGGCTCGGCCCAAGATGGCGGCGGCCTGGCCCTCCCCCCAGGTGTCAGCGAGGCGCTCGAAACCCAATCGGGCGGCCGACGCCATCTCGATGGCGAGGTCGGTCTCTCCCGACCACAACCGAATCGACGCCGTCAGCATCTGGGTGATGGCCAGCGCCCACGGATCCCCCATCGCCTGCGCCCGTTCGGCGGTCAGGTCGGCCAGGCGACCCGCCTCGTCGACCTGTCCCTGCTGGAACCGGATCCAGGCCAGGATCCCCCACGCCCAGCCCGATCCGTGACCGTCGTCGAGGTTCGCAAACAGCTCGACCGCGGCCTGAGCGTGACCGTCGGCCACCGCCAACTGTCCGCTGATGAAGGCGATCCAGGCCAGGTTCTGATGGGCCCATCCCTGACCGGCCAGGTCCTCCAGGACGGTGAAGGCCTCGAGGGCCTGGGTCGCCGACCGTTCGGCGCTGGCCATGCGGCCACCGAGGATCTCGACCTGGGCGCGCTCGCGAAGGGAGCGGGCCTGTCCGTCGTGGTCACCAAGCGCCGCGAACGCCTCGGCCGCCTCGGCCAACAAGGCGATCGCCTGATCCGCGCGCCCCTCGCGCTGCTCGACCATCCCCCGCGCCAGCATCACCTCGGCCCGCAGCCGGCGGTCGGCGGCCCGCTCGGCCAGGTCGTGAGCGGTCGCCACGTGATCGCGAGCACAGTCCTGATCCCACAACGCCACCGCCAGCGAGGTGAGGTCCAACAACAGCTCGACGGACCCTTCGGGGTCGGCGTCGAGGTCTGGGCCTACGAGGTCGAGCGCCCGCTGTAGATGACGTCGAGCGGTAGGAAGGGCCAGGTCACCTCGGGCCTTCCTACCGGCCTCCACCAGCCACCGCCGTGCCCGCCGATCGAGATCGGGCGGAACGGCGGCCAGCCGGGTCATCGATCCCATCTCGGCCACCAGGAAGGCAGCCGCACCGTAGTGGTGGGCAAGCTGATCCACGACCCAGGCCGGCGGTGCCTCCTGGGTCACGACCTTGTCCTCCAGGTAGACGGCGATGCCGGTGTGGCGGGCCGCACGGTCGGCCTTGGTGATGGTCTGATAGGCGACCTCGCGGACCAGGTCGCTACGGAACGCCCACCGCCGATGATCGGTGGTCATCAACTCGTTGGCCACCAGATCGGTCAGGGCATCGATCACGTCGACAGGACGGTGAAGCGACCGCGACATTCGCTCCAGACCTTCGATCGACCCCCGCACTCCGAGGACCGCGGCATCTTGGAGCACCGCGCGCGAACCGGAGTCGAGATCGTCGAGGCGGGCGGCCACCAACCCCCGCAGGGAACCGGGCAGGGTCTGGGGAAAGGCCGCGGCCCGCGTGATCGGCCGGGGGCCCTCACCCCCGTACCCATCGCCGCCGTGGCCGTGGCCATCGTGATCATGGTGGCCTTCGTGGCCGTCGTGAACATCGACAGAAGCCTCCGAGCCGACACGACCATGACCGGGCCGGTCGAGGAGGGCGACGAGCTCTTCGACGTAGAAGGGGTTGCCACCGCTCCGGTTGTAGAAGGCGGATACCACCTCGGGCCTGACCTGACCCCCGCTCAGCACCTCCAACAGTTCGCCGGTGGCTTCCTGACTCAGCGGATCGAGGTGAAGGATCAGCGAGTTGTGACGTCCCGGGCGGGGCGACCAGCGGTCCAGGAGGACCGGACGGGCGGTGGAGACCACCACGAGGGGGCGATGGTGGAGCGCCTCGAACACCTCGTCGAAGAGGTCCAGTACGACATCGTCGGCGAAATGGAGATCGGAGACCTTGAGCAGCACCGGCCGGCGGGCGGTGGCGGCCGACAGGTAGTCGATCAGCGCCCGGGTCGCCCGGCGACGGATCGCCGCCGGGTCACGTCCGTCGGCCATCCCTTCGCCCAACAGGGTCAGAAGCCCGCTGACCATGCGAGTGACCGCGGCCTCCTCGGTTCCCGCGGGAACCGTCCGACGCACCTCGTCGGAAACCGCGGCGGCCACCGCCACCGAAGGGTCGTCCTCGGACACGCCGAGCGCGCCTCGGATCGCCTCGGCGATGGGCCACCACACGTTGGCCTCCCCGTAGGGGGCACAACGGCCTTCCCTGACCAGGGCACGGTGGGCCTCCATCGACCACGTCGCCAACTCTTCGACCAACCGGCTCTTGCCGAGACCCACGTCTCCCAACACCAAGATCATGGCGGCGCGTTCGTTGGCCAGGGCCACGTCGACCGAACGACTCATCAGCGTCAGCTCGTGATCGCGGCCGACCAGTGGCACCGAATCACGCCGGGGTCGAAAGCCCGGTGGCGCTACCGCCCGGACCGCGAGCCAGGTCTCGACGGGCTCCTCGCGGCCCTTGGCCGCCAGCACACCCCGTGGCTCATAGGAGATCGTTCCCGTCGTCGCGCCGTAGGTGACCGGGCCGACCAGGACCTCGCCCGGCGCCGCCGACGCCTGGAGACGGCTGGCGGTGTTGACGACATCCCCCATGGCGGTCACCGACCCCGCCGCCCTCATCGCTCCGACCAGGACCTCACCGGTGTTGACCCCGATCCTCATCTGGAGGCCATGGCCTTCTTCGTCGGATTCCTCCGCCAAGGTCCTCTGCATGGCGAGGGCGGCACGGACGGCCCGCTCCGCGTCGTCCTCGTGGGCCACCGGCGCGCCGAACAACGCCACCAGCGCGTCGCCGACGATCTTGTCGACCTGCCCACCATGGGCGGTCACGTCTCGGGCCAGCCGGTCGAAGGACCGGTCCACCAGGTTCTTCACCACCTCGGGATCCATGCGCTCGGACAGCGTGGTGAACCCAACCAGATCGGCGAACAGGACCGTCACAACCCGTCGTTCGTCCACCGCCATGAGTGGCCGTCCACACGACGCGCAGAATCGCGCCTCATCGCCACATTCGGCCCCACAGCCCGGACAGGTCATTCCCGCCAATCTACGGACGCGGGACGCCTACCGGTGTCGGA
>JAGQSO010000266.1 GCA_020439505.1 Acidimicrobiales bacterium
CCCTTCGGTGGCTACAAGCAGTCCGGCATCGGCCGCGAGTACGGCCGAGCCGGCCTGGAAGAGTTCCTCGAAACCAAGGCCATCCAGATCTGACTGACCCCGTCCGCTGAGGGCCCAACAGCGAACAAACACCTGCTCACGCTCGGTACGCTCCCGACCATGTCAGGTGACCGGGGACTGCGACCGAGCCGCACCGCCCGCATGGTGTCGTTGCTGCCCTTGCCCCTGCGGCGGCGGGCCGAAGCGTTGCCCGGCGCCATGGCCCCACCGGTCCGACCGGGCCAGAGCACCCCGCGGGTGGCGATCATCGGTACCGGCTTCGGCGGCCTAGGCGTGGCCGCCCGCCTCCGCCAGGCCGGGATCGATACCTTCACGGTGTTCGAGAAAGCCGACGCGGTGGGGGGCACGTGGCGGGACAACTCCTACCCTGGCGCGGCCTGCGACGTCCCGTCACACCTGTACTCGCTGTCGTTCGTGCCCAACCCGGCCTGGACCCGCAAGTTCCCCACCCAACCCGAGATCCGTCGCTACCTCGACTCCATCCCGGCCCGCACCGGCATCGCCGACCGCATCGAGTTCGGCGCCGAGGTCCGCTCGCTGCGATACGACGACGACGCCAAGACCTGGCAAGTCACCGTTCTACGAGGTGACGGCCCGGACGCCGCCGAGACCACCGAGACCTTCGACGCCGTGGTGGCGGCCACCGGCCAACTCAACCGCCCCCACATCCCCGACATCGAAGGCCTCGACTCCTTCGACGGACCGGTGTTCCACTCGGCGCGCTGGGACCATGACGTCGACCTGACCGGCCGCCACGTCGGGGTGGTGGGGATCGGGGCCAGCGCCATCCAGTTCGTGCCCGCCATAGCCGAGTCGGCGGCGTCGCTCACCCTGTTCCAACGCAGCGCCAACTACGTCGCCCCCAAGGCCGACGCCCCCCTCAGCCCCCGAGCCCGCCGCCTGCTGAGGGTCGAAGCGCTTCGCAAGGCCTACCGGTTCTCGATCTGGGCCCGCTTCGAGGCCCGGTTCATGGCCCTACGGGACGGATCCACCCTCAACCGGATGGGCCAGAACCTGTTCGACAAAGGCCTGGCGAAGGCGGTGGGCCCCAAGCTCACCCCGGAGATGGTGGTCCCCGACTACGCCCTGGGCTGCAAGCGCATCCTCATCGCCAACGACTGGTACCCCACGTTGATGCGCCCCGACGTGACGGTGGTGCCCGGTGGGGTCCAAAAGGTCGAACCTGGCGCGGTGGTGGTCGACGGCGTCTCCCACCCCGTCGACACCCTCATATTCGGTACCGGGTTCGAGTCCACCGGGTTCCTCATGCCCATGACCGTCACCGGCCGCCACGGCGTCGACCTTCAGGAGAGCTGGGCCGAGGGTGCCGAAGCCCACCTCGGCATCACCGTCAGCGGGTTCCCCAACCTGTTCGTGCTCTACGGCCCCAACACCAACCTGGGCCACAACTCCATCGTGTTCATGCTGGAACGCCAGATCTCCTACGCCCTCACCTGCATCCGTTCGCTGGTGAGCGACCCCCGCCCCCTCGACGTCCGCCCCGGTGCCCAGGCCGCCTCCAACCGGCGGCTGGAACGGCGTCTCGCCACCACCGTGTGGGCTACCGCATGTCACTCCTGGTACAAGACAGAATCGGGGCGGATCACCAACAACTGGTCGGGTACCACCAGCGACTACTGGCGACGGACCTGGCGGCCCCGTTGGACTGACTTCGACCGGGTGTGAAGAACAAGGGGGAGGAACTCATCGAAATGGAACCGCTTGACCCGATAGATCGTCCCGGTATGTCGCGGACGCCGGCACCGTAGATACTGACGTCGTGAGACAGGAGGTCCTCCGTCACCGAGGCAAATGCGCTGGCTGCGGCAGCAAGCTGCCGCCGCGCCTGCCTGCGTGGGTGAGCGAGGACGGCGAGGCGCCGATGTCGGTGTGCGACTCGTGCTACCGGGCCCACACCTACCCCGGTGCGCCTCCACCCCCGCCTCCACCTGCCCCTGAGGTGGAGGAATCCGAGGAGCTGTCAGAGAAGGAAGTCGAGTCCGTCGCCCACTCCGTTGCCCAGTCGGTGGCCGAGTCCCTGGCCCGCTCGGTGCAGGAATCGGCGCTGGCCGCCGCCGCCCGCAGACGCGAGGAGGCCCGGGCCTACGCCGAGGCGATCGCCAACCCGCCAGATCCGGTCATCGACGTCGACCCGCTCGAGGCCGGTTCGCTGACCGGTGATCTCCCGATGCCCGAGCCGCCGACCGACGACGAGTCGGAGGAAGAGGGCGAGGCGGTCGCCCAGGACGGGGCGACTGAGGGTGTGACAGCAGCTGACGGGAGCGCGGCTGACGGGACCACGGCTGACGGGCACCAGGCCGATGAACCCGAGTACCTGATCCGGGGCGAGCTGTTCCAGGGGCCACCGGTAAAGAAGCGCAGCGCCGAGCGGTCCAGGCCCCGGATCACCGACGCCCCCGACCCAGCCCTCGTTCCCGCCGAGGTGCTGGTCGGTCGGCCGTCCCCGACCGACACGGTTGGACGGGTGCTGGCGGCGGCGGAGAACCGTGGCGTGGTGTGGTTGGGACCCCGGATTACACCGGAGGGCGTCACCGTCGATCACGTGGCGCTCTCACCCAACGGGGTGTGGCTGGTCAAGGTCGAGACCGCCGATGGCCGGATCGAACGGCGCGACGTGGGCGACTGGTTCACCGCCGAACCCCGCCTGAGCGTCAACGGACGCGACCGAACCGAGGTGGTGCTCCAGATCCACCAGACCGAACACTCCGTCGCCCGGGCGGTGGTCGGCTCACCCATCGAGACCCTGCCGATCTATCAGGTGATCTGCTTCGAGGTGGTGGCCCCCGGCTGGATCGATCGACCGTTCGAGTTCGACGGGGTGTGGGTCACCTGGAGCCACAACCTGATCGAACCGATGCTGGCCACCGTCCACATGCAACGCCCCGAGATCGCCCGCATGGCCAGCATCCTCGACCGTCTCCTCACCCGCATCTGACCGGCGCCCGGCCTGCTAGGCGCCTTAGTGAGTGGGGGAGACCAGGTCGCCCAGGGCAGGGCGTTCGTCGGGCGACAGGATCAGGGGGGTCTTGCCCGGGCGGCGCAGGATGGCCGGACCCGGCGGGCGCACTCCGGCCCGGTCCAGGATCGCCTGGCTGACGGCCAGAGCCATGGGGCCGAGCTCGTCGAGGCTCCGGTTCCGGTGGTGGCGGACACCGAGATCCACCTGAGCGAGGCGGCCCACCCCGACCTCGCGCGCCGCGTCGATCAACAGGGCCACGTCCACCCCGTAGCCGGCCATGAACGGCAACCGCTCCAACAGGGACCGGCGGCCGGCGTACTCGCCGCTGAGTGGCTGGGCCACCTCGGCCAGGTCGGGGAAGAACTGCGACAACAGCGGCCGGGCCAGCAGTTCGGTGACCCGCCCGCCTCCCACCCCGTCGTACTCGGGTCGGTGGTAGTGGCCCTTCACGAAGTCGATTCCGTCGTCGGTTAGCAGCGGGCCGAGAAGGCCGACGACGAACGCCGGATCGAAGTCCACGATGTCGGCGTCAACCCACACCACGACGTTACCGGTGCTCTCGTGGAGCGACTTCCACAGCGCCTCGCCCTTGCCGTGCCCTGACCCGTGGTCGGTCAGCACCGTGCTGGCGTCCACGACCCGGGCGCCGGCGGCCCGGGCCCGCGCTGCGGTCTGGTCGGTGGAGTGGTCGTCGACCACCACTATCTCGTCGACCAGAGCGACCGACTCAATCAACTGGCTTCGGATCGAAGCCACCACCGTGCCCACGGTCGGTTCCTCGTTGCGGGCCGGAAGACAGACCGAGACCGTGGTGGTCCCACGGCCAGCCGCCAGCTCGGCGGCGTGGAAATGTCCTACGCCGTAGGAGCGCACCGCCGTGGCGTCGATCGGCGCGGTCATGCCATCGGTCACCCCCACAGCTTGCCCGAGACACAGGCCGATGCCACCCTCCGCCCGGGTTCATCGCTGGTGGAACCCCTGGCACGCGCCACTACCATCGGTCCCGCTCATCCCCGACCGGGGAACACGTTCGCCCACAATTCCGAGGTCGCCGACCAATGTCCGTCACCGTTCGAGTCCCCACCACGCTGCGCACCCTCACCGGCGGCGAGTCCGAGGTGCAGGTCGAGGGAGACAGCGTCGGAGCCGTTCTCGACAACCTCGAGGCCGCCCACCCCGGTTTCAAGGACCGCCTCCTCGACGGCGAGGGAGCTCTCCGCCGTTTCGTGAACCTCTACGTCGCCGATGACGACGTCCGCTTCCGTGACGGCCTCGACACCGCGGTGGCCGACGGCGACACCGTCTCGATCATCCCGGCCGTAGCCGGCGGCTGACGACCTGGGTGCTCTGTCCAGGCACGTTTGCGCTGTTGCGAGCTTGCGAGTAACTGGGCAAACGCCGTCGAGCCGCCGCAACGAAGTGAGGACCGGGCTCGACGGAACCAGGAATCGTCCGCCGAAGGCGGCCCACGAGAACCGGAGCGCGTCCAGCGTCGGTGAGTCCCAAGCCCTGCGCAGGTTGTCGGACAGGCGCTAGCCGGTCCGACAGCGCAACGAGCGGACCACCGACGGTCTCCCTCCGACCCGTCGATGATCCGCTCTCGTGCGGTGGAGCGGTTGCTCCGACTGACAAAAGGATCGTCACGACGGCGGCCCCACATGATGGGCCGTCTGGCCCTTTGGGTCGGTCGGGGTAGGGGATCTGCGTTAGCAGTCGCGGGGCGCGGTTGCTAACGGCGGCGGCAAGTGGTTTGCTGTTAGCAGTCTCTTATCGAGAGTGCTAACCGTTCCGACCATTCCTTCTCCGGGAGAACCAGCCAGATGCCCAAGATCATCGCCTTCGACGAGCAGGCCCGCCGTGCCCTCGAGGCCGGCATGAACCAGCTCGCCGACGCCGTCGCCGTCACCCTCGGCCCCAAGGGCCGCAACGTCGTGCTGGAGAAGAAGTGGGGCGCACCCACCATCACCAAGGACGGCGTGTCGGTCGCCAAGGAGATCGACCTCGACGACCCCTACGAGAAGATCGGCGCCGAGCTGGTCAAGGAGGTTGCCAAGAAGACCGACGACGTCGCCGGTGACGGCACCACCACCGCCACCGTATTGGCCCGCGCCATGGTGCGCGAGGGCCTCAAGAACGTGGCCGCCGGCGCCAACCCG
>JAGQSO010000267.1 GCA_020439505.1 Acidimicrobiales bacterium
AGGAAGGGTCGGGCGGAACCGGAGGTCACTGATCGACGATCCACAGGACCGTCTTGGAGAAGCCGAAATCCAGCCCGGCGATCAGGGCCGTGAGCAGAACCAGGAACACGAAAACCACCATCGACAGGCTGAGGGTCTCGGCCCGGGTCGGCCAGGCGACCTTGCGGAGTTCACCCTTGACCTCCCGCACGAACTGCTTGGGCTTGGTACGGGGTTCCTTCGGCGCGTTGGGAGACGGCGCGGGCCGACGGGACGCCTTGGGGGCGCCGTCCTCGGTGAGCTGCCCCTGGCGTTGCAGCATCCGCTTCTGTTCTCGGTTCATCGCCACGGAAATGGGCCTCGGCGCGTTGTTGACATGGTGGATTTGCAGGGCAGGAGGGAATCGAACCCCCAACCGCCGGTTTTGGAGACCGGTGCTCTGCCAGTTGAGCTACTGCCCTCGGGTTCTGGCTCGGCTGGCAACTCTAGCGCCGTGCCCGTCGTGTCCTCCAAGCGCGAATCCGCTGGCGGTGCTCACCGAGTCGATCGAGCAGGTGGAGCGGCAGCGCTTCCAGTGCGACAATGACACCTATGGAGGTCGGGAAGCCGCACGGCGAGGTAACCATCTCGGGCGTCACCGGGTCACAGCCTCCGATGAACCTCGCCCTGGCTGCGCACCCTCCCCTTCGCTCCGACGACGAGCTGGTGGAAGCAGCGCGCGACGGCGACGAGCAGGCGTTCGAGGAACTCGTGCGGCGCACCCACGCCGACACCTTCGCCCTGGCCCGCCGCCTGGTGACCGATCCCGAAGACGCGGCCGACGTAACCCAAGAGGCGTATCTCCGGGCGTTCAAGGGGCTTCGGCGTTTTCGGGGGGACGCGCAGTTCACCACTTGGATGTACCGGATAACGGCCAACTGCGCGTCAACCCATCTGGGGAGGCGGCGACGCCACCAGCACGACGCCCTCGACGACGAGGTTGCCGTGGCAGATCTGGCACCCGAGAGCGACCCCGAGATGATGGCCGATGCCGGCCTCCTCCGGGCCCGGCTCGAGTCAGCGGTTGCGGAACTGCCACCTCGCCTGCGTGCGGTGGTGGTGCTCCGCGACATCTACGACCTGAACCACGCCGAGATCGCCGAGGAGCTCGGGATCTCAGAATCAGCGGCCAAGGTCCGGCTGCACCGAGCCCGACGGAAGCTCCGCAGTCAGGTGTTCCCGCTACCCGGCGACCGGCCGGACGATCCCGAGGAGGAGCAGACCGATGCAGTGTGAAGCGATTGCCGATGTGCTGCCGGGAGTCGTCGACGGATCCGCCGCCCTGGACCGCTCACAGCGACGCCACGTCGAGCAGTGCCTTCGATGCCAGGCCGAACTGGCCCAGTACCGCAAGCTCCTCCGAGGCCTGCACGCCCTGCGGTTCCAGACCGGGCTGGTACCCGGCGACCTCACCGAGACCGTGATGGCCTACCTCGAAGGCGAGCAGGATCGCCCGGCCATGTGGTCGATCCTGTCGGGTCGCCGCGCCGCCTACCTGGGCGGGATCGCCGCCACCGCAGCCGGCGCCGGAGCGGCCTTCGTCCTGGCCCGCCGAGGCCGCCTCCCCCTCGCCGGCTGATCGGCACCCCCACCGTCCGGTCTGCCAGCGGCAGGTCGAATCCGGATCAAAGGGGACAGGGCTGCTGTGCCGCCTCGCGTGCGGCAGCCTGCACGGGTCCGATGGGCCCGGCGATTCGCCGATGAACCCATGTCGGCCGAGCCGGGTTCGGCCCGTCGGCGCACCCAGGGCCGGCTGTCCTAGGGCCGGCCAACAGACTCGGCCCGGCGGTTCTCGCCCCGGCGGATTCCAGAACGCGAAGAGGGACCCTGCCGAAGCAGGGTCCCTCTTCTCAATCCCTAAGTCTGGGGATCAGACCTGAGGCTCAGTTGGCCTCGTGGTTCAGCGAACCGGGGTACTCGTGGGGGTGCAGGTGCGACGGGATGGTGATCTGGGTGCGAGCCAGGTACTCACCGTCGGTGTCGACCATCCACCAGTAGAGCGCGCTGTTGGGAGCCGAGAAGCCCCAGTAGTCCATCATGGGGAACCACGGCTCGTTGTGGAGCGAGGACTCCTGCTCGTCGGGGTTGGTCTGGAAGTACTGCCAGAACAGGTCACCCTCGACGTACTCGGCTTGCGTGGGCATGCGGCCGAGCTCGTGCAGGTACAGGAGGCCGGTGCCGACCTTGGAGGCCATCCGGTTCTTGAACTCCTGCGACTCCGAGAAGCCGATCAGCATCTCGGCCGGGCTGTAACGCTCGGTCTGGAGCTGACGGACCCAGAAGGACTCGCCGGTGGCGTCGGGCTCACGGTCGAGGACGTTGCGGTACACCAGCGAGACGAACTCGGCGGCGTCGGTCTTCTCTTCGGTGCCGTAGGTCTCGTACTCACCGTAGGTGTCGAGGAACTCCTGGGAGGTCACGAAGAACTCCGAGACGTCCAGCAGCGACCAACCGCTACGCAGGGCATCGCCCCAGAAGCACAGGCCACCCGCATCGGGGATGCGGCTGAAGTAGGCGGTGTAGAGACGGTAGGCCGGGCCCTCGAGCTGCTCGGCGTTCTCGGCCAGCTGGCGCACGAAGTCGACGCGGCGGGCGAAGTAGACGTCGTTGAGCGCCCAGTCCCACACCTGATCGTAGACGTCGCCGTAGAAGGCGTCAGCGATGTGGGGCTCGTAACGGGCGAAGTTGTCGGCCTGGATGGCGGCCCAGGTGCCCTCGGCGCCGTCGATGAGGTTGTTGCCGTTGCCACCGTTGACCGGGTCGTCGGCGGGGGCGAACCCACCGGTGCTCGGGATGGTGGTCTGAAGGGCGTAGTTGTCGGCGTAGAGCTCGGCGTAGATGGCCGAGGCCTTGAACGCGGCTACCTGCTCAGGGGTGAAGGCGGGTCCACCGATGAAGTCGTTGTAGGGGGCGTTGAAGAAGCCGGGCTGGATGACGTCGTTGGAGAGGTCGCCCCAGATCTCGTAGGCCCACTCGTCGTAGAAGCGGTCCCAGCGGTCCCAGTCGACCTGGTTCCAGCTGTCGCTGAAGGGCTCGTCGGTGAGCCAGTCCAGCCAGTAGGTGAACTCGTCGTCACGGGGGAAGCGACCGGCGACGGCCTTGGTGTCAGCCGAGCACCCGGTCCACATCCGGTACTCCTGGTCGATGAGGTCGGCCCAGTTCTTGTACGGACGGTAGGGGAGGTGGTTGTCGATCGCCGGGGGCGGGGTGACGATCTCGGCATTGATCACGGTGACCAAGTCCGAGATGACCGGGCCGCCGAAGCCGGGGTAGGCGTTGTGGCTGTACACCTCGACGAAGTACTTGCCGGCGGCAAGCTTGTCCAGGGTGATGGAGGTGTTGGGCTCGTGGACGATGTTCGAGCCACCGATCTGGACGCCCTTGTCATTGAAGAGGAGGACAACGTAGGAGGTGGCGGGCTCACCGGTGTCGGCACGACGCCAGTCGACGGTGAGCTCGTTCTCGCCGCCGGTGACAACGAGGTCACGGACAGCATCGGGGTGGACGGCGTCGGCGTTGGCGGCCGACGGGAAGGCAAAGACACCTGCCAGGGTCATCGCGGCGGTTCCCGCCGCAACGCCGAGGCGCTTCCTGGATTGGATCATTTTGGTCTGTTCCTTGTTTAGGGGTTGGTTTGCGCCAGCCCCGGCAACCGGGAGCTGATGCGGTGGTGCCACCGGCACCGACAGGTAATACGTCGCCGCTACCCGATCGGTTGACACCGGTGGTGGAAAAGTTGGCGAGCTTGCCTTCCCTCCCGAGATGGTTGCCTCGGCCGCGTTGGCCTACCCGCGCACGGGCTCGGACGAACCTAGGCGAGCGCCGGGACGCGAAGCAAGCATCCTCGGGCTTCAGCCCGAATGACGGCGCACCGTCACCGGTGAGAGATGGGTCGGCCGGCGGGGGCCATGGTAGGTTTGACGGACCGACGGCAGACCTCGAGGCCAGTTCCGATCACGTTCCCTGCCGGCGCGGGCCGCTCATGACCATGACCCCCACAACCGATGCAGTCCAGCGGGGGGCCACCGTGGTGGTCCCCTTGCGCAGGGCCCGTCATGCTCGACGGCTCACCACGCCGTCGGTGACGGTCGTGCTCCCCGTCCTCGACGAAGCCGCCGGCCTGGCCGCCACGCTCCCTCTCATCCCCGATTACGTGACCGAGATCATCGTCGTCGACGGGGGTTCCACCGACGCGAGCGTCGTCGTTGTCCACGAGATCCTGCCCGATGCTGTCGTGCTGACCCAGGCCGGTCGCGGCAAGGGCGACGCCCTCAAGACCGGGATCGCCATGGCGGGCGGCGACATCATCGTGACCATGGACGCCGATGGCTCCATGGATCCCCGCGACATCGACGCCGCCATCGAGCTCCTCCTCCAAGGTGATCACTTCGTGAAAGGTTCGAGGTGCCTCCCCGGCGGCGGGAGCGACGACTTCACCCCGGTCCGGCGCGCCGGCAACGCCTTCCTCACCAGCGCCACCAACGCCATGGTGGGTCGACGCTTCACCGACATCACCTACGGGTTCAACGCCTATTGGCGCGAGGTGAGCCCCCTGGTCGAGGACCTCGCCGACGGATTCGAGTTCGAGATCCAGCTGGCGGTCAGGGCCACCCGCTCCGGCCTGCGGACCGCGGAGGTCCCCTGCCACGAGGCCACCCGGGTGGGCGGTGCCACCAAGCTCCACGCCTTCAAGGACGGCTGGCGCATCCTGAAGGCCATCGTCACCGAGGCCCAGAGCGGACCGCGCCACCATTGGCACATGCCCGATCGGCTCATCTCCCCCGGGCCTACCGACTCGGACCTGCTGGTCGACCGCGATGCGGTCAGGTGACGGCGTCGGGCCGAGGTCGCGACCGAGCGCCAGCGTCGTCATCTGTGCCTACACCGAGAAGCGGTGGGATGACCTCGCCCACTCGGTCGATGCTCTGGCCAACTCCTCGAACCCGCCCGAGGAGATCGTGGTGGTCATCGACCACAACGATCTCCTGCTCAAGAAGGCCAGAACCGAACTGGCAGGCGCTCTCGTCCTCACCAACCAGGAACGGCAGGGCCTGTCCGGAGCTCGCAACACCGCGGTAGCCGCCGCCACCGGCGACGTCGTCGTCTTTCTGGACGACGATGCCCGCCCGACCGAAGGCTGGCTAGACCGCCTGCTCTCCCACTACGACGACCCCGAGATCATGGGTGTCGGCGGCGGCGCGGATCCGATCTGGCCCGACGCCCGGCCGAAGTGGTTCCCCACCGAGTTCGACTGGGTAGTCGGATG
>JAGQSO010000268.1 GCA_020439505.1 Acidimicrobiales bacterium
ATCGCGCACCTGCACGGACAACTGCGCACCAACCGCATCACCGCGACCCCCGTCACAGACACCGTCCACGACGCAAATGCCAAGGTCAAGCCACCAAAAGTTCCGTCCGGCCCAAGATAACGATCGTTTCCTCAAGCTCACGATTCTTGCGCTTGAGCTCCTTGTTCTCCCGCGCGATATCGGTGGGCACTCCATCCCGCTGGCCGGTGTCCACCTCGACCTGGTTGACCCACCGGCGCAAAGATTCGTAGGACACCCCCAACCGCTTGGCTACCGCGGTGATGCAGGCGGTGCGGGTGTCGTACTCCTCGGCATGGTCGGCCACCAGCCGTACCGCGCGGGCCTTGAACTCGTCGTCGTACTTGTTCGGCATGATGCAAACAACCTTCCCTCGAAAGAAGGTGTGCATCAAACCCGGGGTGGTTCAGACTGAGGGGCGGGCGGGACTACATGTAGTTCTAGCCTCCTTAGGCCCCTAACAGAGGAAGGGCCGCAACATCAGGTGGCCCCGAACCTCTAGGAGGCCACCATGTCGCAGCTGTTCTGGGCGCTGGTAGGTGACAGGAACATCGACAGCGCTGAGTCGATGATCGTCCACGGCTGGGCAACCAACACCTGTGAAGGCGTCACGTACGAGATCTGGCCGTCGCGGCCGCAGGAGCACGTCGACGACGTGGTGACGCTGACCGTGATCCTGGACGACGAGGTGGCCGTCGAGATCGGCCGGTTCGGATCCTATGAGGCCGCGCAGGCGGCCGCCCAGGCATGTTTCGACCAGCACAGGATCGAGTAGCCAAGCCAAGCCGTTCCGGTCGGGTTGCGATGCGGTTCGAGCCCGCCGGTGGCGGTGGTTAGGTTCCGCCGAGTTTAGGGACCGCTCCGCAAGCTAGCCCGACCCTGTCGGGCCGGGTGCCTACCCTCAGCTGATGACATCCCCGCCGCCCCTCACCGGCCGCCTGACGCCACCAGAGTTCGACTACTTCGCCGACGTGGTGATGCGGTTCGTGGACGCCGCGGAGAGCCTGCTCAAGGCGGAACTGTCGCACCCGTTCAACATCGGCAGCGAGGCCATGCGGGACAGAGCCGCGAGCGACGACCACCCCGGGACGTGGTCCAAACAGACCTTGCTGACCTTGGCGACACAGCAGGGCGCCGTCGGGCTTGAGCAGTGCGACCTGCTCCGCGGGATCGCCGCCATCCTGCGCACCGACCTCGTCACCTTGGCACCATTCCCGCTGGCACGCACGTCAGCCGTCATCGCGGCGAAAGCGTGGTACGTCCTCACCGCGGGGTCCAAAGAGGAGCGGCTGCGGCGCTTCTTGAACGAGGAGCTGGCGGCGCTCTATGGCCTACCGTTCCCGTCAGGCGATGAAGAAGCGGTTGCCGAACGCGACGCCCGCGCCGCCGACTACCGGGCTGTCGGCGCCACGGCGGGACTCGAAGCTACCTACCGTAAGAAGCCCCGGCTGTGGGACGCCCCAATCCTCGCCCGCGCAGGTCGAGGGGTCGACGACGCGCCGCCGTCGGAGACGCAGCTGGTGAAGGACTTCTACCGGGCGTCGGGGTTACAGGAGGACGAGCTGGCGGGACTGCCGTACTCGTTGCTGTCCGCGGCGACGCACGGGCGCTTCCGGCAGGCTGGGCTCGTCCGCTATGCGTCCGCCAGCCCGTCGGTGGGAGGTGTGTCGACAGCGGCGATGCACGTGACGCTGGGGGTCACAGCGCAGACGACGATGTACGCGGCGATCGCGATGCGTACCTATCTCTGCGCGCTCGCGCGGTACACCGCCGTGTCCGAGACGGTGGTGCTGACCCGCCTGCACGGATCGACCGAGGAGTGGTCGGCGATCGCGCAGCAGGAGACCGAGCAGCCAAAGCGCGACGCGTTCCCGGACGCTGGCCGCCCGACCCTGTAGTGGAACCGCGACGAAATGACGTGTCCTAACCTCGGCGGTCGTCTTCCGCTTCGTTAGGCAGCTCATCGAGAGCCCAGAACACGCCGGCACGGAAGGCCTTTAGAAGAGCGTCGTAGTCGTTGCCAAGTTGGTAGTCGTCGGGGATCGGATCGGCCGGGTTCAGCTCAAGTACTTCCCTGACGTACGAATGGGCCTTGGCTTCAGCCGCGGCTGTGTGGTCGAGGTAGCTCACCGTGATGCCTCCTATGCATGTGCGATCGCATCACGCATTATTCAACGTGCGAGCAGCTACGTTCGGACGCCGTCAGCGCGACACGTGACATCGGCTCATGGATAACTGTTGTTGTCAATGAAACCGACGTGGGCACTGCTGGCGATCCTCTCTGGTGGGCGGATAAATACCGTCTCGGTAGCACGGACCGTGGTCGAAGTTGGCCGCGCTGTTCGATCGGCCATGGCCTACTTCTCCAGCTTCACTGGCTTCCTCTTCTTCGGCGACACCTTCGGCGGTGTTGTCGGCCTGCGCAGCGGTACGCATCCCGATCCGACTCAGCGGGCACGGAGTCGACGCCGCGGTCAACGACGGGCCGCGACCTTTCGGCCGTGGTTGAAGTAGGCCATCTCCACAGCGTCCGCGCGCACACCCTCGGCGGCTGCGACGCGGTGTGCGTGGTCGATCCACTTCGCATAGGTTGATGGGTCCCAAGGGCCGTACCGCGAGATGCCCCAACCGTCAACAGCTTTCAGTGCCACGGCCACGAACTGGTCCAGGATCAGAGCTCGTCCGGGTTGACGGTCACAGGCGTCTGCAGCATAGAGGAACTTGGTGAAGAACGACGGTCCGAGGTGTTTGAGGTAGTGCTGGTGCCCCCGCAGCATCGCGGTGTAGGCCTCGACGGTGTGGCCACGCTGCAGCATATCGGCGACCGCGCGCAGGGCCTCGTCCACACGCCGCGAGTCGTTGTCCCGGAACACCCGTGCGCGGCGCCCGACGAGGAACGCCGAGCCACCGGTCCCCCAGACGTAACCAGCGAGCAGTGACTGTGGCAGACCGTGACAGGTCGCGGTGTCGAGCAGATCAGCCCTTGTGATTGTGCGGTAGCCGCGGTCGCCGGCAGGCAGCTGTTCGAGGAAGGTACCCCACCCCTCCGCGACCCTCGGAACCCACCATGTCGGCCGGAACTGGAAGCCGTGAGCGAGGACGTCATCATCGGCGGGGAATTTCACGTCGCCTATTCGGCTTCCTCGCGAGCGCCACCGAAGCTCCACCGGATGGCCGCGGCCAGATTGGACACGTACTCGTCTTCCAGTTCGTCGTCGTGCTGGCGCTGTATCCACGACGGGTGCTTCGCGTTGACGATGTACGGCACACCCTTAGGAAGCCGTCCAGTAGGAGCCTCGAAGGGCCGCACCGACACCCGCGCCCGCGGATAGAAGAACCTCAGCACGCGTTCGGCGTCCCGGCCCAGCGTGATCACCAGCCGCGGCCGGACGATCTCAAGTTCGCGGTGCAGGTACGAAGAGCAGTTGACGATCTCGTGCTGATGGGACGCGCGGTTCTTCGGCGGGTGGCAGTGCACCGCGTTGCTGATGAAGAGGTTCTTCTTCTCGCGGCCCGCGCGCTTAATGCCCTCGTCGACCAGGTCGCCACTGCCCTCGGTGAACGGAATCTGGGTTTCCATGCACTTCTCGCAGAGGCTCTGCCCGACCAGCGCCACCGGTGAGGTCAAGCAGCCGTAGCCGGGAGCAGACGCCGTGAAGCCGTCGATGTTCAGCCCGTCGCAGCGCCGACAACCTTTGATCTCGTCGTCGAGGGCGAGCTTGAGAAGCCGCCGCGAAGCGACTGCGTCGTACTCTACGGTGTTCGAACCCACCGCCGAAGTGTATTTGGCGGGGGTTCGCGGTTGTCGGGTCACGGGCCAATTCATCGGTCCCGACGCAGACCAACTCGTCTACGGCCGAGGTGTCGGTGGACAGCCTTCAAGGCATTGGTGGCACGATCCGGCGGCCATGGTCGCGCATACCAAGGTCGGACAACAACGACACAACACAGCCGCTCAAAGAGGTCACACCCATGGTGGCGCGGTTTTCCTTCTTCGAGTGGTTGCCAATGAGAGGGTGCTCGACTTGGCGCCACCGGGCGTGTCCAGCAGGGGCATCCCGAACGGCGGCCATACGATCAACAACGTGCCCACTCACGGGCGCGCGGCGGCGCAGATTCGTAACAGCGAGCTGATTGACTACCGGCCCGCTGAAGGCGAACTTGTCGCTCAAATTCCGGTCGATGAGCTGTGGTCAGTGCCGCTGGAGAAGTGTGCACCGGTCCGCAAAGCGCCGGCGTACAAGGGCCAGAAGAACTTCACCGGCGAATGGTGGTGCCTCACCACTGGATCGCACCTTCCCTTTGAATCGTGGGTCGAACGTGATTTCCTAATCGCTGACCCGTCCCGGCGAGTCCGGAGACTGCATTCGTTGATTCATCCCGCCTTCGGTGGGATGCGTCTGTGATCGTAGTGGAGCTTCTCGACGGCCTCGGGGGTGAAGTCGTCGAGGTACTCGTGCGGGCGTTCGGTGTTGAACCACATCACCCACTCGGCGGTCGCCAACTCGACCTGGTTGACGTCACGCCAGGGGCCTTGGCGCCGGATGACCTCGTTCTTGAAGGACCCGACGGTGGTCTCGGCCAAGGCGTTGTCCAGCGCGTCGCCGACCGAGCCGACCGAGGGATCGACGCCTTCGTCGATGAGCCGCTGGGTGAAGGCCACCGAGGTGTACTGGCTGCCCGCGTCGCTGTGGGCGATCAGCCCGTGCAGGCTGGTGGTTCCGTCCTGTGCGCGGGTGAAGAAGGCGTGCTCGACGGCGTCGAGGACCAGGTCGGTGGTCATCGTCCGGGCGGCCCGCCACCCGAGGATCCGACGGCTGTAGGCGTCGATGACGAACGCGACGTAGACGAACCCCATCCAGGTCGAGACGTAGGTGAAGTCGGCTACCCACAACCGATTCGGTGCAGCCGCGTAGAACCGGCGGTCGACGAGGTCGGGGTATCGGACGTGGGTGTCGTCGGCGACGGTCGTACGGTGCTTAGATCCGTAACGCGCACCCTCCCAACCGTTTTCACGCATCACCCGCTCCACGGTGCAGCGCGCCGCATCGTGACCTCGACCACGCAACCAGATCCAGAGTTTGCGCGATCCCAACGTCTGCACGAACTTCCCGGTCTTGCGGTCTTCCCTTGCCGCGGTGATGATCTCGACCAACTCGGCGTCGCGGACCTGGCGCCGTGTCGGTGTCTTGGCGATCCACTCGTAGAACGTCGACGGGCTGATCGGCATGCCGTGCTCGGAGAGCACGGCGCACATGGGCTCGACACCCCAGCGCAGTCCGGCCCCGCCGTCGGGGCCGGCCACCTGCTGGTCCTTGTGTTCGGCGATGAACCGAATCACCGTCTCCCGGGCCGGTCGAGCTCGGCCCCGAAGAAAATCGCCGCTGCCTTCAAGATCTCATTGGTTATCTGAGGGCCTGAGCAGACTGTCCACGATGTAGACGACACGCCGTCGACGGTGCCGGAAAATGCGTTGTGGACTGATTATCTTCGGTGTCTATGACGTGTCCTGGGCTGCGGGTGCAGCC
>JAGQSO010000269.1 GCA_020439505.1 Acidimicrobiales bacterium
AACCTCGTTCGATCGGTGAGGTCGAGGTGGAGGACCGACCGGTCCGAGTCAAGATCGGTCCGGGTCGGGTGAAGGCCGAGTTCGACGATGCGGCCCGGGTCGCGGCGGCGACTGGGCGCCCGGTCCGCTCGGTCCTCGCCGAGGCCGAGGCCCGCTGGTCGGTCGAGTACCCGGCCGAACCGGTCGGGGTGGCCGACGGCGTCATCGCCGAGTTGGTCGAGCACTCCCCAGATCACGCCACGACTCACCACCACCATCACGACGACGACCACGACCACACCCACACCCACACCCACACCCACGACCACGACCATGACCATGACCACCGTGGGCGGCTTGGCGATCCCGACCCTGACCAGCCTTCGGCCTGACCGGTCGAGGAGGTCGCGAGGCGGGGTTAGCGTCCGGGTCGATGGACGTGTCAGAGGTGATCCACCGCGAGCAGATCCGCCATCTGCTGGCCTCCTACACCTGGGCGGGCGACCGAGGTCGTATCGAGGAACTGGCCGACCTGTTCACCCTCGACGGGGTCCTCGACGTCGGAGCTCACGGTGACCGCTGGGCGGGCCGCGCTGCGATCGTCGATGGTCTGCGGGCGGTGATTGAGCGCACCGCGGCCGCGCCGGGGCGAGAGGGAACCCCCGGTCCGGTTCACCATGACGTGTCCAGCGTTCTCATCACCGAGGTGGAAGGCGGGCGAGCCCGGGCCAACTCGTACTTCGCGGTGCGCACCTCGATCGGGCTCGACCACTGGGGCCGCTACTTCGACCGTCTCGAGTTGGAGATCGGGAGATGGCGGTTCAGCGAACGGATCGTCGTGGTGGACGGCTCCTCCCCCGGATCGTTGATGGTCAGGACGTGACGTCGCGGCCCAGGCCGAGGGGCCGGAGCGCCTCGAAGGCAGCCACGAACCGGTCCTGCACACCTTTGTGCACCTCCCCGGCCCCCGGGTCGGGTTCGTAGCGGTCGGCCCAGCGGTTTCCCGCCGAGGGACCGTCATCGCTGACCAGCGACTCGCCCGGTCCAGCGGCCCAGGCCGCCACGGCCCGGGCCCCGGCGTGGCCGGCATCGACGACGGTACGAACCGGCCGGCCGGTCACGTCGGCCAGGATCTGACACCAGCCAGGCGAACGCGATGCCCCGCCCACCAGGACCACGTCGCGGCACTCCTCACCCACGAATTCCTCGACCGGGGACATGAGCCACCGCAGGTTGTGGGCCACACCTTCCACCGCGGCGCGCACCAGATCGACCCGGCGGGTGTCGAGGGACATGCCCACGAATCCTCCCCGCATGGTCGGATCGGCCTGAGGTGACAACGACCCCGACAGCCAGGGCAGGAACACCAAACCCCCGGCCCCGGGCTCGGACGCCGCCAACGCGGCGTCGAAGCCGGCGAACAGATCGGACGCAACCGCCGGGGAAGGGCAACCGAGCGGATCATCGGCGTGGACGAGGCGGCCCAGCACCGCCTCCACCGCCCGACCGGCCAGGCCATTTTCGGCCCACACCAGCCAACGGTCCGGGCTCACCCCCGGCATGGAGAGCACCTCGTGTTCGAGATCGACGCCGAGGCGGTCGGTGGAGGCGAGAACCACCGCGGTGGTACCGATCGCCACCCCCATCCGGCCCGCTGGCGGGGTGAACCCGGCGGCGGCGCCCGCCACGCCGGTCGCCAAAGCCGCGGCTTGGGTGTCGGTGGTACCGGCCCGGACGACCGCGGTCGGGGGCAGCCCGGTGGCGACCGCGACGTCATGGCGGACAGTGCCGATCACCGAGTCCGGTGCCACGAGGTCGGGAAGGCGTGAGGCATCCACCCCTGCCATCTCGACCAGTTCGGGGTCATACCGGGTGGAGCCGAGCGCCCGGTTGTCCACCAGCTGACCGGCGAACACCGAACCCTGGGTGGCGGTGACCATCCCCGTGAGGTTCGCGGTGACGAAGTCGACCGGCTCGAGGTACGCGGCGGTGACCGCGTGCACCGCCGGTTCATCGAGCTGGAATCCCAGCAGGTGACCCAGGGCGAGGCCACCACCGACCGGCGGGATCGGGTGCCGTTCCAACCAGGCCGCGAACGCTCCCGGCTCTCGGCCCAAGATGTCCATGCAGTGGTCCGTACCTCGGGTGTCGAGGTACAGGCGCATCGGTCCCACCGGCTGGGCATCGGCATTGACGGGCACGATCGAGGAGTACTGCCCGCAGGCACCAACGGTGCTCACCCGGTCCAGCCCGAGCCGTCCATCCACCGTGGCGGCCGCCCGCCCCAGCTCCACCAGCACCTCGACCACCGCCGACCACAGCGCACGGGGATCCTGCTCGGCCACCTCGCCGTAGCGGGTCCAACGCAACGGAACCGAGGCCGAGGCCACCGGGGCCAGGTCGCCGTCGAGCAGCACCGCCTTGACGTTGGTGGTCCCGATGTCGAGACCGACGGTGTCGCCCATGGTCAGCGCCCGAACATCATCAGCCACTGGTCGAGGCTCTGGGGCCGGAACACCACGT
>JAGQSO010000270.1 GCA_020439505.1 Acidimicrobiales bacterium
GGGAGCAGTGGCTGGAGTCCGTCGAGGTGGATCCCGCCGATCGGGCCCTGCTGTTGCGGGGGCACCGGCCGTCGAGGTGGCCGGTGCAGTGGGCCACGTTGCGAGAGATGCCGCTGCGGGACCGGGCTGCGTTCTTGTTCGGGGTGGCGGTGCCGTCGGCGGAGTACCGCCGGGCCGAGGGCGACTTGTTGCGGCGGCGGATCAGCCGTGTTCGGAACCTGATGCGGCCGGCGCCGGTGTGACCACCCCGTTGCCCGAGGAGGGCGTAACCGCCGATGTTGTCGCCACCACGGGTTCACCGGTTGTTTCACCGGGCCGGGCGGCCCCAGAGGCGGGGGTGGAGCCGTTGGTGCCGCCGCTCTTCTTCTTCTTGTCTGAGCTGTCGAGGTAGTACGTGTAGTAGTACTGGGCGGCGGGGGTTTCGGCCGAGTCGTTGAGGACCACACCCAAGATGGGTGCGTCCATCCGGGCGAACAGTTCGGCGAGTCGTTGGGCGGCAAGGCGGGTGGTCTTGCCTGTGCGGACCACGAACAGGATCTCATCGGTTTCGCTGAGCAACTCGGCGGCGTCGTTGGTGGTGAGGAACGGGGCCGTGTCCAACACGATCACGTCGTAGTGGGCTCGGGCCGATTGGATTACCCGTCGCTGCATGGCCACCACGTCGAGCGGGTTGACCTCGGGGTCGTGTTCGCCGATGCCGTCGACCAGCTTGACCCGTTCGATGTTGGTGGAGCTGACGGTGACCCGGCTGGCGCTGGTGGGGTCGGCGGCCGATGGCTGGTGGACCGCTTCGGCGTTCTCGGGGGTGAGGTAGTGGCGGATCCGGGGGCGGCGGTAGTCGCAGTTGATGACCAGTACCCGCAGTCCGCCTTCGGCGAGCGCCGCGGCCAGGTTGGCGGCGGTGGTGGTCTTGCCTTCTCCGGGGTTGGCCGAGGTGACCATGACCACCATGGCTCCGTCTCGGGCCTTGTCTTCGAGGGCTTGGCCCGGCTCGGTCAACAGCAGGGCGCTTCGTACCACCCGGTAGGCCTCGGCGGCTTGGGAGCGGGGCTTGGAGTGAACGATGACTTCGGAGTTGTGGACGGCGTGGCGGCCGAGGGGTGGCACCTCGGCCAGCACCGCCAGGCCGGTGGTGGCTTCGACGTCGTCTCGGTGGCGGAGGCGACTGTCCAAGCGGCTGAGCCCCAAGACCAGGCCGACAGACAGAGCCATACCCACGATCCCGCCGGTGGCGGCTCGCGTGGGTGCGCTGGCCGGGGTGGGCGGGGCGCTCTCTTTCACCACCTCGGATTCGGTGTTGGGGGCGGTGGATTTGGTCTGGCCGTCTCGGATCTGGAGACGCATGGCCCCGTAGTCGGACTCCCCGATGGCTACGGCGGTGGCCGGGCCCAGGCTGCGCAGATCGATCTCGCCGTTGCCGCGTTCGGCGAGCTGGGTGAACCGCTCATAGGTGAGGCGGTACTGGTTGGACAGCGACTGGTGCTGGGATTCGAGCTGGCTGACGTTGTTGGGGTTCTGGGAGATGCGCACCAGCAGGTCGGTCAGTTCCTGGTCCAAGCGGTTCAGTTCACCGACCACTTCGTCCCGTTGTGATTCGAAGCTGAGCCGGGCCTGGTCGGTCACGTAGGCGAACAGGGCGTCGGCGGCGGCGTCGGCCAGCTTGGTGGCCTGTTCCTCGTTGGCGGCTACGGCCTGGACCTCGATGGAACCGACGTCGGGGCGGGGGATGCCGATGACCGATCCTTGGACCTGGTTCACCGGTACCCCGAGGGCTTTGGCTGCGTTCTCGGGGATTTCGCCCACCGACACCAGGTAGGCCGACTGGGCCAGGTTGACTTGGCTCTGATTGGCGTTCTGGTTGGAGGAGGAGGCGGACTCCATCAACAGGGTGTGGGTGGCCCGGTAGAAGACGGGGCCGGATTCGACCGGGGCGTCGGGCGAGGGGGGAGGTGGGGTGGTCACCCAGCCGGTGGCTGCCCCGACCAAGGTGAGGCCGATCACCAGGTACCACCAGCGCCGGAGAGCGGCTACGGAGTCCTTCAGTACCCGCAGGCGGTCGACCTCGGGGCCGGGCATCGATGAGTTCTGGGTGTCTACACGCAAGACGGGGTGTCTCCGAAAGGTTCGGCAGGTCGGGCCGCCGTGAGGGCTGCTGATGGGTTGGCGGGGGTGTCGGCTGGCGCCAGGCCGGGTCTTGACGCTAGCAACCGGCCCGGTCGTTGTTGGGGCACGGCCCGCCCACCGTCGCCGTTGGCGCTGTTGGGGTTGGCGCCGTTGCCGTTGACACCGTTGGAGTTGACCCCGTTGGAGCTGGCCTCGGAGCCGTTGACACCGTTGGCGCCGTTGACGCCCCGGGTCACGGCGCGCTTGCCCCGGCGTCGGCCGTTCATCGAGCGGTCGCCGTTGCTGGTGGGGCCCGAGCCGTCGCCCCGGTCGTTGCCGTCGGCATGGTCGGGCGGGCTGATCTCTTCGATCCGGATGACGGCGGCTTCGGGGACCTGGTTGTTGATGAGCTTCTTGAGGGTGTGCGATCCGGTGCCGGGCATGAACCGGCGCACGAGGGTGATGGCCACCAGCGCATCCAGGCGGGGCGAGGCCGAGCGCAGGTACCAGCCGTCTATGGCCAGTTTGATCGGGACCACCTGGTCCACATACACGCTGCCCTGGCCGCAAGCCGAGATGAGGTGGCGTTCCCACTCGTTCACCATGAGCTGGGTGGGTCCGGCGATCCCGGGGGGAGCCTGGAGTACAGCCTTCCAGCGCGGGTCGGTGAGGTCCACGAACTCGGGGGCTTCGGGCCGGGCGCCGAGCAGGCCCATTTCTCCTCGCACCACGTTCCACAGTTGGGGCAGTTCGTCGAGGTAGTAGGCCCGCAGCCGGGTCCCGATGGGGGTTATCCGGTTGTCGTCGATCGAGGTGAGCGAAACGCCGTTGGCGCGGCCGTCGGCGTTGTCGGCCCGCATGGAACGCAGCTTCCACATGGTGAAGACCTGGCCGCCTCGGCCCATGCGGGGCACACCGACAAAGGCCGGTCCCCGGTCGCTGAGGCGAACGGCCAACCCCAGCACGGCAATGAACGGCCACACCACCATCAGCGCGGCGGCGGCCACGACCCGGTCCAGGGTAGAACGGGCCTGCATCCAGCGGCTCATCGGGTCACCGTGAGGTTGGTCGCCTGGCTCGGCCGTGGCTGAGAGACGAGTCGGGCCACCCCGCGTCCGGACCCGAAGGACAGTGGGGGTGAGCCGGGCCAGGGTGTCTCCACCGTCTCTCGGTTGGTGGTGTTCGGGTCCGCCGTGGTCATGGTGGCCGGCCTCAACCGGCGACCAGGTCGGTCATGGCGTCACACACCCGGGCCACGTCGTCGTCGGTGAGGCCGACGTGGAGAGGCAGGCTGAGGGTGCGTTCGGCCATGGCATCACAGGTGGGGAGCCCGCCGGGACCGATGGAGGCGTTGTCCGCGAACCAGGAGAACTGGTGCAACGGCCGGAAGTGAACGCTGGGGTTGATGCCCCGGGCCTGGAGCCCGCCTACCACCGTTGGCCGATCGACACCCTCGGGCAGGACGACCACGGCCAGGTGATCGGCGCTGCCGGGGTCTTCGATCTCGGGCACAAAGCGCAGCCCGGCCGGTTCGAGAGCAGCCCGATAGGCGCCGAGGATGGCGCGGCGGCGCTGTTGCATCTGGTCGAAGCGGCGAAGCTGGGAGCGGGCCAGGGCGGCCAGCAGGTCGGGCAGGTTGGCTTTGATGCCGGGCGAGACCAGGTCGTAGTGGGTGCCTCCGCCCGGCTTGTAACGGGCGTGGGCATCGGCGCTCATGCCGTGAA
>JAGQSO010000271.1 GCA_020439505.1 Acidimicrobiales bacterium
CTTGACGGGTTTGCCCAGTTGCTCGCTGAGCTCGCAACAGTGCAAACGGTCCTGGGCAGGCACGAGGAGATTGAGCCCGGGGCCGGTGCTACTGGTCAGGTTCGGGGTGATGGGTCGGGGAGCGGCGGCTTTGGAGGTGGAATGCCCAGCCGACGGCCATCAGGGCGAGGGCCAGCAGTCTGGATGGCAGATCCCCCCAGCGGACGTAGACGGTTTCGCCGTGGCGCAGCGGGATGTCCCGGCGGACCTCGACCCGGGCGTGGACCTGGGCGCTGCGCTGGAACACCTCGCCGTCGGGGCTGACAAAGGCGCTGAACCCGGTGGGCGACACCTGTACCGCCCACCGACCGGTCTCGATGGCCCTGAGTCGGGTGGAGGCCACCTGTTGGGTCTGCACCAGCGTCCCGGTGTAGGTGGCTCCGTTGGTCGGGTTGTACAGGAGCTCGCCCCCGGCGGCCACACCGCTACGGGCCCGGTGCCCGAAGAACACCTCCCACGAGATGACGGTGGCGAGCTTGGCGGCGGGGGTGGTCAACAGGCCGGACTCGGTCGACACCGTGGCATCCCGGGCGGCGAGGGTGTCGGGGGCCACCTTCTCGATGAACGAACGGAACGGGACGAACTCCCCGAAGGGAACCCGTTGCACCTTGATGTAGCGGGCGACCCATTCGCCGTCTCGGGTGACCACCTGGGACGAGTTGCGGAACTCGGTGTCGCTGACGCCCTCCACCGTGCCGACCACCAGGGTGGTGTCGAGGTCCTCGGCCAGCTGCTCCAGTTCCTCGCCTTCGACGGCGTCTTGGACCGGTCCGTCGGTGTCGACGACGTCCTCGGGCCACAGGACCAGGTCGAGCCCCGGTGGGACCTTGGCGCTGGCCTTCAGGTGACGCTCGAACACCTTGCGTTCATCGGTGTTGATGGCCCTGGTGCCCTGGGGTCCGCCGCCCTGCACGTACGCGACGTCGACGGTTCGGCCGGTGGGTTCGCCTCGCGGGGCTACCACCGAGACCGCCAACACGACGATCACCCCGGCCAGGGCGAAACCGGCCGAACGGTGTTGGCCCGAGATCACCGAGGACAGGGCGACCCCGACCGCCACGGTGGCGGCCCCGATGAGCAGCACCCCTCCCACCCGGGCGATGGGCGCCAACGGCCCCCCGACCTGGCCGACGGCCAGCAACGACAGCGGAACGCCACCGAAGGGCCAGGCACTGCGGAACGACTCGCACAGGACCCATGCCCCGATCAACGCCGGCCGGCGACCGGGACCGGGCGGGACCGCCATCGAGAACACCCCGAGGAACACGGCGTAGGTCACGGCAGCGACGACGTAACCCGGAAAGGTGAGCTGGCTGATCCACGAGATGGTCGGGACGAACAACGCCAGGCCGACCATGGTGGCGCGGCCCAGCCGTTGGCGAACGCTCGCCCCCGCCAGCAACCGGTCGAACAGGGCCAGGCCGGCGAAGGCCAACGGCCACCAGCCCCAGGGAGGAAGGCTGAAGGCGATCAGCAGTCCGGCCAGGATCGCCAACGGCACCGGACGGCGCTCGAGGGCGGCCAGGAAAGAGCGGACCGTCCCGGTCGCCTCAGGGGCATCTGCCATATGTCCCCAGTCTGGCCCACCCCGGTGGCCGGCCGCGATCGCGCTCTGCCGGTCACGGCACTGGCGCTCAGCCGATGAGGCCGCGCCGGGTGGGCCAGGTTGCGCCGAGCGCCTCGGCCGCCAACTCCCCCGATCGGATGCAGGCGGGAACACCCACCCCCCGCAGGGCGGCACCGGCCAGGACCATGCCCGCCCCGTGGCGGTCAGACAGCTCCGCCAACTCGGATTCGACCGCTGCCACCCGGGTCAGGTGACCGGGGGCGTACTGGGGGAACGCCCGCTCCCACCTCCCCACCCTCACATCCAGGGGATCGGCGGTCACCCCGACCACACGGTCCAGGTCGGCCAGAACCCGTTGCACCAACTCGTCGTCGTCGAGGGCGAGGTGGCGGTCGTCGCCGTGGCGTCCGGCCGACACCCTCAGGATCACGTCGTCCCGCTCGGGGTGCCGCCACTGGGCCCACTTGGCGCTGCCGTAGGAGACCGCCGTGGTCAGCGTTTCCTGGTCGCGAGGTATGAGGCACCCGCTCACGCCGTCGGGCAGACCTTCGACGCCACCGACCGCTCCGCCGTCGAAGGCCAGGGTGACCATCGAGATCGATGAGTGGTCGATCGAGCCGAGCGTTGCGGCCGCGGTGGGAGCCACGCCGGTGAGGAGGGGGGCGGCCACGAACGCCGGACAGGCCAGAACTACGGCGTCGCCCTCGACCGCACTCCCGTCATCGAGCAGGACTCGCCAACGGCGTCGCCCCGAAGACGACGAACCGACCGGTTCCACCGTCACCGCCGCCACCCCCACCCGCAGGTCGGCCGAAGGCATGGCGCCGACCACGGCGTCGACCAGGCGGGCCATGCCGCCGATCGGAGTGGCGAAGACCGGCGGTGCACCGGCGCCCGACCCGGCGGGGGAGGCGGTGGAGGACACCCCGGCGGCGACCTGGGCGACACAGGACCGGATGAGACTGGGGTCCTCGGTCCGTGCCGCCTGGTCGATCTGGGGGACCACCGCGGCCAGGCTGAGCCGGGCGGTGTCCCCCGCGTTGATCCCGCCGATCAGCGGGTCGATCAGGTGATCGACGACCTCGTCTCCCAGGCGGCCCCGCAGGAACGGTCCTATGGCGACGTCACCCGCCCCGAGCTCCCCCGATACGACCCCGACTCCAGGATCCGTCGAGGCTGGAGGGTCGGTGGCGAGACGGGGGAGCTCCAAGTCCCGGGCCACCCGTGTCAACCCCTCAGGGCTCAGAATCCCGCTCGTCGCCAGGGCGTCGAGGTCGACCGGAACGCCTAGGACGTGTCCGTCGGGCATGGCCCGGCGGACACCGTCGAGGAAGATCTCGGCCCGACGAGCCAACGGTGACACCAGCTCGCCGTCGATCTCGAGGTCATGGCAGAGGGCGGTCGCCCAGGGAACCCGAAGCAGGAAGTTGTCGGCGGTCTCGTCCACCGGACGCCCGGCGAACATCGAGGTCTGGAGCTTGCCGCCGAGCCTCCCGGGCTCGACCACCGTCACCTGAGATCCCGCCTGGCTGAGGCGCAGCGCGGCGGTGAGGCCGGCGATCCCGCCCCCCACCACCACGACATGGTCGGGTCGGTGGTTCGCCCCAGGCCTGGTCACCGCGATGTTCCGCCGTCGTTCACGACGACAGAGCCGCCGCGGTGTCGTTGACCCGCCGGGCCAGCGCCGCCATCACCGCCGGGTCGTCGTTGGGGGTTCGGGTCCGACCGAACGCGAGGCCGGCCTCGGCCGCCACCCGGGCCGCCTCGATGTCGAGGTCGTAGGCCACCTCGAGGTGGTCGGTAACGAAACCCTGCGGGCACACCACGACCCCGGGAGCCCCGGAGGTGGCCAACTCCTCGATCACCGCCAGCACGTCGGGGCCCCGCCACGGCTCGGGAGTGGCACCGGCGCTCTGCCAGGCGAGGGACCAGCCGGCGGGAGTCTCGAGCCCCGCCTCGGTGGCGATCGCCTCGGCCGATTCCCTGAGCTCGTCCGGGTAGGGGTCCCCTTCCAGCAGACGCTCAGGCAACGAATGGGCGGTGAACACCACCCGGGAGCCGTCGGGCATGGTGGCCCGGGCATCGTTCACCGCGGCGGCCAGGAACGAGCGGTGCTCGGGCAGGTCATGCCAACGAGACACTCCCACCGAAGGCACGCCGACGGCTTCTGCGGCTGCTGTCGCCCGCGCCTGGTACTCGCCGATGCTGGCCCCCGAGTAGTGGGGGGCCAGAACCACGCCGACCACGCCGGTCACGCCCTCCTCGGCCAGGGCGCTCACGGCGTCTTCGATGAAGGGCGAGGCGTGCTTCTGGCCGAGGCGGACCACGAAACGGCCCGGTTCGAGGTCCTCCAGCGCGGCGGCGATTGCCGTCACCTGATCGGCGGTGCGTGCCGCCAGGGTCGACGTTCCGCCCAATGCCGCGTAACGCCGGGTCAGATCATCGACCTGGTCGGCCGACGGAGGCCGCCCCCGGCGGATGTGGGTGTAGTAGGCCTCGATGTCCTCGGGGCGAGCCGGGGTCCCATAGGCCATCACGATCACCCCGATCCTGCCACCGGCCGACGGGATGGCCGTCACCTCACCCGACCCTCGGCGTGGACCGTGTCGATCACCCGCTTCAACACGTCGGGATCGGACTCGGGGAACACCCCGTGGCCCAGGTTGAAGACGTGGCCGCGGTGGCCGTCGGCCCGACGCAGGACGTCGCGGGTGCGCTCGACCGCCACGTCGGCCCCGGCCAGGATGGTGGTCGGATCGAGGTTGCCTTGGAGGGCCACGCCGTCGCCGAGGCGAACCCGGGCATCGTCGAGATCGACCCTCCAGTCGACGCCGACCACGTCGGCTCCCGCCTCGTGCATCAATCCCAGCAACTCGCCCGTCGCCACCCCGAAGTGGATCCGAGGAACCCCGGTGGTCGCGATCCCGTCGAACACCTTGGATGACGCGGGGAGTACGTGGCGCCGGTAGTCGCTCGGTGACAGCGCCCCCGCCCAGGAGTCGAACAGCTGCACCGCAGATGCTCCCGCCGCCACCTGGCTGTGCAGCGAAGCCAACGCCAGGTCGGCGAGACGGTCCAACAGCGCCGCGAACAGGTCGGGGTCGGAGTACATCAGCGCCTTGGTCTTGGCGTAGGTGCGGCTCGGACCGCCTTCGATCACATAGGACGCCACCGTGAACGGTGCTCCGGCGAACCCGATGAGGGGTACGTCGCCGAGTTCGGACACCAGGTTCCGCACCGTCTGGGTCACGAACGGGGTGTGACCTTCGGGGTCGAGGTCGACGATGCGGTCCAGGTCGGCGGCCGAACGGAAGGGACGATCGACGACCGGCCCGACACCGGGCTTCACCTCCACCCCGAACCCGATGGCCTCCAGCGGGGTGACGATGTCGGAGTACAAGATGGCGGCGTCGGTCCCGTAGCGGCGGACCGGCTGAAGGGTGATCTCGGTGGCCAGGTCGGGGTTGCGAATGGCCTCGGTGATCGACCCTGAGCCCCTGATCGCTCGATACTCGGGGAGCGAACGGCCCGCCTGGCGCATGAACCACACCGGCACCCGGTCGTGGGGTTCGCCCCGGCAGGCGCGCAGGAACGGGGAGTCGACGCTGACCATCGAGGCCGAGGCTACCGGTGGCCCCGCCTGCCGGGCATGTCCGTCAGGCCCCCATGCCATGCCAAGGGGGCCGGTAACGGCACTCGTCCGCCGAAGGCGGCCAACGAGAACTGGGCAGCGTGCAGCGCAGGTGAGTCCCGACCCCTGCAAAGGGTGCCGGTCACGGCACTCAACGTTTGTGCTGTTGCGAGCTTGCGAGCCACTGTGCAAACGCCGTCGAGCCGCCGCAACGAAGTGAGGACCGGGCTCGACGGAACCAGGAATCGTCCGCCGAAGGCGGCCAACGAGAACTGGGCAGCGTGCAGCGCAGGTGAGTCCCGACCCCTGCAAAGGGTGCCGGTCACGGCACTACAATGGCTGGTCCCCTGATCGGGCTCTGCGGGGCCCGACGCACCGATCGACCTGGAACCCGACGCAGCACCGATGACCGTTCACCCCGACCTGACGGCAGAGCAGGCCTACATCGACAGGGCCTATGAGTGCCTGGAGGATGCCCGGACCACCGCCAGCCGGCTCAAGGGGATGGTCGAGGTCGGTGTCGGGGGCACCGAGCAGGCCCGTTTCGAGCGGGAGGTCATCTTCGACACCGTGGCCCACCGGCTCACCCAGCTGCACCTCGGCGATGCCGCCCTGTGCTTCGGCCGGATCGACCGGGATCCCGACGAGGGGGGCGAGACGTTCTACATCGGGCGTCTGGCGGTATCCGATGATCAGCAGGAGCCTCTGGTCATCGACTGGCGGGCACCGGTGGCCGAACCCTTCTACCGGGCGACGGGTCGCCAGGCGATGGGCCTGGCCCGCAGACGTCACTTCGCCACCCGGGGTCGCCAGGTGCTCGGGATCGAGGACGAGCTTTTCGGTGAGCATGCCCTGGACCTGGGCGAGGGTGCCGGACTCCAGGGTCACGGAGCGCTGATCGCGGCGTTGGAGACCGCCCGTTCGGGCCGCTTGGGCGACATCGTCGCCACCATCCAGGGCGAACAGGACGAGATCATCCGGGCCCCGTTGCCGGGGGTGCTGGTGGTCCAGGGAGGCCCCGGAACCGGCAAGACCGTGGTGGCCCTGCACCGGGCGGCCTACCTGCTGTACACCCACCGTTTCCCCCTGGAGGACCAGGGCGTACTGGTGGTGGGTCCGAACCGGATCTTCCTGGCCTACATCGAACAGGTGCTCCCCTCGCTGGGTGAGGCCGGAGTCGAACTGGCGGTCCTGGCCGACCTGATCGACCCCGTCTCGGTCAGGGGTCGTGACCACGAAGACGTCGCCCGACTCAAGGGCGACGAGGTCATGATCAAGGTGCTGGCCAAGGCGGTACGGGACCGCAAGCGTCCCTTGCGGTCCGCCCTGCGCATCGGCCACGGGCTCCAGCACCTCGTGCTCACCGTCGACGACTCCGAGTGGATCGTGCGGGAGGCCCGTCGCCGCTACCACACCCACAACGCCGGTCGGCGCTACGTGGAGCGAGAGGTGGCTCGGGTCCTGGCCGACTCGTCGCGCACCCCTCTCGACCCGACCGAGCTGTGGCGACAGATCCGCCGCCATCCCGACGTCTTCGCGGCACTGGAATCGATGTGGCCGGTCCTCACCCCGGCCCAGTTGCTGCACGACCTGTACGGCTCCAAACCCTTGCTGCACATGGCGGCGGGACGTTTGGTCCCGACCCAGCGGATGGATCTGCTCCACCGCCCCCGAGGCGAGACGGTCGACCAGGTGGTGTGGACTCAGGACGACGTACCGCTGCTGGACGAGGCCCGGGCGTTGCTGGGGCCCAAGCCTCGTCGCCGCCGAGGTGACGAGCACGACGACGAGATCCGCACCTACGGCCACATCGTGGTCGACGAGGCTCAGGATCTGTCTCCGATGCAGTTGCGCATGCTGACCCGACGGTCGCTCAACGGTTCGATGACCGTGGTCGGCGATATCGCCCAATCCACCGGTGCGTGGGCCCACGCCGACTGGAACGAGATCCTCGCTCTGTTGCCCGATCGCCGGGAGGCCCGCCGCGAGGAGCTGACGGTCGGCTACCGGATCCCCGAGCCCAACATGGCGTTGGCCGCCAAGGTGCTGGCCCATGCCGCACCGGACCTGGCCCCGCCCCGATCGGTTCGCCAAGGTGGGCGCCCACCCCGCATCACAGCGGTGGCCCCGGGTTCGACCCTGGCCTCGACGGTGGTCGACGCGGTCCGGGCCGAGCTGGCCATCGTCGGAACCGGCAACGTCGCCGTCATCTGCCCAGGGTCGCTGGTGACGATGTGTGCGGAGGCGCTGACCGCCGCCGGGGTGGAGCACGGCGTCGCCACCGAACGGGGGCTGAGCCACCAGGTGACGGTGGTGCCGGTGGGCATCGTCAAGGGCCTCGAACTCGACGCCACCGTCGTGGTGGACCCCGCCGGCATCCTCGACGAGGAGGCACAGGGGACCAGGGCCTTGTACGTGGCGCTGACCAGGGCTACCAAGCACCTGAGCGTCGTCCACGCCGGCCCGCTGCCCGACGTGTTCGATCCCCCGATGCCGGAACCTTCCGGCCGGCTCCCCGGCTTTTGAACCCGTTCGTCGGAGGCGAGCGAAGCCCGACCGGGGCCGGTTATCTCAGCCGGCGGTGGTGACCAGGATCCGTTCGGCGGCGAAGGCGCCGACCCCGATGTGGCGACCGTCGATCTCGACCGTGGTGGTCCCGTCGGGCGACGACGCCGTGACGGTACCTTCGTGGCCGGGCTGGATGGCCGCTTCTTCGAGGAACTCGAGCAGTCCGGGGGTGAACTCCAAGGCCTCGGGGATGCGGCGCACGGTGAAGTCCTCTCCGACCGACAGCTCGCTCAGTGCCACGGTGTCGGGCGCCTTGTAGCCCGACCCGGGAATCGGGTTGCCGTGGGGGCAGGTGGTCGGGTCGTCGAGCAGGCGGATGATGGCCGCTTCGACGCTGTCGGAGATGACGTGCTCCCACCGGCCGGCCTCCTGGTGGGCTTCGGCCCATGACAAGCCGAGGATGTCGGTCAGCAGCCGCTCGGCCAGGCGGTGACGTCGGACGACGGTCTCGGCCAGGGCCCGACCGTCGGCGGTGAGCTGGACGGTGCGGTCCACCTCGACCAGACCTTCCTGCTCCATGCGGCGGATCATCTCGGACACCGCGGGGCGTGACACCTTGAGGCGCTCGGCGATCCTCGCCTGGATCACGTCCACGTCGTCCTCGTGGAGTTCCCAGATCGTCTCGCAGTATTCCTCGAACGCCGGGTGGTACTCGGGGGTCTGGTAGGTGGCCACGGCCCGGAGTCTACGAGGCCCGACGGCGGGTCCGACCGTCGATCGGCCCCGGCGTCACCGGGGATGGTGCCCGCTGTCACGGCCCGAGGGTTGAGACCGTCACCCTGAGCGTGGATACGGTGACGCCATGACCAAGCCCGCACACCGCCTTCCCTCACGATCGGCACTGGGTCTGTTCCTCTCGTCTTGTCTGGTCGCGGTTCCGTTGCTCGCCTCATGTGGGGGCGACGACGGCGGACCCCAGGCGCGGGAGTGCAAGACGGTGGCTCCGGTCGAGGGCGTGACCAAGCTGACCGTGACCGGCAAGAACCTGGCGTTCGACAACGAGTGCTTCGACATCCAGCCTGGCCCGGTGGAGTTCACCTTCATCAACGCCGACTCGGGCGTGAGCCACAACTTCCACGTGAGCGGCCCGGGCGGGATCAACGCCCGCACCGACCTGGAACGGGGTGAGACCACCCAGACGTTGAGCCTCGAACTGGTCGAGCCCGGACGCTACGACTTCGTGTGCGACCCTCACGCCACCATGGAAGGCCAGCTCAACGTGGCCGACCCGACGGCGACCTCCACGACCACGGCGGGCTGATCCCCGGTGGTCCGTAGGCTGGCGGGATCGCCTCGCTCGATCTCTTCTCCGAACCGGTAAGGGCCTGGTTCGAGTCCAGCTTCAGCGCGCCCACACCGGCCCAGGAACAAGGCTGGCCCGCCATCGCGGCGGGGGACCACACCCTGATCCTGGCCCCGACCGGTTCGGGCAAGACCCTCACCGCCTTCCTGTGGGGTATCGACCGGCTGCTCACGACGCCGCCGCCCGAGGACCGGGCTCGTACCCGTCTCCTCTACCTGTCGCCGTTGCGGGCGTTGGCGGTGGACGTCGAGCGAAACCTCAGGGCGCCGCTGGTGGGGATCGGTCACGCCGCCGAACGGCTCGGGCTCACGCTCAACACGCCGACGGTCGGGATGCGCACCGGCGACACCGCGGCCGACCAGCGGCGGCGGTTGGCGCGCAACCCTCCGGACCTGTTGATCACCACGCCCGAGTCGCTGTACCTGATGCTCACCTCGGCGGCGCGGGAGACGTTGGTCAATGTCGAGGCGGTGATCATCGACGAGATCCACGCCGTCGCCGCCACCAAACGGGGCTCGCACCTGGCCCTGACCCTGGAACGCCTGGGGGAGCTGTGCGTGCGTCCACCCCAGCGCATCGGGTTGTCGGCCACCCAGCGTCCCCTCGATGAGATCGCCCGGTTCCTCGGCGGGTTCGACACGGTGGATGCCGACGGGGGGGCCGGATCGACGGGAGGAGCGCCGCCCGCGACCGGTGCACGACGCCTGGTTCCGCGCCCGGTGACGATCGTCGACGCCGGAACCTCCAAACCCCTGGAACTGGAGGTGGTGGTTCCCGCCGATGGGCTGGGGGGTACCCACCCGATGCCTCCGACGACCCCGGTGGTGTCGTTGGAGCAGTTCCGGGCCGGCCAGGCGGCAATAGGGGATGGGGCGTCGCCTCCTGGTCCGGCCTCGGTCAATCGGTCGGTGTGGCCGGCCATGCACCCGATGCTGTTGGAACTGGTGCGCAACCACCGGTCGACACTCATCTTCGTGAACGCCCGGCGGCTGGCCGAACGGTTGGCGACCAGGCTCAACGAGCTGGCATCGGAGACCGGCCTCGACGGTTCGGACCCGTCGCCCCGCTTCACCTCGGCCGAGGCGGTCGGCGCCCCTCCGGCCGACTTCGAGCTGGTCAAGGCCCACCACGGATCGTTGTCGCGGGAACGGCGGCTGAGCATCGAGGACGATCTCAAGTCCGGGCGGCTCAGAGGCCTGGTGGCCACGTCGTCGCTGGAGCTGGGCATCGACATGGGGGCGGTCGACCTGGTCATCCAGGTCGAGTCACCGGGGTCGGTTTCGCGGGGGCTCCAACGGATCGGCCGGGCCGGTCACCAGGTCGGTGAACCCAGCCGGGGCAAGGTCTTCCCCAAACACCGAGGCGACTTGGTCGAGGCAGCGGTGGTGACCCGGCGGATGCGGGAGGGCCTCATCGAGTCGACCCGATACCCCCGCAACCCGCTCGACGTGCTCGCCCAGCAGGTGGTGGCGGCCTGCGCCATGGAGGACTGGGCGGCCGAGGATCTCTACGAGCTGGTCCGAAGGGCGGCCCCCTACGCCGACCTGTCACGCCCGGTGTGGGAAGCGGTGTTGGACATGCTGGCCGGGCGCTATCCGTCGGAGGATTTCGCCGAGCTCCGTCCCCGTCTGGTGTGGGATCGTGCCGCCGGCCGTCTGAGCGCCAGACCCGGCGCCCAGCGCCTGGCGGTGACCAACGGCGGAACCATTCCGGACCGGGGTCTCTACGGCGTGTTCCTGCCCGACGGGGCGCGGGTGGGGGAGCTGGACGAGGAGATGGTCTACGAGTCGAGGGTGGGGGAGACCTTCCTGCTCGGAGCGTCGACGTGGCGGATAGAGGAGATAACCCCCGAGCGGGTGGTGGTCACCCCCGCTCCTGGTCAACCCGGGCGCATGCCGTTCTGGCGGGGGGACGGTCCCGGTCGGCCCATCGAGCTCGGCCGGGCGCTGGGTGAGTTCACCAGGGGGATCCGGTCCCTTCCCGAAGCCGATGCGCGCCGGACGCTGCGTGAGGACCACCACCTCGACGAGCGCGCCACGGAGACCCTGTTGGGGTTCCTGGCCGAACAGGCCGAATCCACCGGAGCGGTCCCCGACGATCGCACGATCGTGGTGGAGCGCTTCCGGGACGAGATCGGGGACTGGCGCATCTGCATCCACAGCCCGTTCGGGGCTCGTGTCCACGCGCCGTGGGCGCTGGTCCTCCGGGCCCGACTGGCCGAGGAGTGGGGGGTCGACGTCGAGCTGATCTGGAGCGACGACGGGATCGTCGTGAGGCTGCCCGAGGCGGTCGACCGCATCCCCTCGGACCTGTTGACGATGGCGCCCGAGGATCTCGACGAGGTCCTGTTGGCGGTGCTGCCGTCGAGTTCGCTGTTCGCGTCCCGATTCCGTGAGGCGGCTGCCCGCGCCCTGTTGTTGCCCCGCCGTCGACCCGATCGTCGAACGCCTCTGTGGCAACAACGCCAGAAAGCCGCCGACCTCTTGGCGGTGGCCGCCGGCCACCCGAGTTTCCCGATCCTGTTGGAGACGGTCCGGGAGTGCTCCAACGACGTGTTCGACCTTCCCGCCCTCCGGTCCCTGTTGGAGGATCTGCGAGCCCGGCGGGTGAGGATGGTCGAGGTCGACACGGCGCAGGCGTCGCCGATGGCGCAGTCCCTGCTGTTCGGCTGGATCGCCGTCTACATGTACGAGGGTGATGCTCCACTGGCCGAGCGCCGGGCCGCCGCCCTGGCTTTGGATCGTGATCTGTTGCGCGAGCTGATGGGGTCCGAGGAGCTCCGAGAGCTGCTCGATCCCGAGGTCCTCGCCGACCTGGAAGCCGAGCTCCAACGGTTGACCGAGCGGCGACGGGCCCGGGACCCCCACGAGTTGGTCGATCTGCTGCGGGTGCTCGGGCCCCTCACCCCGAGCGAGTGCGTGGAGCGAGCCTCGGTGCTGGAGATGGACGTCTCGGCGGCTTCGACGGTGCAAGGGTGGCTGAGCGAGCTGGTCGGTCAGCGTCGGGTCATCGAGGTGACGGTGGCCGACGAGGCGCGCTTCGCCGCGGCCGAGGACGCCGCCCGGCTGCGGGACGCGCTGGGTTGCGCCCTCCCGCCCGGCCTGCCGACCGCCTTCACCGACCCGGTCCCTCACCCCCTCGAAGATCTGGTGGTTCGCTTCGCCCGCACCCACGGGCCGTTCCTCGTTCGCGACGTCGCCACCCGTTTGGGGGTGGACGTCGCCCGGGTCGGATCCGTTCTCGACGAGCTGGTCGACACCGGACGTCTGGTGGTGGGTGAGTTCCGGCCCGGTGGGGTGGAACGGGAGTGGTGCGACGCCGAGGTTCTCCGTCAGCTCCGGCGGCGTTCCCTCGCCGCCTTGAGGGCCGAGGTGGAGCCGGTGGACGGCGCCGTCCTGGCCCGTTTCCTGCCCGTCTGGCAGCGGGTGGCCGACGAAGATTCCGGTGCGAGACCGGCAGATGACCTGGTCGAGGTGCTGGGCGTATTGGCGGGTGCGGCGATCCCGGCATCGGTGCTGGAGACCGATGTTCTCCCGGTTCGGATACCGGGCTACCGCGGATCGGACCTGGACCAGCTCTGCACGTCGGGAGAGTTGGTCTGGGTGGGCGCCGGCTCGATCGGAGCGGGCGACGGCCGGGTCCGCCTCGTGTTCCGAGATCAGGTGGAGACGCTGGTACCGGGGGTCGACCCGGCGGTGGCGCAGGACCTCGGCACGCAGCCGGTGCACCGTGCACTCCTCGACCACCTGGCCGAGCGGGGCGCCTCGTTCTGGGAGGATCTGGTGCGGGCGGCGGCGGCCGCCGGGGTCGACTACGCCGATCAGGTGGTGCTGACGGCCCTGTGGGACCTGGTGTGGGCCGGACTCGTCACCAACGACTCGTTGGCACCGGTGCGGGCCTTCGTGAGCGGGGCATCGGCTTCTCGATCGGTGGCCGCCCGTCGGGCCGCTCCGCCGGCCCGCCCCCGCCCCGGCCGCCTGAGTCGCCTCGGGCCCCCCACCGCGTCGGGTCGTTGGTCCCTGGTCGACGCCTTGCGTCAGCCCTACCCAGGTCACCTCGCAGTGGCCCCCACCGCCCTGGCCCACGCCCGGGCGGTGCAGCTCCTGGACCGCTACGGCATCCTTACCCGGGAGACGGCCCTGGCCGAGGGCATCGAGGGAGGCTTCGCCGGGGTGTACCCGGTCCTCAAGGCCATGGAAGAGCAGGGTCTGGTCCGGCGCGGCTACTTCGTGGCTGGGCTCGGAGCGGCCCAGTTCGCGGTCCCCGGTGCGGTCGACAGGCTGCGCGATCGCCGACCGGCGGAGACGGTGTCGGGCCAGGTGCTGGTTCTGGCCGCCACCGATCCGGCTCAGCCCTACGGGGCCGCTCTGGCCTGGCCGGCCGCTCCGGGGCGCCCGGCCCGGGCCGCCGGGGCTCTCGTGGTTCTCGTCGACGGTGAGGCGGCGGTGTTCACCGAGCGCGGCGGACGCAGCCTTCTCGTGTTCCCGGCCGGCCTCGTGGACCCGGCTTGGGCCTACGCCCTGGCCGGGGTGGTGCGTTCGGGTCGGCGCCGGGCCATGGAGATCTCCCGGATCGACGGCGCCCCGTCGAGGGAGTCGCCCCACGCCGATCTGTTGCGTCAGGCGGGCTTCTCCGACGGTTACCGGGGCCTGGTGCTGCGCAACCGGTGAGGGCGCGGACCGCGCCCCGCAGCCGACCGGTATGGTCGGAGTCATGGAGACGGGACCCTGGTACTGGTGTCTGACCCATGAGCGGGTCGAGGCCAACGGTGAGCGCGACGACCCCACCAACTCCCTCGGCCCCTACGACTCACCCGAGGCGGCGGGGCACTGGCAGGCCCGCCGTGACGAACGCGACGAGGCCTGGCAGGCAGTCGACGACGCTTGGAACGACGAGGACGATCGGGACCAGGACCGCGACGACGGCCGGTAACCCTGTCGGTTGCGGGACTACAGACCCCGGCGTCCGCCGCCGGCGCGGACCTGACGCTTCCGGAAGGCGCTGATCAACATGTCGAGCAGGGCCAGCACCACCGACTTGACCGACTCGCGGTAGCGGGCATCGCAGACCACGATCGGGTGGGTCTCATCGAGGTCGAGGGCCTCTCGAACCTCGGCCAGGTCGGGTGATTCCTCACCCTCGAACCGGTTGATGGCGACGATGAACGGCACCTGCCGCGACTCGAAGAAATCGATGGCCGGGAAGCAGTCGTCGATCCTGCGGAGGTCGACCAGAACGATCGCCCCCAGGGCGCCGACCACGAGGTCGTCCCACATGAAGCCGAACCGGTCCTGGCCGGGGGTGCCGAACATGAACAGGACGAGCTGCTCGTCGATCGTGAGCCGCCCGAAGTCCATCGCCACCGTCGTGGTGGTCTTGGTGGCGACCTTCGAGCTGTCGTCGACGTTGCGACCGACGGTCGTCATCGCCGCTTCGGTGGTCAGGGGCGGGATCTCCGACAGGGCGCCGACCAGGGTTGTCTTTCCGACCCCGAAGCCGCCGGCGATGACGATCTTGGCCGATCGCGGGGCTTTGCGGCGGGCCGGGGTGGCCTGATCCGTGGCGGTGGGGGAGGTGACGGTGGACATCACAGGCTCCGGATCTTGTCGCTGATTCGGGTGAGCAGATCGAGCTCGTCGCTGAAGTCATTGTCTTCGGCTGGCTCGACGGTGTCGATGAAAACCTCGACGTGGCCGGATTCGACGAGATCCTCGATCAGGACCTTGACCACGCCGACGACCAGGCTGAGCTCGGCCCCGAGCTCGGCCACCGAGGTCGGCGTCTCGCAGGAGCGGAGCAGGTCCATCTTCTCGGAGGCCATGCGCCCGTCGACCTCGGCCTCGGGGACCCGGCGGACCAGGGTCTCGAGGCGAAGGTCGTCACGGACACTGGCAGTACGACCCCCGGTCATGATGAACGGTCGGACGAAATCGTGGCCGCCCGGGCCGGACTGGGTCACCGCACCATCACCAGGTTCTTGAGCTCGTCGATCAGCTCGGGGGTGAGCATGCGACCCGCCCGTTCGACCAGGAGCGTCATCTGGTAGGAGATGTTGCCCATGTCGCTGCGAGGCTCGGCCACGACACCGAGGCACCCCGCCTGGCCCATGGAGGTGACGATCAGGTTGCCTCCCTTCATGGCCACGATGATCTGGTAGAGCTCCTCGAACTCGAAGCACCGGGTGGTGCCGTCACCGAGGCTGACGAACCCCGAGATGATGGCCGAGAGCTGGTCCGCACCGGCGTCGTCGAGGGTGCTGGAGCGGGCCATGAGCAGACCGTCGGACGAGACGGCTACCGCATCGCTCACCCCGCTGGTCGAGGTGACGAAGTTGTTGAGGAGCCAGTTGAACTCCTGGGCGTCGGCTTCGAGGCTCACTTCTGTTCCTCCGGATCGGCGGCGTCGACCTCGGCTCGGGCCCGGTCGGCACCTGATTGGAGCCCTGACAGCATCGAACGCATCGAATCTGCTTTGGACTCGGGTTCCACGTCCCCCGACGGTACCTCAGGACGGCTGTCGCCTCGTGCGGTGACCACATCGGTACGAGGCACGTTCTGTCCCCGAACCCGCTTCTTGTAGCCGCTGGCGGTGGTGGCGCCTTCGGCGTCCTGGCCGTAGGCCGAGGCGGTGGGCTCCTCGGCACCGAAGTCGGCCGCTTCGGCCCTGGTGCTGGCCGCGACCGGGACGGCGGGCTCCTGGACCGGAGCCTTCTCGGCCGGGGCTTTCTCGGCCTGGGTGTCGGAGGTCGCGGCCTTCGAGCCGTTGCTGGACTGGGTGCTGACCGGAGGGGTGGTGGCGGCCCGCACGTCCTCTTCGGTGGCGAGGGCCTCGCTCAGGTCGACCATGGCGGTGATACCGCCGCCAGGGGTCTCTTGGAGGGTGACCTTCACGCCCAGGCGGGAGGCCTGGATGCCGACCACGTAGTGACCCAGGTAGCGGGACGGAGCCACGGTGAAGGACTCCCCGCCGGCCAGGCGGACGTTGGCCTGGGCCAGGTCGTCGGCCTCCATGCCGATGCCGTTGTCGACGATGGCCAACATGTAGCCGTGGTCCCGGGCGGCACCGGAGATGGTGACGTTGCGGCCGGGGGGAGAGAAGTTGAGGGCGTTCTCCAACAACTCGGCGATCAGGTGGGTGAGGTCAGCGGCGGTCGAGCCCTTGACCGTCACGTCGTCCAGGCGGGTGATCTCGACCCGGTTGTAGTCCTCGACCTCACCGAGGGCACCGCGCAGCACGTCGATGAGCTTGATCGGGGCCGACCATTGGCGGTGCGGCTCCAAGCCGGCGAGCAGCAGCAGCGACTCGGCGTTTCGGCGCATGCGGGTGGCCAGGTGGTCGAGGGTGAACAGCTGTTCGAGGGCGGCAGGGTCTGTCTCGTTGCGCTCCATCTCGGTGATCGAGTCGAGCTGGCGGCTGAGCAGGTTCTGGTTGCGTCGGCCGAGGTTGACGAAGGAGTCCGAGATGTTGCGGCGGAGGATGGCCTGCTCGGCGGCCAGGTCGGCGGCGCTGGACTGGACGGTGTTGAGGGCGTCGGCCAGCTCGCTGATCTCGTATCCACCCGAGGCCTCGACCTTGTGGAGTTCGGGGAGCACCACGTCCTCTCCCAGGGGGGTGTCCAAGATGGCCTGCACGGTGCCGGGCAGGCTCTCGTTGGCCATGGCCTCGGCGTCGCCCACCAGGCGGCCGAGGGGCTTGGCGATCGACCGGCTGGCGACCAGGGTGATGGCAACCGCGAGCACCATCACGATGGCGGTGGCGATGGTGACCTGTTGGGCCTCGCTGGCCGCATCGTCGCTCTCGGCCCGGGCGGCGTTGCTCTCGGCCCGTGCCGCGGCCACCAACTTGTCACCGTCGGTTCCCAGGCGCTCGACCGCCTCGTCACGGGTGTCCTCGTGGGACACCACGGCGTCGGAGGTCTCCTGGCTGAGGGTTGCGGCCAGGTCGATCGGCTCTCCCTCGATGCCTCCCTCGAACAGCTCCCGGGCGAAGGTCGGGACCTCCTGCTCGAAGTGCTCGCGAGCCAGGTTCTGATAGTAGGGGGTGCCGGTGGTCTCCAGCTCGTGGCGGGCGTCGCGGTTCAGTTCGACGAGTCCCACGGCGAGGCGATGCGAGATCCGGTCGTTGAAGAAGCTCTGGTCGTTGGCGCCGGGAAGGATGACCGGGAAGAGCACGGTCTTGATCAGGATGGCCTCACGGTCGGAGTAGCGGCTCATCTGGTCGATGAAGCGCGCACCCGAGCGAAGTTCGGGATCGTCCAGGCCCAGGGCGACTTGTCCGTTGACGTCGAAGATGGTGTTGATGATCGCGGAGTACTTGTCGAAGAGCCTCACCGAGATCTCGATGCCGCCGACGGTGTCACGGTCGCCGGTGAAGGTCCGCTCCTCCTCGCGGATCGCCTCCAGGCCGTCCATCGCCTCGAGCACCGGGGCGTAGGCCTTCTGTACGGCGGGGCTGGCCTTGGCCAGCGTCTTGCGGAAGTCCGCCACCCCTTGGTCGGTGGTGTCGTATGACGCCTGGAGACCGGCCGAGGAGGAGTCGGCGTCCATCGCCGCTGACATTCCGATCAGGTTGACGCCGACGTTGTTGCGCTCGTTCTGGATGGCGCTGATGGCACCCTTGGGGCCGATCGAGGCGCGGGCCATGTCCACCTGGGCTTCGATGTCGTTGGCCCGTTGGGCGGCCTCGTCGGCGCGCTGGTCGGCGTCGTCGGCGGCCTGGCTGGCCGCGCCGATGGCCACCCACGACAGGGAGGCCAGAGCGATCAGCGGGATGAGAAGGGCCACGACCAGCTTGGTGCGGATCCTCATGGAGTTGAACATGTGCTCTCCCAGATTTGGAGCGGGCCGACGACGGGTGCCGCGGGTTGCAGCGATGCTTCAGGTCCCCTGAGATCGCCTCATGGTGTTTCGGAGCGGTCCCCCTGATGGATGAGCGCGTAACCGCTCAACCACAGGCAAAAAGGAGATAAAGGTCCGATCGGCCCATTCCCTTTTCACCAGCGGTACCGGATTCGACGGAATGTCACAATGGGTGACGAGGCGGATTTCACACCCGTCCGAGGACGCGGTCGACCGTCAGCTCGATCGCCACCCGGTTCGTCCGTTCGTTCGGTGGTCGGTACCGCTCGGTGTAGGCCGCCACCGCAACGGCAACCCGGGCGGGGTCGTCGGTCACCACCGCCCGTCCCTCCAAGCTCAGCCAGCGACCGCCGTCCATCTGGCATACGACGGCGGGGCCGCCCGGCGTCGTATGCAGGTTGGCGACCTTGGTGCTGTGGGCGAAGGTGATGATCCGGACCAGGTGCTCTGCGGGGTCGAAGCTGAACCCGACCGGGACCACGTGGGGTCTGCCATCGGGTCGAAGCGTGGTCAGGGTTGCCAGGTGTCGTTCGGCGAGGAACGCCAGATGGTCGGGTGAGAGATCGGCGGGGGCGATGGCCATGAGCCCATGGTGGCGCGTGGGTGGGCGCGGTCCGGGTCCCTTTGGGGGTTGTATCCGACACCGGTAGGCGTCCCGCGTCCGTAGATTGGCGGGAATGACCTGTCCGGGCTGTGGGGCCGAATGTGGCGATGAGGCGCGATTCTGCGCGTCGTGTGGACGGCCACTCATGGCGGTGGACGA
>JAGQSO010000047.1 GCA_020439505.1 Acidimicrobiales bacterium
CAGCGCAGTAGGCGACAGTGCTGAGCGCTGCGCCGCCTCGGGCCACGGTCGTGTGGAACTCGATCAGCTCGTCGGTGACCGCTCCACGGGGCATCACGCCTTCGAACGTCGCGGCCTTGATGACCCGATTGCGGAGCGTCAGGGGGCCGAGCTGGGCCGGTTCAAACGCGTCGATGTCGGACCGGGCGGTGGTGACGGCCATGTCAGTCTCCTGTTGTTGCCCGTTCGAGCCGGGCGGCGATGCCGTCCAGCACGATCTCCAGATCGAACGCGAAGGTGTCGTGGTCCTCTGAGGTGGTGAGGTCATCGTGGACCCGACGCAGCGCGACGAACGTGTCAGCGTCTCTCGCAGCATCGACCAGCTCCGCGGTCGGCACCAGGAACCGGGTGAAGCTCGGATCGGTCCCGCTCGACGCGGTGATCGCCACCCGGACGACGAGCCACACGGCATACGCCGCTTCCACCGAACTGAACCCCGCCGCCATCAAGAGCCGCAGGCCCGGTTCGCCGATGTCGATCCGCATGGACGCGTCATCCCGGGTCGCGTTCAGCAACGTCGCAGCCGACGAGCCCAGCTCGCGACGCACCAGCGCGGCGAAGTCGGCCAGCCACCCGCGCCATTCCGTCGCATCGGTCGCGAACTCGCGAATCGTGCCGTGCAGCCTCGACTCGACCAACGCGATGACCTCGTCGCGTCCGGCGACGTGCGAGTAAAGCGTCGCCGGAGAGATCCCGAGGTCCTCGGCCAACCCCACCATCGTGAAGGAATCCAAGCCGAGCCGAACCGCCGCATCCACGATGCGCTCCCGACCGACCTTCGGCGGCCGCCCACGACGCGCATGCGGAGCGCTACGACCTCCATTCTCCATGGTGATCGACTATATCCGAATTGTGATTCGGAAATGCTGGTCCTTCCCCGATCACGCGAGGACCAGGTTTCGCGACCGCGGTGTCAGGTTCCCGGGGAAACCTGTGCAGGCTCCCAGCCGTGGTCGCGCGCGAGCTTGTTGAGGCGCACCCGGCCGTCGGGGCGACCGGTCAGGGCGACCAGGACGAGATAGTCACGATCGGCCGGCCGCAGTCGTTCACCAGTTGCCGAGCGCGATGCCCGGCGCACTGACCGATGTGGACCGACCGAGCGCCTGGTGCGCCACGCGTAGGTTCGGCCCACATGCGCGATGCCGGGGGGCTGCTGAGAGGCGGGATCGGGGATCTTCGGGTCGTGAGTGAGCCGGTTCACCGCAAGTGACCGCGCCGACGTGCTTCGGCGACCGCACCGGTGCGGGTGGCCACACCGAGCTTGGCGAACACACTGGCGAGGTGGCTCTTGACCGTGGCCTCACTGATGTAGAGGTCGCGGGCGATGGTGGCGTTGTCGTGACCGTCGGCCACCGCAGCAAGAACTTCCAGTTCTCGTGGCGAGGGGATGTCGGAGTTGCGCTTCGATCTGGTTACAACTCTGGCGGCTACCCGGGGATCGATGGGCTGGTGGCCGGCAGCGACGGCCCGAACGGCGCTGATCAGGTCTACTTCGGGAGCATCCTTGAGGACGTAGCCGGCGGCACCGCCCGCGAGTGCCGCATCGATGTCGATGTCGTTGTCGAAGACGGTGACGACCAACACGCGCGGGCGGGCCTGGGATCGTTGGACCTGGCGCAGGACGTCGAGTCCACTCGGCCCGGTTCCGAGATGGACGTCGAGCACCACGACGTCGGGTTCGAGGTCGGCGATCGTGACGACCGCGGTGTCGTGATCGTGGGCCTCACCCACCACCACGATGTCGTCTGCTGCGTCGAGAACCGTACGCAGCCCCGCCCGCACGACGGGGTGGTCATCGACGATCACGATGCGGATCATGGTGCTGTTCCCGGTCCGGGTCGCAGCGGGATCGTCGCGTTGATGGTCGAGCCCTGGCCCGGCTCGGAGTCGATGTTGAGCGTTCCGCCGAGCTGTTTGGCCCGGCCGCGCATGCTGGTGAGCCCGAACCCTCGGACTCCCACGGCATCCGCATCGAACCCGACACCGTCATCGACAACGTCGAGGCTCACCGTCGAGGGTTGGAAGGTGACGGTGAGGACGACGCGGTGGGCCGTTGCGTGCCGACGGGCGTTGGTCAGCGCTTCTTGGGCTATGCGCAGGAAAGCGCCTTCGATCTCGATCGGAAGACAATCATCATCACCGTCGAAACGGACCTCGACAACCGGGGAACCGGGCTGAGATTCGGCGACAGCCAGCAGCCCCATCGCGGTCACGGGCGTGTCCGGGTCCGGCAAGTCCACCCTCGTCGCCGTCTCCGGCCTCCTGCGCCGACCCGACCAGGGGCAGGTCCTCATCGACGGCGAGGACCTATCGGACGCACCCGACCGTCGCCGTGCGACCGTCCGACGCGACCACATCGGCCTCATCTTCCAGAGCGCCAACCTGTTCCCATCCCTCACCTCCATCCAACAGCTCGAACTCGTCGCCCACCTCGACGGCAAGATCACCACCGACGACCGCGACCAGGCCCGCCACCTGCTCGACACCGTCGGGCTCAGCGACCGGCTCCACCACCGACCCGGACAGCTCTCCGGAGGCGAACGGCAACGCGTCGCGATCGCCCGAGCGCTCATGGGCAATCCCTCGGTCGTGCTCGCCGACGAACCCACCGCAGCACTCGACGATGCCCGCGGGCGGGAGATCATGGCTCTCCTCGCCGAGCTCACCACCACCCGACAAACCGCGACCGTCGTGGTCACCCACGCTCCCC
>JAGQSO010000005.1 GCA_020439505.1 Acidimicrobiales bacterium
CACCTCGAGGGCTTCGACGGTGTCGCCGAGCACCGAGCGAAGGTCACCAACGCGGCGGTCGATCTGAATCGGTTTCGTGACCGAGCCACCCACTCCGACCGCACCCCACCAGCAGCGCGTCAGGCCCTCGGGCGATGAGCCTCAGGAGCCGTCCCGGCTCTCCCGGAAGCCTGGCCGTCGCGGGAACCCACGTCGGTTCTGAACGGCAGGTCTGGCGCGCACACATTGACAGGTTCCCCTTCGGGGAACCTGTTGGCTATCCGGTTGGCGGTTCGTCGTGAAGTTCACCGTCACCCCGCTCGGCGGTGGCCGGGCCGACACGGCCCGGGTCGTGGACTCGATCGTCCGCTACCTGAACCCGCCCGCCGCCAAGACCCCCGGGGCGGGCGGCCCCGCTCCATCGGGGGCAGAGGGCGCGGAGCAGTACTACGCGGACAAGGGCGAGGAACCGGGTCGGTGGCTGGGCCGCTACGCCGCGACCACTGGCCTGGCGGGACCGGTGCAGCGCCATGACTTCGCGTCGGTGCTCGCTGGCCGTGATCCCCACACCGGGGAACGGTTGATCACCGCGCAGGGCTCGGCCGGTCGACGCCCGACGTTGGGTGCAGGGGCACACTCGCGGACCGGCGCCCACGGCGAGCGGCTCTATGACGTCGCGGACGCTGCCGCGGTCCTCGGGGTCACGCATCGCGAGGTCGGGCGCATGCTCGACGCCGGGACCCGCCTGGTGCTCGCGGCACTCCCGCCGACGGCCGGTCAAGGCTCAACCGGATATCCCGTTGGTCATCCGGTTGGCGCTGCCGAGACCGAGCCCGGCGCGGCGTACCTGGTCCCTTTGGTCGATGAGGACGGGTCCCGATGGGTGAGCGAGGAAGAGCTGGCCCGCTGCCAACAGGCCCGTGACGAGGGCGTGACACCCGAGCAGGTCCGTGCCCTCGGTGGCCCCGAGGATCAGCTGTCGATCAGCGACGCAGCCCGCCTCGCCGGTGTGACCAACCGCTACCTGCGCGGAGTTGCCCGTTACCACGAGGACCACCCGGTGGAGATCGCCCAGTCGGTCGCCGCGGGTCGGCAGCCTCGCCGGGCGTACCTGGAAGCGCATCGGGGCACGAAGGGCCGCTGGTTGGTCACCCGTGAGCACTTGGCCGAGTTCCTCGAACGACGACGACCACCGGCAGTGCGCGTCGCCTACGACCTGACGCTCACCACCGAGAAGTCCCTCGGGGTGTTGGCCCTGCTTGGCAACGACACGACCCGACGGGCGGTGCTGGGGTCGATCCAGGCCGGCAACGACTGGGCGCTCGGCTGGATCGAGGAACGTGCCGTGGGGCGCATCGACGGCCAACCAGTCGCGGCGCAGGGGTTGATGGTGGCGTCTTTCCGACACCTCACCTCACGGGCACTGGACCCGTTCCCCCACCATCACAACGTCGTGCTCAACACCGTCCAGGTTCCCGACGGTTCCCACCGGTCGCTGTGGTCACGCTGCCTGTACCGCAACGCCCAAGCCGCGTCCGCGTTGGCGACCGCGGAGATGCGCCACGAGCTCGCCAGCCAGCTCGATGTGCGATGGCGGCCCGGCCGCAAGTCCGGATGGGAGATCGACGGCATCGACCAGGCCGTCGTGTCGGAGTTCTCGAAGCGCCGCAACGAGATCGACGACGCCCTCGCCGAGCTCGAAACCGAGATCGGCCGTGGCGCGCATCCCGGCGAGGTCGAACACATCGTGTTGCGTACACGCCCCGCCAAGAACCACACCCCCGCCGACGAGCTCATCGCCGACTGGCGGGCACGCGCCGAAAGAGCCGGTCTGACCAGCGATGATCTCGACCGGCTCGCCCCACCCATCCGTGAACCGGATACCCAACGGGATAGCCAACCGGATAGCCAGCGGGATAGGACAGAGACCGTCTACCGACTCCTCGCGGCCGATGACGGGATCTGTGCCGGTGGGTCGGTGTTCGCCCGAGCCGACGCCATCGCCGCGGTCGCGAACGTCGGGGTCCCCGATCCCGACGGTGTCGCCCAACCACTCCTCGGTGGCGCGACCCAGGTCCTCGAGCTGACCGACGGGTTCCTCGCGTCTGG
>JAGQSO010000272.1 GCA_020439505.1 Acidimicrobiales bacterium
CCGAGTGGGGGATCGTGGAGATGCTGGTCCGCAACCCCGACAAGCTGGTCAGCCAGCGTCAGCTTCTCCAGGAGGTCTGGGGTCCCCAGTACGGCGACGAGACCAACTACCTCAGGGTCCACATGGCTCACATCCGCCGGAAGCTCGAACCCGAAGCCGGCAACCCCCGCTACTTCCTCACCGAGCCGGGTATGGGCTACCGCTTCCGCTCGCCCGATCCGAACGGGTGACGCCCTGATTGTGGTCAGAGGCTCAAACGAGGGCCAGCCAACGGAGGGCGATGATGTCGGCCAGGGCCTCGATCTGACGGCGCTCACGGTCACGCCAGGCGATGCGGTCCCGGCCAGCCACCAGGGCTAGGCCGCAGCCTTCCAGGCCGACCCAGGTGACGTCGCTCGGGCTGGTGTCGCTTCCTCCCAGCGACACGGCGGAGGATGCACCGTGCACGAAGGCCTGGAGCCACGGGTCCGACGGTGCGCCGTCTCCCGCCACCAGGGTGGTGCCGGCGTCGGCATCGAGCACGGCGACCCAGGCGGCGGCCAGTGACCGGTGAGCATGGTCTCTGACCACCTGGAGCAGGTGATCACGGCTCGTGGCCTCCACCAGGCGGGCCGCCGTCACCAGGGTGTCACGGCGGGGATCGTGTCCGTCGGGACCGACAGGGCGGACCTCCTCCACCTCGACACCGTCGACCTGACGGATCTCGCTCACCAGGAGGTCGACAAGGGTTGACTGGGGAAGCTGGACCACCAGCTCGTCGACGGCCTGACCTTCACCCGTCTCGAGGATCTCGATGCCGACCACATCGCCCTTCACGGCGCCGATTCGGCTGGCCACCGCCCCGAGCGCGCCCGGCCGGTCGGGCAACCAGACCCGGATCACGTAGCTGTCCATGGACGGTGACGCTAGGTCACCGGTATTACGCCGAGGTTTCCGAATCGACAACGTTGGCTTTCCGGGCCGGCTGGGTACCCCCCTGCGCTGGCTTGACCGGTCGGTCAAGTACGGTGGCGGTCGTGGACCGGAAATTGACCCAGCGGGGCGAGGAGCGACGGACGCAGCTGATGGAGTTCGCCGCGGCCCGCTTCGCCCAGAAGGGTTTCCACCCGACCTCGGTGGCCGAGATCGTCGAAGGCATCGGCGTGGGCAAGGGCGTCTTCTACTGGTACTTCGATTCCAAGGAAGCCCTGCTTCGGGCCATCCTGGCCGACGCTCAGCGAGACCTCCGCCGTCGTCAGCGCGCCGCGATCACCGATGGCGCCACCCCGATGGAGCGCATCGAACGCGGGATCCGGGCGTCGATCCAATGGTCGGTGAACCACACCGACCACTTTCGCCTGGTCCAGTTCGCGGCCACCGACGAGCAGTTCCGGGCCGGGGTCCTCAAAGGTCAGCAGGTGGCGGTCCGCGACGCCGCCGTGCACATCACCGAGGCGATGGAGGCCGGGGAGATCGCGTCGGGCGACGCCGCGCTGCTGGCCCAGTTCATGATCGGCGTCCACACCTACCTGGTGCTCCAGGTCGTTCAGGGACAGATCGAAGCCACCGACGCGGTCATCGACGCCGCGGTCAGCTTCTGCCTCCACGGCGTCACCGGCCAGCGTTCCTGAAATCGAACAACCCCCTACTGGAGGCGGGCGAGAGCCTTCTTGAGGTTGCGGACGGCCTGACCGATCCGCTGCTCGTTCTCTATGAGCGCGAAGCGGACATGACCATCACCGCCCGGACCGAAGCCCACCCCGGGTGATGTGGCGACCTGAGCTTCACGCACCAGGAAGGAGGCGAACTCCACCGACCCCATGTCCCGGTAGGGCTCAGGAATCGGGGCCCAGGTGAACATGGTCCCCCGAGGCGGTTCGATCTCCCAGCCGATCCGATTGAGGCCGTCGCACAGGGCATCGCGACGGGCCTGGTAGACGGGCAGGACCTCCCGAGGGTGGTCGGGGTCCTCGTTGAGGGTGACGGTGGCGGCGATCTGGATCGGCTGGAAGGTGCCGTAGTCGAGGTAGCTCTTGAGTTTGGCCAGCGCCTGAACCACCTCGGAGTTGCCGACCATGAACGCCACCCGCCACCCCGCCATCGAGAACGACTTGGTCATCGAGTAGAGCTCGACCGCGCACTCCTTGGCCCCGTCCGCCTGGAGGATGCTCGGCGGCTCATAACCGTCGAAGCCGAGCTCGGCGTAGGCGTTGTCGTGAACCACCACCACCTCCTTCTCCCGGGCGAAGTCGACCACCCGCTGGAAGAAGTCGAGATCCACACACGCAGTGGTCGGGTTGTGGGGGAACGACAGCACGATCACCCGGGGCTTGGGCCAGGAGTACTCCCACGCCTCTTGGATCTTCTCGAAGAAGTCGGTGCCGGTGCCCATCGGGATCTCCCGTACATCGGCCCCGGCAAACAGCGGCCCCCAGATGTGGATCGGATACGACGGCGATGGCACCAGCGCGGCGTCTCCCGGCTGGAGCAGCACCCACATCAGATGGCTGAACCCCTCCTTGGCCCCGATGGTGGCGATCACCTCGCGGTCGGGGTCGAGCGCCACCCCGAAGCGGCGCAGGTAGAGGTCCGACACCGCGGCCCGCAGCTTGGGGATGCCTCGACTCGACGAGTACCGGTGGTTGCGGGTGTTGTGAGCCGCTTCGGTCAGCTTGTCCACCGCGATCTGAGGCGAGGCCAGGTCCGGGTTTCCGAACCCCAGGTCGATCACGTCGAGCCCCTGGCGTCGGGCCTCGATCTTGAGCCCATCGATGATCGTGAACACATAGGGGGGCAGACCGGTGATGCGGCGGAACTCCATGGCGGCAACCTAATGCCGTGACCGCCAACGCCTGGTGGGCTTTGAAGGCGAGACGACGCCGCCGGGTTGGCACGTCACCCGGGTCAGCCGTCACCATGGGGAGATGTCGTCTGAGCAGCAGTTCGTACCGGTGGTGGTGGAGATCCCCCGGGGAAGTCGCAACAAGTACGAGATCGACCACGAGACCGGCGAGGTGTGGCTCGACCGCCGGCTCTTCTCGGCCACCGTGTACCCCGCCGACTACGGGTTCATCG
>JAGQSO010000048.1 GCA_020439505.1 Acidimicrobiales bacterium
ACTAGCCGGTCACTGGCTGATCGGGACCCAGATCCGGTTGTCCTCGTCCCACTCCAACCACTGGCCTCGGTCGCGGTCATATTGGATGTAGGTGTTGCGGGCCGGGTCCCATGTCGGGCCGTCGGCGGCGGAGCCGCCAAAGGATGGGCCGCCGCCGAAGGAGGGGGAGCCGAAGGGCGAGCCGGCCGATTGACCGGCGACCGGGGGGCCGCCGACCGGGGGGCCGCTGACCGAGGGGTTGGGGGGACTCCAGGGACCACTTGTCGGAGCACCCCATCCCGGTGCCGGGGGAGCGCCGCCCCACGAGCCAGCTGGCATCGCGACGACGTCGCTCACCGGCGGTACCCCGACCGAAGACTTCTTCACCACGTAGGTACCGGCCAACAGGTCGCCCACCCGCCGGTGGCCCTTGGCGCTGACCATGGCCACGCCGCCGATGAGAGGTAGGCCACACACCAAGCCGTCGACGATCCAAGCGATGGTGCGCAGGAACGACTTTCCGATTCCCGCCACCTGGCCGTCCTTGTCGACGACGCGAAGACCGAGGGCCAACTTGCCCACGCTCCCGCCGGTGAGACCCTGGATGAGCGCATAGACCACCAGATGACCGGTCCAGAACAACAGGCCGCCGGGTGCCCCCTCGATGGTGGTGGCCGAGTAGGTCCCGTCGGCCTGGTTGGTGGTCGAGCAGAAGCCGTCGTTGTTGGCTTGCCAATCGTCGCAGAGGGACTGGGCCGACTCGAAGGTGAGGTCGTCGTAGGTGACCATGTTGACGCCGCCGGCGACGGCGTTGAAGGCGGCCAGAAGCGCCAGGTAGACGATCAGGTCGATGATCCAGGCAACGATCCGGGGTCCGACGACCGCGGTGTGGTCCGACGGGGTGCCGTAGTCGAGGGTGCCGGCAGAAAAGGTGCTCACGGGTGGTGACTCTACGCGCGCCGTCGGTCCGCTGGCCGTGAGCTGGTTCGGAGGCGTCGGGGTGCCACCGTAGGATTCACGTCCATGTCCGACATGCCTGACGCCTCCTCCGACGACACCCCAACCGTGACCGACGGGGTGGTAGGGGCCGATCCGGCGTTGTTCGACCGGATCGTCAGCCTGACCAAGCGTCGGGGTTTCGTGTTCCCCTCGGCCGAGATCTACGGCGGGTTCCGATCCACCTATGACTACGGGCCCATCGGGGTGTTGCTGCTGCGCAACGTGAAGGACGCCTGGTGGCGGTCGATGGTGCAGATGCGCCATGACGTAGTCGGCCTCGACGCCGCCATCCTGTCGCCGCCCGCGGTCTGGGAGGCCTCGGGACACCTGGCCAACTTCACGGACCCGCTCGTCGACTGTCGCGAGTGCAAGGAGCGACACCGCCTCGACAAGCTGGAGGATCCCGACCTGTGCCCCAGCTGTGGAAAGCGGGGCACCTTCACCGAAGCCCGTCAGTTCAACCTCATGTTCAAGACCCATGCCGGACCGGTGGAGGGCAAGGGCCACGAGGTGTACCTGCGGCCCGAGACCGCGCAGGGCATGTTCGTGAACTTCTCGAACGTGTTGCAGTCGAGCCGTAAGAAGCCGCCGTTCGGCATCGCCCAGATCGGGAAGTCGTTCCGCAACGAGATCACCCCCGGCAACTTCGTCTTCCGGACCCGGGAGTTCGAGCAGATGGAGATGGAGTTCTTCGTCCCGCCCGACGAGGCCCAGGAGTGGTACCGCTACTGGCGCAACGAGCGGTTCCAGTGGTACCTCGACCTCGGGATGCCAGCCGAGAAGCTCCGCCTGCGCGACCACGACCCCGACGAGCTCAGCCACTACTCATCGGGCACCGCCGACGTGGAGTTCCTGTTCCCGTGGGGCTGGGACGAGCTCGAGGGGATCGCCAACCGCGGCGACTACGACCTGACCGCCCACGCCACCCGGTCGGGGGAGCGCCTCGACTACTTCGACCCCGCCACCAACGCCCGCTACACCCCCCACGTGATCGAGCCGGCGGCGGGGGCCACCCGCACGATGATGGCCTTCCTCATGGCCGCCTACGACGAGGAGGAGGTGCGAGGGGAGACCCGAACCGTGCTGCGCCTGCACCCTCGCCTGGCTCCCTACAAGGTGGCGGTGCTGCCGTTGTCCCGCAAGCCCGAGCTCACCGGTCCGGCCGAGGAGTTGCTGGCCCGACTTCAGCCCCACCTCATGTGTGACTACGACGAGACCCAGAACATCGGCAAGCGCTACCGCCGTCAGGATGAGCTGGGCACCCCGCTGTGCATCACCTACGACTTCGATTCGATCGAGGACGGTGCGGTGACGGTGCGCGACCGCGACACCATGGAACAGGACAGGGTCGGCCTGGACGACGTGGTCGATCACGTGCTGAGCCGCCTGGGTCTCTAGAGGCCTGGACCGGGACGCCGCCCCGCCCCAGCCCAGTGTGGCGGTAGTCGCTCAGACCGTCAGCTCGCTGGCCAGGAGCGACCGGGTGTGCTCGTGGCCCGGGGTCGACAGGACAGTGGACGTGGGCCCGGTCTCCACCACCTGCCCGTCATGGAGGACCAGGACCCGCTGGCTGAGCGCCCGGGCGGTGGCCAGTTCGTGGGTGATGATCACCAGCGCCAGGCCAAGATCCCTGCGCACCTCATCGAGCATCTCGAGCACCGCGGCCTTCACGTTGGAATCGAGGCTCGCGGTGGGTTCATCGAGGATCAGTACCTGGGGTTCCACCAGCAGCGCCCGGGCCAGGACGATTCGAGCCAGCTCCCCGCCGCTCAACTCGAAGGGGCGGTGCTCCAGCCGTTCGGGTGCGACGTGGACCATCTCCAGGACCTCTCGGCTGCGCCGATCACGGTCGGCCCGGTCCGACCCGACGGCGTGGATGCGCTGAGCCTGTCGTAGGGCGTGGCTGACCCGGCGCCTGGGGTTGAGCGCACCCCGGACGTTCTGGGGCACCAACTGGATCGCCCGGCGTTGGGCGAGGCTCCGGTTCATTGCCATGACGGTCCCCGCCAGCGACACCGTGCCAGCGGTCGGGACCAGGGCTCCGACCACGACTCGGGCCAGCGTCGACTTGCCGGAGCCCGATTCGCCCACCAGGGCCACAGCCTCGCCGTCGTGGACGGTCAGGCTCACCTCATCCACGGCCCTCACCACCTGCCGTACCCCGTTGTTCACGGTGGCAGGACCGGTCCGGATCGATCCGCGTCGAGTCGGCGGCGACCCGTAGTAGTGGTAGATCCGGTCGAGGACTAACAGCGGTGCGGTAGCCGCCGGAACATCCCCCGTCGGTGACGCGGTGTGGGGTGCCCGGTGGGGTTCGGTCGTCGTTGGTCGTTCCACCGTGGTCGGCCTGGACGCGGTCGGTCTGGACGCGGTTGGGGGGGACTGGGGCTTTGGGCGGCGGGGGACTGCGGCGACCAAGGCCCGCGTCGTCGGGTGGGCGGGATCCTCGAACAACTGGGCG
>JAGQSO010000273.1 GCA_020439505.1 Acidimicrobiales bacterium
CCCCCTCGGTGTCGCCCAGGTCCCCGGTGGCCAGGGCGTGTTCCCGTCGCTGACCGTCGCCGAGAACCTGCGAACGGCGGGATGGATGCTGCGGGGCGACGCTGCCAACCGGGCCTCGAGGGTGGAGGAGGCGCTGGCGCTGTTCCCGGTGCTGGCCGATCGCCTCGATGATCCCGCCGCCGACCTGTCAGGTGGCCAGCAGCAGATGCTGGCCCTGGCGATGGCGTTCCTCAACCGGCCCCGCCTGCTGATGATCGACGAGCTCTCCCTCGGGCTGGCCCCGGTGGTGGTGGAACAGATGCTGGACGTGGTCCGCCAGCTTCGTGACCGGGGGACCACGATCATCGTGGTCGAACAGTCGGTCAACGTGGCCCTGACCCTGGCCGACACCGCGTACTTCATGGAGAAGGGTGAGATCCGCTTCCACGGCCCGACCGCCGAGCTGTTGGATCGGCCCGACGTCCTCCGTTCGGTGTTCCTGGCCGGGGCGGGTCAACGGCTCGAGGCTCAACCGTCATCACCGGCGGTACCGGTGGGGCCCTCGTCGACATCGGCGGAACCGGGGGAGGCCGAGCGGAAGATCGCGCTTCACGTCGACGGCGTGTCGGTCAGCTTCGGCGGCATCCGGGCCGTCAACGAGGTGAGCTTCGACGTCGCCCCCCGCGAGGTGCTGGGTCTGATCGGCCCCAACGGTGCCGGCAAGACCACCCTGTTCGACCTCGTGTCGGGCTTCCTGGGGGTGGACACCGGTCGGGTCGTCCTCGACGGGCTCGACGTCTCGGACATGGCTCCCCACCGGCGGGCGGCCCATGGCTTGGGGCGCAGCTTCCAGGACTCCAGGCTGTTCCCCTCGCTCACGGTCGAGGAGACCTTGACGGTGGCGCTCGAGAGATGGCTCGACGTGAAGGATCCCCTCAACGCCGCCCTGAGGATGCCCGCCTACGTCGACAGCGAGCACGCGGCGCGCCACCGGGTGGACGAACTCGTAGACCTGCTCGGACTCGGTGACTTCAGGTCGAAGTTCATCGGGGAGTTGAGCACCGGGTCGCGACGGGTGGTGGACCTCGGGTGCGTTCTGGCCCACGGGCCTTCAGTGGTCCTGTTGGATGAGCCGTCCTCGGGCATCGCCCAGCGCGAGGCCGAGGCACTGGCGCCCCTGCTGCTGCGGATACGCGACGTCCTCGGGGCGGCCCTGGTCGTGATCGAGCACGACATGAGCCTGATCACGTCGGTGTCGGACCGACTGGTGGCCCTCGACCAGGGTGAGGTCCTGACCGTCGGCCCTCCCGCCGAGGTGCTCGAACACCCGGACGTGGTCCTGTCCTATCTCGGAGGCGACTCCGCCGTCATCGGCCGTTCGGCCCCGTCCCAACCGGAGCGCGCATGACCCCGCCCACCTCCACCCCGGTTCCCCGGGCCTCGGCCCTGGCCCGCTTCGGACCTCTCGGCGCGGTGCTGTGCGCCATCGCCCTGGTCGCGGTTCTGGCTTCGACCGGCGACGGCGGGGGCGACGGTCCCGGCACCTCGACGACCACGACTCCCCAAGATGCGGTGGTGAGCCAACTCCCGGTCACCTACGCCCAGGCCGACGATGCGGGCACCATCGACTCCTACGAATGGGGACCCGACTGCGATCCCGAGACCGGGCGGGTGAAGGTTCCGTCCAACTACTCACCGCCCTGCGTGGTGGCCCGTCCCGGCGCGCCGGGGCTCAACACCGCCCAGGGCGTCACCCGCGACAAGATCGTGATCGTCGCTTACGGGGCCCCCGACGACGACCTCTCAGCCGCTCTCCAGGCGAACTCCGACAGCGCCGAGGCCATCGCCGACACCCGCCAGAAGGTGATCGAGATGTTCGAGGACCGCTACGAGCTGTGGGGCCGGCGCATCGAGATCGTGAGGATGAAGGGGACCGGCTCCAGCGAGA
>JAGQSO010000274.1 GCA_020439505.1 Acidimicrobiales bacterium
CAAGACGGGTCTGATCGGGGTCGTGGGTCCACGATCGGGCTCACCCGAGGGGGTACGGTCAACCACCTGCACGACGGTACCCGGGCGTGACCCGGCCTACTTCCCCGGAGCACGAGTGTCGGGTCACCGCACCACGGTCGATCAGCGTGAACTGGTCCTTCGCCGGCACCTCAGCGCCCAGGACTGCGTCGTGGCCCTCACCCCCGACGAGGAGCTGAGCGCAGCGGCGGTGGTCGCTGACGGTCGCGCCGCCGAGAACGAGCTGGCCGCCCTCGCCGGTCGACCGATGCTGGACCTCGAGGTCGTAGCCCAGTTGCGGGACCGTGTCCGCCACAGCGATGCGGCACGGGACCACCTGATCGCGTCGTGTCGACCTCTGGTCGTCGATCTGGCGCGACGGCATCAGGCCAGCGCCGGCGTGACCGCCCTACTCCTGTCGGCGGGGGACGAAGCCCTGATGCGGGCCGTGGACCGCTACGACCCGACCGGGGGACTGCCGTTCAGTTCCTTCGCCCGCTGGTGGGTGGAGCGGGCCATGCGCGAGGTGGAACGCGACCCCTCTGGTCGGGTCCGGTCCGACACCTCCGAAACGGGCACGGCGTCGGTGGTCGACACGACCTTGCTGACCGCTCTCGGACATCTCCACGAGGCGGACTGTCAGATTCTGGAGCTGCGCTTGGGCCTGGACGGAAGTCCCGGCCTTTCCGCCGACGACACCGCCGCACTACTGGGCCTGGATCCCGAGGTGGCCGGAGAACGCGAGGAGAAGGCGCTGGCCAAGCTGCGTCACCCCTCCACCCCGGGAGACCTGACCCACCTCCGCCGGCTCTGACCCCCCGCCGACCGGTTGGTTCGCCGCCGCGCTCAGCGCTCAGCCGTCAGCAGCCAGCCGTCAACGGTCATTCGTCATCGCCTAACGCCGCCAGGGCGGCCAGGGCCTGAACCGCTTCCGGTTGGAGATCCGGAAGATCTGAGCGGGAGAACCAGGCGACCTCGGCGATCTCAGGGGAAGTGGGAGCGACCGTGGCGGACCCGGCCGCAGCTCGCACGCGGTAGACGACGTCGACCCGCTGGGCCTCGGCGTCGATCACCGTGGCCGGAGCGCCCAGGATCTCCACCTCCAGGCCGATCTCCTCCCGAAGTTCCCTTCGTAGGGCGGCGCTGGATTCCTCGCCCCGCTGGACCAACCCTCCGGGTATCCCCCATCGGCTCCTGTACACCTGACGTACCAGCAGGATCTGATCGTCGTCGCCTTCCACCACGCAGATCGCACCGACGGTGTAGGTCGGAGCAATCGTTCGAACCACAACCCGTCTGGCCCTGGTCGGCAGGCGGGCGTAGAGCCGCAGCGCCAACAGGTGGAGACGTTCGGCCATGCAGGTCACCCTAGGGGCGATTCGCGAGCGCCTTGTCGCCCGCTCAGGTCTGCTCTCGGGGGTGCAACGCCGCCAGGGCCGTCATCAGCTCACCGGTCGCGCCGGCGACCGGTGTCCTTCGGGCGACGTGGTCCAGCACCACCAGATCGCGCCCGGCCACGTCGGTGATGCTGGCACCGGCCTCACTGCACACCAGCGCGGCGCCCAGGTAGTCCCAGACCCCCAGTTCGTCGGTGGTGCAGTCCAGGTAGCCGTCGAGTGTCCCGTCAGCGACAGCACACAGGTCGAGGGCCGCCGCCCCGAGCGCCCGGTACTGGGCCCAGCCGCCGTGGCCGACCGGAACACCGTTCAGGCCGACGATGGCCTGGCTCAG
>JAGQSO010000049.1 GCA_020439505.1 Acidimicrobiales bacterium
GAACTGATCGCGGAGCGAGAACGCGCCCAGGACGGACACCGGATGGAGCCCTGAGGCGTCTCCCACTCGGTCTCAGGTCGCGCCGGCGATCCAACGGTCGACGGCGGGTGCCTCGGCCCGGAGGTACTCCTCCAGGCCCGAGATGATGGCCTTCTCCACCCGACCGGCCAGCAGCGATGCCCGGACCTGGAGTTCGCCGCTGATGGTCCGCTTGGCTCCGCTGCCCGACCCGATCACCTCGAACCGTCCTCGGCAGCGGAGCCGTTCGGGGTAGTAGTCGGGTACCAGCCGGAAGCGGGCGCTACGGGCGGTGTGATCGTGGACCGACTCCTGCACCCAGCTGAGACGGTCCGGATCCACCACCGCGGTGACGGCGGTCGGCAGCTCCCCGGTGAAGCGGAAGCGGACCTCGAGGTGGTGGACCGGAGGTCCGTCGGCGGCCAGCACCTCGATGCCTCCCAGCTTGGGAAGTCCGACCAGGGTCGGGTACAGGTCGGGGTCGGCGTAGGCCTCGTTCACCGAGTCGGCGTCGGCGTCGAAGCTCTGGGTGATACGGAAGTTCATGGGGCCACCCCGGGGGCATCGCTCTGTCGGTCATCGTGAAGGTGTACGGCAACGATCGCCAGCAGCTTGTCACCGTGGCGGGTGCGAGCGATGGGACCCAGTCCCGCGACGCCCTCGAGGTCGAGGCGCGAGCGCGGCTTGGTGCGGGCCAGGGCATCGAGGCCGCGGTCCGACAGGATCACGGTCGGACTTACCGAGGCGTTGCGGGCCTGGCGATCCCTCCACGCCCGCAGGTCCGAGGCTATGGCCCGTTCCACGTCGTCAGGGCCTGGTGCCAGCGCCCGTCGCGCCCGGACCAGCGCCGCGCCCGAATCGGCTGCGGTACGGCTGGACCGTCCAAGATCGGTGATCACGTCGCGCACCCGGTTCAACAGGGGTGACGGTGCCCGGTCGACGGGCTCGGTGGTGAAGGTCCGCTGCTGGGCCCAGGTGAAGCGGAGCGCCTCGGCCGCCCGGGTCGCCGCCACGTAGAACAGTCGCACCTCCTCGGCCCTGGCGGCGGCGGTACGGGCGTGGCTGATCGGGACGTAGCCGACCTCACAACCCGCGATGTGGACGACATCCCACTCCAGGCCCTTGGCGGCGTGGAAGGTGGCGATGGTGACGGCATCCCCGCGGTCGGAGGTGTCGCTCACCAGCATCGTCCGTAGCCAGCCGGGGAAGGCGTTGGCTGGCGCGCCGGGGTCGGCTGCCAACATCTCGCGCCCGAGCCTTATCAACTGCTCGTGAACCTCGATTCTGTGGGCCTCGGCCGAACCGGGGAGTTCTGCTCGGGTGGTCGGGTCGGCGGCCGAGGAACCACCCGGCACGGCCTCGCGTCGTTCGGCCACCGCCGCTTCCATGTCGTCGAGCACAGAGACAAGCGGTCCTCGGTTGCGGCCCATCGCGTCCAACACCTTCGCGGCCTCGGCGTCGTCGACCAGCCGGCTGCCTCCCCTCACCCGGTAGGGGATGGCGGCGCGAAGGAGAGCCTCCTCGAACAGGGCGGCCTGGGCGTGGGTGCGGACCAGGATGGCCTGGGCTGACCATGGGCGACCGGGACGGTGCAGCTCCCGGATCACCCGGGCCACGCCCGCCGCCTCGTCGCGGTCGTTGTGGTAGCCGGTCACCACCGGTACCGGTCCATCCGAGCGGTGCGCTTCGAACCGGCGGCCCGACGGGCCAGCGATCAGAGCGCCGGCGACGGCCAGCACCTGAGGGGTGGAGCGGTACGAATGATCGAGCCGGACCACCTCGGCACCGGGGTGGTGCACGGCGAAGTCCACGAGGTAGGAGGCGTCCGCACCGTTCCATGAGTAGATGGACTGGTCCGGGTCGCCGACCACGCACAGGTCCGTACCCTCACCCAACCAGGCCCGAAGGAGCCTTTCCTGGAGGGGGTTCACGTCCTGGTACTCGTCGACGAAGAGGTGTCGGAACCGCCACCGCTGGGCAGCGGCGAAGGAGGGGTCCTGTTCGATGCGGGCCGCGGCCAGCGCCAGAAGGTCGTCGAAGTCGACGACACCTCGCTTGCGCTTCTGTTCCTCATAGGCCCGGTACCAGGTGCTGACCCGGCCGGGGTCGATCGGGGCTTGACGGCCCTCCGCCGCCACCGCCTCCTCGTAACGCTCGGGTGTGACGAGACGGGACTTGGCCCATTCGATCTCGGTGGCGAGGTCCACGGCCCGCACCCGTCGGGAAGTACCCATCACCTGACCCAGGATGCGGGCTTTGCGGTCCAAGATGGTCGGCGCGGTTCGGCCGTCAGACGCCCACACCGAACGGAGCTGGGCGTAGGCCAAGGCGTGGAACGTCCCGGCGGCGGGCAGGTCGCGGAGTCCGAACTGCGACAGCCGGGCATCGAGTTCTGACGCCGCCTTGCGGGTGAAGGTGACGGCGAGCACGTGGCGGGCATCGGCCGACCCCGTCAGACAACGGTGCGCGATCCGGCGGGTCAAGACCCGCGTCTTGCCCGAGCCTGGTCCGGCCAGGATCGCCAACGGTTCGGCCTCGGTCGTCACCGCCTTGCGTTGATCGGGATCCAACCCGTCCAGCAGTCGATCGGCCTCCACCGTGAGGATGCTACGGAATCGCGTCGCCATCCCGATGGGGTGGGATGGGCGGGGTCGAGCTTCGCCCCTTTTCGCGTCCCACCGGACCTACGATGCCGAGGTGGCGTTCTCGCGGAAGTTGCTCAACGACGGTGAAGAGTTGGTCCTCGACCTGCGACCCCACCTGATCCTGCTGGCTCCGTCGGGCCTTGCCTTCGGGGTGGCGGTGATCGTCAGCCTCGTGAGCATGGCCATGCTCGACGAGAGCGGCATCGTCGCCGACGGGATGAAGTGGTTACGGGTGGCAGCGATCGTGGCCACGGCGATCTGGTTCGGGTTGGTGTGGATCAAGTGGTTCACGACCAACTTCGTGTTGACCACCGATCGGATCATCACCTCGGAAGGATTCATCGCCAAGAAGGGGATGGAGATCCCGCTCGACCGGGTGAACACCGTGATCTTCTCCCAGAGCGTCCTCGAACGGATCGTCGGTGCCGGGGACCTGGGTATCGAGTCGGCGGGGGAACAGGGAAGCCAGCACCTGACTGACATCCGCAAGCCCGATGTGGTCAAGAACGAGATCTACCGCCAGATAGAAGCGAACGAGAACCGCAAGTTCGACCGGATTCGGTCAGGCCCCGGTACCGACCCCACCCAGGCCCAAGGTGTCGCTGCCTCGATCCCCGAGCAGATCGACCAGTTGGCCGAACTTCACCA
>JAGQSO010000275.1 GCA_020439505.1 Acidimicrobiales bacterium
AGCGCCGCCGGCCAGGCCGGTGCCCACCACGATCACCTTGTACTTGCGGCGGTTGGCCGGGTTGACCAGCTTGCGGTCGAACTTGTAGCTGGTCCACTTGTCTGCGATCGGACCGGCGGGGATCTTGGAGTCGAGTTGCACTTGCGATCTCGTTCTTTCGCTCTTCTACGTGGGGTTCGGCCGGATCAGGCTTTGACGAAGCCGGCCAGCACCGCGATCGGGAACGACACGTTGCCGATCACCACGATGGCGGCAAAGGCGGTGGCAAAGCTGCGGCGGGCGCCGTTGAAGCGGGGGTTGTTCCAACCCATGGACTGGAAGAGGCTCCACGCCCCGTGGAACAGGTGGATGCCCAAGGCGATGTTGCCGGCGATGTAGAGCAGGGCCACCGGGATCCGGCTGAGGCTGTTGGCCACGTTCTCGTAGGCCTCGCCTCGTACGTAGTGGTAGCCGGTTCCGGTGAAGGTGAGGTCGAAGAGGTGCCACACCAAGAACAGCAAGAAGATGAGGCCGGTGAAGCGCATGGTGCGCCCGGCGAAGGTGACCGCCACGTAGTCCCGGGGGGACTGGTACTTCACCGTGCGGGCCTTCTTGTTCATGATGGTGAGCGAGAAGGCGGCGTGGATGTGGAGCACGAACGCCGCGACCAGCCCGAGGCGCAGACCCCACAGGGCCACGGTGCGGGGCAGGATCGGTACCAGCAGTTCCCGCAGGAAGTGCCCGTAGTGGTTGAAGTCCTCGGCCCCCAGGTACATCTTCAGGTTGCCCACCATGTGGGCGAACACGAAGCCCATGAGCATGATCCCGGTGATCGCCATGACGTACTTCTTGCCGAGGGCGGACCGGTACAGCTCTACGGGGAACGGGGCGGGTCGCTTGGCCCGGGCGCCGGCTCCAGCCGAGCCGCGGGCAACCGTTGTCGTAGCCATCACGATCGAACTTACCCTTGCACTACACCCGCAAGGGAAACCGACGACCCGATTTCCTGACGCCGCGTCAGGACTTCACCTGTTCAGAGCCACCACACCATCGATGGTGCGGAGTCGGGCGCGGTGGGTAGCCAGGTGGCCAGGGCATCGATGAGGGTGCCCGGGTAGGCGAGGGTCGCCCGGTGGAAGCGGCGGGGGTTGGTGAACACCAGGCCGGCGTGGTCTTGGCCGGCCGCGGCCCATCGTTGGGCCAGAGGTACGAAGTCGCGGATGTTCTCGGTGACGATGGCTCGCTGGTGGGCGGCAGCCCACACGAGCAGGTCGGCATCGGCCGTGCCCCGGAGCTCGGCGATCTCGGTCACCGCAACGATGTCGAAGGAGCGGGCCCGCAGCGCCGACGCAACCGCGGCGGCGTGCATCTCGTCGAGCAGCAGGTTCACGATCGGGGCTTCACCAGCCGAGTTCGGCGAGTGACCTCACGAACCGAGCAGGGCCTGGGCCCGGCGCCATCGGGCCTCCAGGGCGTCGGCCTCTTCCTGGCGGGAGCGGAGCTCACCGTCGATCTCCTCGGTGAAGTCGGCGTAGTAGGCCATCGCGGCATCGACGTCGGCGGGCGACAGGGCGAGCAGTTCGGCGGCGCGGCTGCGACGCTCGCCGTCGGCCACGTCACCGCCGACGATCGCCCCGATCACGTCGGCAACCTCGGGTCCGCCGATGACGGTGGCTCGGCGTCCCGCCGGACCCTCCCGGAACACGATTCTCGGGTGGTCCTGCATGCGCAGACCTTCCTCGATCAACTGCTCTGCCAACGGCGACACGGCCATGCCGCGTCGCTGCGCCGCCACCTTCAACCGCTCGTGATGGCGTTGGTCGGTGAACCGAATGGAGATCACAGCCATGACGACAATGTAGTCCGATGTAGTTGCCGTGTCCGGCAATCTTTGCAAGGGTTGGGACTCACCAGCGGATTGACTGCAGGGACGGCGCTGCCCGGGGAGTCTGGGGCGACAAGAGGCTCCGGTCAGGGCCGGACGATGTGGCTGGCGTCGCTCCGGAGGACGGGACCGACGGGTAGGTCGGCTCCGGTCAACTCGAGGGTGAGGATCATGGGGCCGGGGGCGTCGGGCACCTCGATGGACAAGGTGCCGACCCGCACGCAGGTGTCGGCGTCGAGGTGACCGCCGAATCGCCAGCGCTGGTCGCCGCCTTCCCAGCTCAGACGGGCGGCCACCTCGATGTCTTGCATGGGGGTGCGCAGATCGCTGACCACGTGGACGTCTATGGCCAGGGTCTCACCGACCATGACCTCGGCCGGGAGGCGGTCGGCGGTGACGATCACCGGCTGACAGGCCGCCGCCAGCGCCTGATAGGCCGGTTTGGGTCGACCCCGGTGGTCGACCAGCGAGAACCCGATGGCGGGTTGGCCGTCGGCCAGGGAGAACACGGCGAACCCGCCGGTCGGTCGATACTTCAGGCGCCGCAGCGTCTCGATCTGATGGCGCACCAGGTTGGCCTGGTAGGTCTGGGTGGCGGCCCGCCACGAGTCGAAGCTGGGGTGGTCGGCCGCTGGGACCCGGGCATCGAGTTGATCGTGCTGCAAACCGTGGTGGCGGCCCAGGGCTTCCCAGTCCAGGTCGGGCCACCGTTCGGGCTGGCAGAACTGGGCGGTGTCGGGCACGGACTGGGCGCCGAACTCGGAGACGAAGCGCACCATCCGGGGCATGAGCCGGGCCAGGCTCGACAGCTCACGGTCATCCCCGTGGTGCCAGCCGAACCACAGATGGCTGTCGGTACCGTCGAACAACGGGGGGTGGGGGAGGACCCCGGAGCGGGCGATGACCGGCCTGGTCCCGTCGGCCTTGTCGATGGTGCGCTTCACGGAGCGGTCGAGCACCGACTTGTTCCAGCTCGGTAGCTCTTGGGACAGCAGGGCTCGGGCCCGGGCCCTGCCCCGGGCCGGGGCGGGGGTGTGGTCCTGGTCGGTCGACGTCGATGTCGATGTCGACGACGGCGGCGACGACGGCGGCGTCTCGGGGGGTACGGGGGCGTCGTGGGCACACCACACCGCGATCGAGGGGTGGTGGCCGAGCAGGTCGACCATCTCGCGGGCTTGGCGTTGGGCCTGCTTGCGGATGTTGCGGGAGTAGGTGCGGTGGAGCGGGAAGTCCTGCCACACCAGTACCCCCAGTTCGTCGGCGGCGTCGTACAGCTCGGGTCGGGTGACGTGGGAGTGGAGGCGCAACAGGTCGAGGTTGGCTTCCCGGGTCAGCTCCACGATGCGGCGCAGGTCGCCCGCGGTGGCGTCGGCCAGGGCTACCGGCGCCGGCCCCTGGTTGGCGCCCTTGAGGAACATGCGCTCGCCGTTGACGTGCAACACCCAGCCCCGCATGGACACCTGACGCAGGCCGATCCGGCGGGTGACCCGGTGGCTGACCGGCGCCTCCTCGGGGGGTTGGCCGCCGTCGGGGTCGGGGTGGGCGGCCACCTCCACCACCACGTCGTGCAGCGGCTGGTCGCCGAGGGCGTGGGGCCACCACAGGTCGGGGTCTTCCACCCCGATCTGCCATTCGACCTGGTTCTCACCGGCGGCCAACCGCCGTTGGTCGACGTGGTCGACGTCGCCGACCGAGGACCGCAGGATCACCTCGCCCGACACCGACGAGTCGAGGACGGCCCGGAAGGCGACGGTGGCCCGGTTC
>JAGQSO010000276.1 GCA_020439505.1 Acidimicrobiales bacterium
CCGCCGCCCTGCGCGAACTCGACGCGGTCATCGTCATCTCCAAGGGTGAAGAGCGTGACCATCTGCTCGCCCCGCGCCGCGCCGTTCTCGCCGCCCACGCGTCTCCGACGGTGCGGGTGCTGGAGGTCGTCGACCCGGTCCGGGCCAACGACGTCGCTTACCGAGAGGCGGTTGGCGAATGGCACCGCGAGCGGGCCCGCCGGGTCGGGGAAGCCGTCGCGGCGACCGGGCCCGACGAACGGATCGGAATCTTGGTGTGGGGTGACCCCTCGCTCTACGACTCCGCCCTGCGGTTGTTGGAGATGGTCGAGGAACAAGCCGACATCGCCCTCGAGGTGACGGTCATCCCCGGTATCACCAGCATCCAACTGTTGGCGGCCGCCCACCGCATCGTGTTGCACCGGGTCGGCGGGTCGTTCCTGGTGACCACCGGACGTCGCCTGGCCGAAGGCGAGGGGGACGGGTTCGACGACGTCGTGGTGATGTTGAACAGCGAACCGGCCTTCACGCGGTTCATCGGCCGGGGTTACGACCTCTACTGGGGTGCCTACCTCGGGGACGAGAACCAGGTGTTGCGCTCGGGTGAGCTCGATGAGATCGCCGACGAGGTGACCGCCCTGCGGGCCGAGTTGACCGAACGACACGGCTGGATGTTCGACATCTACCTCCTGCGCCGCCGTTTGGACCGATCACCGGGGGGCTGACCCTCCACCGCGATGGTGTCGGGTCATCGGCGGGTCGCGGTCCAGGCGACCTCGGCCGAGGCCAGCAGGACCAAAGCGGTGAGGGTCGACCGGCGCCGAAGTCCCACCGCCCGCCGAATGTCGCCGGCGTCGGGAGCGGGCCCGAACCCCAGCGTCCCCCGGTTCTCAACCGTCCCGCCGTACACGTTGGTACCCCCCAGGGTCACCCCCAACGCCGCGGCGAACGCCGCCTCGATCACCCCACCGTTGGGGGAGGGATGGTCTCCAGCACCGCTCTTGACGGACCGGACGATTCGTCCCGCCCGGGTTGGTCGCACCAGGACTACCGATAGTGCGGCGAGGCGGGCCGGAAGGTAGTTGATGGCGTCGTCGACGCGTGCCGGCACCCGGCCGAAATGGAGGTAGCGGTCGTTGCGATGGCCGACCATCGCATCGAGGGTGTTCACCGCCCGATGGACCCAGGCCCCCGCCGCGCCCCCCAACGCGGCCCACACCATCGTGGCCACCACGGCGTCGACGTGGTTCTCGGCCACCGACTCGATGGTGGCCCGGGCCACTTCTCCAGCGCCCAGCGCCGTGGTGTCGCGGCCGACGAGACCGGCCACCCGGGTCCGGGCCCCGTCGAGGTCTCCGGCCTCCAACCGGGCGGCGACGGCCAGGGCCTCGCGGTCGAGCATCCGTCCGGCGCTGCACAGTGCGACCGCTCCCGCCGTGCTCGCCGTCGCTCCCAGAAGGTGCCGTGATCCGACGGCAGCCAGACAGGCCAGTACCAACCCTCCGCTGAGGTGGACGGCCCCGGCGGTGACGCTGTCCCGGTAGGTGTGCCCCTCGAGTGTCGCCATGGCGGTCCCGAAACTGGCCACCGGATGCGCCGACGCCGGGGGTTCACCGACGGCGGCGTCGATCAGCAGACCCAAGGCAACGGCTGGGACCCGACGGCGAGGACCGCCCTGGTCGGCGCGGCTGGCCGCCGATGATCTCAGGGTGCCTGCTCCGGAGCGACGGAGGCGAACGCCCCCAGGACCCGGTCCATCTCGTCGAGTCGGGGGAGGGCAACCCGAACCCATCCATCCATGGCGAACGACGCACAGTCCCGGACCACTATTCCTGCCGGGGCCAGGCGGGGTCGGAGCTGCTCGCCGCGCACCAGCACCCAGTTGGCCTCGGTGTCGACAACCTCGTGACCAAGTCCGGTCAGCGATGCGACCAGAGTGCGACGGAGCTCACCGACGGCTGCGGCCCAGCCGACCAGATCGCTCCGTTCGAGCATCGGCTCGACGACCCCGAGGGCCAGGCCGTTGACCGACCACGTCGGCCGACGGGCCCGAATCTCCTCGGCCGAGGCCCCATCGGGGGCGATGAGGTAGCCGAGCCGCAGCCCCGGACACGACCACAACTTGGTCAACGACCCGAGACGCCAACTCGATTCGTCGCCTCGGGTCCACCGTCCGGTAGCCAAGGGATAGAACGCCTCGTCCCACACCTCGCTGTGGGCGTCGGACTCCGCCAGAAGCCCGCTGGGCGTGGCGGGGTTGGAACGCCACCGGGGAGCGTCAGGTGACAGCGAGCGAAGATGGCGGCGGTAGAGCGAGAACTCGGGCTCTTCGACCCAGCCGGAGCCGAGGTGACCTGCCAGCAGGGCGATGGCCTCCGAGCCGCCGTTGGTGAGGACAAGCCGGTCCGGGTCGACGCCGATCGCAGCGGCCAGGGCGACCTCGGCTGGTCGGGGGTCGGGGTAGGCGGTTATCGCCTGCGATCTCACCGCCAGGTCACTGACCAGCGGCCCGACCGGGGGAGCGAACGGGTTGAGGCTGGCCGAGAGGTCGAGGACCTCGGAGGGGTCCAGGCCGAGGCTGGCCGCGACCCGGATCGCGTCCCCGCCGTGAGGGCCGGGTGGGGGAACCCGGTCGGTGGCGGTTCGCACCGAGACTCCGGAGTCGGCCTTCCCCGACCAGGGTCCGGTCGGGGGAGGATGTCCGATCAGCGATGCAAGGGTCACGGTCACGTGGTCGGATCGCACCGTCGCCCCCATCGCCTGGCCGCCACCCACCAACTCGGCGGCGCCGAGCGATACCTGGGCCGCCAGCCCCGACCGCGTCGGGCGGTCCGCAGGGAGGGGAGCCTGAGCGAGCAAGTGGGTGTCGGTGACGGTGACCACCGGAACCTCCGACGGGAGTCGGGGATCGGAACCGAACCGCTCGCGGGTGGCGATGGCAGCGAGTGCGCCGCGATCCAGGCCGTTGCGGGCCAGGGCGGTGTCGATGGTTCGGGTGATCTCCTCGGAGGTGGCTGCCGACGACAGCCCCACCCCGGCGACGACCCGAACCTCTGTCCGGGTCACCGTCGTCCCCAGCAGATGTGGACCGGGTTCTCGGGAACGAAGCGTGTGCCCACGCCTCCGATCGGGCTGGCCCGCTCCACCCGGATGGTCGCCATGTCGTCGAGCCGTTCCCGGGCCGCCAGAGCCCGTTCGATGGATACGAAGGTGGCGACCAGAACCCCACCGGGTCCGAGACGCTCCCAGGCGGCGTCGATCACGTCGAGTCCGCCGCCCCCCACGAACACCCGGTCCGGTGCCGGAAGATCATCGAGCACCGACGGCATCCTTCCTTCCACCACCCGGACACGGTCGGACACGCCGTGGGCCAGGGAGTTGGAGCGGATGACCGAGACGGCGCCGGGGTCGACGTCCACCGCCACGACCCGCAGGTCGGCGGCCAACCCGGCCGCTTCGATGCCCACCGAACCGCTACCCGCGCCCAGGTCCCACAGGGTTGTGCCCCAGGCAAGTTCGAGGCGGGCCAACGCGATGGCGCGCACCTCGGGCTTGGTGATCATCCCGCCGCGGTGAGCGAACTCGTCGGTTCCCCGACCGAACCGGAGGACGGGGGCACCGTCGCCACCTCGGGTGCCGCCACCCAGACAGATCACCACCGACATCGCCGGTGCGTCACCGGCCGCCAGGCCCGCCGGATCGGTTCTGGTCAGCGTCTCGTCCGCCTCGCCCAGCCGGCTCGCGACCACCACCTCCAACGAGGTCATGCCGGAGTCGAGGAGGGCCGCGCCGAGGGCGGCCGGCGGGGCGGCCGGGCCGGTGAGGACCGCCACCTTGGGGTGACGGCGTACCGCTTCGAGCACCGGAGCCAGGGGCCGGCCGTGAGCGGAAACGACGAACGCGTCGTCCCAACTGAGACCGGCCCGGGCGAAGGCCAACGAGACCGAGGAGGGAGCGGGCAGCACCCGAAGGTTCATCGTGTCGTTCGAGTCGGTGAGATGGCGGACGATTCCGAAGTAACCAGGGTCACCCGAGGCCAGCACACACACCCGCTCGCCGTCGCGGCCCGCCCGGGTGATCTCGGCGTCGAGCGCGGCGAGATCCGCGGTCAGCTCCACCCGACGGGCCGGGGAATCGACGCGGTCGTGGTGGCGGGGTGACGCGATGAGAACCTGGGCGTCCCGGATCGCTTCGAGGGCTTCGGTGCCGAAGACCTCGCCCCCCACCACACCCACCACGGTCACGTTCGCCCGAGGCGGTTCGGTTCGGGCCGGCCCACTCGCTGGAGCGGTCATGAGGTGGCTTCGCGGAACCGGGTGGTGAACCCGGGGTCATAGACGTGGCTGCACCGGGTCGGGTCGCCTTCGCCCAACGCCGGGCCCACCAGGAACAAGGTGGTGGTGTCGAGCCCCAGGTCCCCGACCGTCTCGGCCAGGCGACCGAGGGTGGTTCGGGTGACCATCCCGTCGGGCCAGGTGACCCGGTGTCCGATGATCACCGGGGTGTCGGGGCGGTATGAGCTTCCCTCGCTCAGGAGTCGGTCCTGGAGCTCGGTGACGAGGGTGGCCGACAGGTACACCGCGGTGGTCGCCCCCGGGGTGGCGTGGGCCTCCACCGACTCGCCCGCGGGCATCGACGCCATTGTCCGACGGGCGAGACGGGTGTGCACGACGGTCTGCGCGATCCCCGGGACGGTGAGCTCGACGCCGGCCGCGGCCGCGGTGGCCGCCACCGACGAAACCCCGGGGACCACCTCGAAGGCTCGGCCGTTGCGTCGGCACCACGCCATCTGCTCGGCGATGGCCCCGTAGACGGTGGGGTCACCCGAATGCAGGCGGACGATGGCCGCGTCGGGGTGACGGGCGAACACCTGGCAAACCTCGTCGAGGGTCATCGCCTTGGAGTCGTGGACCTCGACGTGGGCAGGGCAGTGGTCCAACAGGGACTCGGGCACCAGAGAGGCGGCCCACACCACCACGTCGGCGGCGGCCAGACGCTGCGCCCCTCGCAGGGTGATGAGGTCGGCGGCGCCCGGACCGGCCCCGACGAAGGAGATCACGGGGAGTCCGGGGTGGTCGAAGGAAACAGGATGGTCGACAGAAAGGCCAGCGGCCCGTCGTCGAGGGCGTCCACGGGGATCAGCCCCCGACCCGAGAGGTCGGCCATCTCGCCCACCAGGCCGTGACGCCCGTGGAGGTCGGCCACCGCCTTCAGCTCGGCGCCGGCCACGGACCCCTTGGCCACTGCCACGGTGGCGGCCGGATCGGCCAGAGCCCGGTCGAGCTGGTCGCGGTCATGGACCACGACCAGCGATCCTCCGCCCCCGCCGAGCGCCATCCGGGCGCCGGCCGCCACCGCCTGGTACGCCGACACACCGGGTACCACCGCCACCTCGAGCTGAGGTCGTCGTTCGGTGAGGGCGGAATGAAGGCGGGCGAAGGGGGCCCACTGCGTCGGGTCGCCCAGGACGGCCAGCACCACCAGTTCGCCCACGTCGGTTCCCGCCACCAAGGCGTCGACGATGTCGCCGAGAGACTCGGCCCGGGCCGCTTCGTCGCCGCCGAAGGCGAAGGGAACCCGGGTGACCTTGGTGCCCGGCGCCGCGGTGCGGACCACGAGTTCGGCCCGGCCCACGGCCCTTTGGTCGGGGGCGGCGACCACCACACGGTCGGCCTCGGACAGGGTCCGGCGGGCGAGGTCACACACCAGGGCAGGGTCGCCGGGGCCGACACCGACCAGCACGCAACAGGGTGACCGGAAGGGGATGACGGCTTGGGTCGTCTTGGTTTCGCCGGCGTGCTCGGAGGCGACCAGCGAGGAGATGGCGGTGCGGATCAGGTCGGCTTCGGAACGGCCCGAACGACTCGACAACCGGGCCAGGTCGGCCTTCAGGTCATCGGGCAGGTACAGGGACGACTTGTGCACGACGGGAGGCTAGCCAGGGTAGGGCGAAGGTAGGGCAGTGCTGACGAAGGCCTGGGCCAGGTCGAAACGTCCGCCGAGGTGAATGTGTAGGTAGGACGCCAACAGTCGCGGGCCACCGTGACCACCCCGGGCCGCCCCGGTGCGACCCACCAGGTCGAGGAGGTCGCCGGGGGGATTGGTCCGGCTGTAGTGGAACTCATGGCCCCGAACTGTCGTTCCGGCCGGTCCGAGCGGGGTATCGCGGCGGAAGGTGGCCTGGCGGTAGCCGAGCTCCAGCCGGTCGGTCATCGTCGTTGTGGCATCGAGCGCACCGACCATGGGCTCTCGGTCGAGCCGACGCGACAGCCACAAGAGCCCACCGCACTCGGCCCAGGTCGGAAGGCCGCCCTCGATCGCGGTGGCCACCTCCCGCATCAGGTTGGTGTTGCGGGCCAACTCGGTGCCGTACACCTCGGGGAACCCGCCTCCGGCGACTAGGGCGTCGCAGTCGGGGAGATGCTCGTCGATGAGCGGATCGAACCCGACGATGTCGGCGCCGGCAGCCTCCAGCGCCTCGAGGTTGTCGGCGTAGGTGAAGCTGAAGGCGCGACCGCCGGCCACCGCCACCCGTGGGCGCCGGCCCCGAGGTAGTTCGGGTTCGGGTTCAGTTCGCGATTCGGTTCTGGTTTCGGAGACGGCTGCCCGCGGTGCGGAGCGGGCCACGGCGTGGATGGCGTCGAGGTCGCAACGCTGCGCCACCGCGGCGCCGAGCCTGGCCAGCGATTCGACCACCTCCCCAGGTCGCTCGACGACCGGAACCAGACCGAGGTGGCGGTCCCGCCAGGTGAGCTGGTCGTCGCGCCTCAAGGCCCCCAACACCGGCAGCCCGACGGCGGTGACCGCGGCGCGCACCGCCTGCTCGTGGCTGTCGCTGCCCAGTCGGTTGAGCACCACCCCGGCCAGGCTCACACCGCGCCGGAAGGTGTGGAAGCCGTGCACCACCGCGGCGATCGAGTCGCTCGACGACGAGGCGTCGACGACGAGGATCACGGGGGCGGCCAGCGCGGTGGCGACCTCTGCGGTCGAAGAAGGGGTGCCGTCGGCGGCACCGTCGAAAAGACCCATCACCCCTTCGACGATGAGCAGATCTTTTCCCGCTCCCGCCCGGGCTCCCATCGACGGGACCCAGTCGAGCCCGCACATCCAGGCGTCGATGTTGCGGGGCGTCGAACCCGAGGCCAGGGCGTGGTAGCCGGGGTCGATGTAGTCGGGACCGACCTTGGCGGTACCGACGCGCACGCCAGTCGCGGTGAAAGCGGCCATCAGACCGGTGGCGACGGTGGTCTTGCCTACACCCGAATGGGTTCCGGCGATGACAACGCGGGGCGGCAGGGAACTGGCGACCACGGCCGGGTCAGTACTCGATGCCCTTCCGGGCCTCGATGCCCTGCTGGAAGGCGTGTTTCACCAGGGTCATCTCGGTGACGGTGTCGGCGATGTCGATCAGCTCCGGGGCGGCGCCCCGGCCGGTGAGGACCACGTTGGTCTTGGCCGGTCGAGCCGAGATCACCTCGACCATGTCGGCGGCGTCCACCCACCCGTACTTCACGACGTAGGTGCCTTCGTCGAGGATCACCATGTCGTAACGGCCCGAGGAGATCATCTCGGCGGCAACCGACCAGGCGTGACGGCCCTTGGCGGCCGTTTCATCGAGGTCCGAGGACTCCCAGGTGAACCCGTCGCCCAGCGTCGACCAGTCGATTCCGAGCTGTTCGGCCAGCTTGCGTTCACCGACCTTCCACTTCTCGCTCTTGACGAACTGCACCACACCCACGTTCCAACCCCGGGCCCAGGACCTCACCATCACGCCCATGGCGGCCGACGTCTTGCCCTTTCCGTTACCGGTGTTGATGAGGAAGCGTGAGGTTCGAGGCATGGCGGCGCACCGTACCCCACGTAGGGTGGCCTGCCCTACGTGGGCTAGGTTGCCGCCCATGCTCGCGTCTGCTCCCCGGCCTCCCGCGGTCCGAGGCTCCTGTCCCGGGGTCGCAGACCCGATGGCCACCGGCGACGGATGGCTGATCCGGCTTCGCCTCCCCCGAGGTGAGATCACCTCGTCCGAGCTCTCCGCGCTGGCCGACCTGGCCGAGGCCACGGGAGTGGAAGCCTTGGAGGTGACCGGTCGCGCCAACCTTCAGATGAGGGTTCCCGACCCCGACCGTCTCATCACCCTTGGCGACACCCTCCGGTCCATGGGGCTCGCCCCTGCCGACGCCAGGGGAGAACGGGCCCGGGCCGTCCTCGTTCCGCCGTTGGCGGGCCACGACCGGTTCGGCCCCGACGACGCCGCCGACGTGGTCGCCGCGGTGGTGACCGGAGTCGGCGCGCTCCTGGCTGCCGAGCCCCACCTGCGTCTCCCCGCCCGCTGGTGCGTGGTCCTCGATCTGCCCGCCACGATCCCAGTTCCGTTGCGCCCGGCGACGGTGGTGGCCCGACCCCACCGCTCCGCCACCGAGACACCCGCCCCCGGGTCCGAAGCCGAAGGGTGGACGGTGGAACCGGGCCCGAACTGGCCGACGGCATCCGAACCGGGCGGAGTCCGCCCGCCCGCCGTCACCACCACGCGGACCGGTGTGGCCTCGGCGGTGATCGATCTGGCCCGGCTCGCCGCCGCCGCCGTCGAAGCCGCGGTCGAACCGGTCGACACCGCTCGGTCGGGCTCGGAGGCGACCTCGCCGCTCGGGGACCTGAGCCGAATCGACCGCTCCCGCCCGGCTACCGGTGCCGCCGTGGTGGCGTCCCCCGCCGTCGGTGTGATCGCCCACCCCGATCCGAACCGGGTGAACCTGTTGGTCCGGTCGTTCCTGGGACGCCTCGACCCCGATCAGATCCGAGCCCTGGCGACGGTGCCGGCGATCGCCATCCGGTTCACCCATCGGCGCGGGGTGGCCCTCATCGGGATCGAGTCCGACGCCATCACCACCGTCACCCGTTCGCTCGAAGCCGCTGGGCTTTCGACCGATCCGGAAGATCCCCGCCACCGGGTCAGCGCCTGTCGTGGAGCGCCGGGCTGCGACGCGTCGGAGATCGACACCGTGGCGGTCGCCCACCGGGTGGCCCTGCTGCTGGGCCCGACCGAGATGGCCCACGTCTCGGGCTGCGCCAAGGTTTGCGGAGAACCCGACGGAGTGACCCGGGTGGTCGGCGCCGAGGGAGCCCGCCGGTGGGTGGTGACGTGACCGTCGAGCTCGACTACGAACGCGACGGGGCGGCGATCTACCGCCAGTCCTTCGCCACCATCAGGGCCGAAGCCGACCTTGCCTCAACCCCCGCCGACCTCGAGGCCGTGGTGGTGAGGATGATCCACGCCTGCGGGATGACCGACCTCCCGGCACTGGTGAGGGCCACGCCCGGCTTTCCCGCCGCCGCCCGCCGAGCCCTGCGGGGCGGCGCCCCGATCCTGTGCGACTCGATGATGGTCGCCAACGGCATCACCCGGGCCCGGCTCCCCAACGACAACGAGGTCGTGTGCACCCTGCACGATCCCGGGATCCGCGACGAGGCCGAGTCCCGGGCGACCACCCGCTCGGCTGCCGCGGTCGACCGGTGGCTGCCCAGACTCGAGGGTTCCCTGGTGGTGGTCGGCAACGCTCCCACCGCGCTGTTCCGGCTACTGGAGCTCGTCCTCGAAGGTGCACCCCGTCCGGCGGCCGTGATCGGGTTGCCCGTCGGTTTCGTCGGGGCGGCCGAATCCAAGGAGGCCCTCGCCACCATCGACCACGGACTCGACCACCTGATCGTTCAGGGTCGTCGGGGCGGAAGCGCCATGGCCGTCGCCGCGGTGAACGCCCTGGCCAGCGAGAAGGAGTAGATGGTGACCAGCGGGCAGCCCGTTTCGCCGGGTCACCTCTACGGGGTCGGTGTCGGCCCCGGGGATCCTGAGCTGATGACCCTCAAGGCGCAGCGGGTCATCACGACCTGCGCCGTGGTCGCCCACTTCGCCGCCCGGAACCGGCCCGGCAACGCCTGGACGATCGTCGAAGACCTGGTGGCACCCCACCAGGAGGTGCTGCGGCTCGAGTACCCGGTTACCACCGAGGCGGTGACCAAGGACAGCTACGAATCATCGATTGCCGCCTTCTACGACGAGTCGGCGGCCCGGGTCGCCGCCCAACTCGACGCCGGTCGTGACGTGGCGGTGATCTGCGAAGGCGACCCGTTCCTCTACGGCAGCTACATGTACGTCCACCAGCGCCTGGCCTCCACCCACCCGACGACGGTGGTGCCGGGGGTGCCGGCCTTCGCCGCCGCCACCGCGGCCACCGGCCGCCCCCTGGTCTCGATGGACGAGCACCTGACCATCGTCCCCGCCGTCCGCACCGCATCGGAGATGAAGGAGACCCTCGCGTCCTCCCCGGCCTCGGTGGTGATGAAGGTGGGTCGACGCCTGCCCGAGGTCGTCGACGCCGCCGAGGCGGTCGGGATCGCCGATCGGGCGGTGTACGTGGAGCGCGCCTCCACCGGCGCCGAGAAGGTGATGCCCCTGTTGGAGGCCCGCGACCAGAACGCCCCCTACTTCTCTCTGGTGCTGTTTCCCGGCGAGGCCATCGACCAACGCTGGAGCGGTCGGTGACCCGACGCCTGAGCGTCGTCGGTCTGGGACCGGGCCGGGCCGACTGGTGTCTGCCCGCCGCCGCTGACCGCCTCGCCACCGCCACCGACCTCGTCGGCTACGGGCCCTACCTCGACCTCATCGCCGTCCCCACCGTCGGTCGACGCCATCCGTCGGGCAACCGGGTGGAGGCCGACCGGGCGGCTTTCGCTCTCGACCTGGCGGCAGGGGGGGCCGACGTGGCCGTGGTGTCCTCGGGGGATCCGGGGATCTTCGCCATGGCCGCCGCGGTGTTCGAACAGGTCGAGCTCGATCCTCCCCGTTGGTCCGGCATCGACATCGAAGTGATCCCCGGGGTCACCGCCGCCCAGGCCGCCGCGGCGCGCATCGGTGCTCCACTGGGTCACGACTTCTGCACCATCTCGTTGTCGGATGTGCTCAAGCCGTGGGAGGTGGTCGAACGCCGGATCGAGGCGGCGGCCGGAGCCGACTTCGTCCTCGCCTTCTATAACCCGATCTCCCGCCATCGCCCGTGGCAGCTCGGCCGGGCCCTGGAGATCGTTCGCTGCCACCGCGACGGGGCCACGCCGGTGGTGGTGGCCCGCCAGGTGGGACGCCCGGACGAGGAGGTTCACGTCGTGGAACTGGGGCGCCTAGTCCCCGACGACGTCGATATGCGGACCGTCCTGGTGATCGGCTCCAGTACCACCCGCACCGTGGCGGTCAACGGTCGCGAGGTCGTCTACACCCCGCGCCGCTACGCCGGTTCCCTCGACTCGGCGCTGGTGGTGCCCGCCGTAGTCGGCCGGCCGGCCATCTGACCGACGAACGCCGTCGCCTCGGCGACGGTGCCCAACACCGTCACACCGTCGGGCTGGGCAGGACGCTCGACCATCACCACCGTGATCCCGAGCTCGCGGGCGGCGATGAGCTTGGCCTGGGTCGCGGTGCCACCGGCGTCCTTGGTGACCATCACCTCGACGCCGTTGTCGAGCATCAACGCCAGTTCTCCTTCCAGGGTGAACGGACCGCGCTGGCGAACGAACACCGCGTCGGCAAGGTCGGCCTCCACCGGTTCTATCGAGCGCACGACCAGACGCATGGTCAGCCCTTGGAAGGCGGCGACCTGTTGACGGCCCACCGCCAGGAAGGCACAACGAGGGGCGAGCTCGGCCAGGGTGGTCGCCGCTTCAGCCATGGAACCGACCCGCACCCACCGGTTGGCGGAACCCTGCTCCCACCCCGGACGCAGGAGCCGGACGTGAGGTAGCCCGGCGGCGGCCGCGGCGGCCGCGGCGTGGTGGGGCATCACCGCGGCGAACGGATGGGTGGCGTCCACCAACACCTCGATGCGGGCGTCGCTCAGGTAACTGCGCAGCCCTTCCACCCCGCCGAAGCCGCCCGAGCGCACCTCGCCCGGTCGGTCGGCGACGTTCGTCGTCACGCCGGCGAACGAGCTGACCACCTCATGGCCCCGCTCGACCAGCTCACCGGCCAGCGCCGTCGCCTCGGTCGTCCCGGCCAGGAGCAGCACTCGCATCATCGGCACGCTACCGACGGGGTGGACCACCGCGAACAAGGCGGTGCTACCTTCGGGTCAGCGACAGGGAACACCGGTGAGAGTCCGGGGCTGTCCAGCAACTGTCACCGGGGAGCAACCCCCCACGCATGGTCACGGCCTCTCGGGGCTGGAAGGCCGGGGGCGAGCGTCGATCCGGGAGCCAGGACACCTTTCGCTCAAAACCGAGATCGCCGACGCTGGAGACGTCACCATGGGCCCTGGACGGTCCCCGCGGCCATTGGCCGAGCACCATCGCAGTCCCCTCGACCAGGGAGCGCTGACCGGCGCGCTCATGGTGTGCGGAACCACGTCGGACTCGGGCAAGACGACCCTGGTGGCCGCCCTGTGCCGGTCGATGGCGCGCCGAGGGGTCTCGGTGGCTCCGTTCAAAGCCCAGAACATGGCGCTCAACTCCGAGGTGACCGAGGACGGGCTGGAGGTGGGTCGGGCCCAGGCCCTTCAGGCGGAGGCGGCGCTGGTTCCGGTCGAGGTGGCGATGAACCCCGTCCTGTTGAAGCCGACCGGGGACCAGGCCTGCCAGGTGGTGCGCATGGGGGAACCGTGGAAGGTTCTCAGCGCGGCGGAGTACCACGGACTCAAGGCGGACCTGTGGCCGACCGTGCTCGACGCCTTGGCCGACCTCCGCTCCCGATTCGATGTGGTGTTGGTCGAAGGAGCGGGGAGCCCGGCCGAGATCAACCTTCTCGACCGGGACATCGTGAACCTGCCCCTGGCCCGGAAGGCCGGAATCCCCGCCCTGGTGGTGGGCGACATCAACCTCGGAGGGGTGTTCGCCGCCCTCTACGGGACGGTGGCCCTGCTACCCGACGAGCTGCGCATGTGGGTGAAGGGCTTCGTGATCAACAAGCTGCGGGGGGACCCGTCCCTGCTGCTCGACGGATGCGACAAGCTCGAAGCCCGCTGCGGCGTCCCGACCCTGGGGGTCATCCCGTGGATCGACCAGACCGGCCTCGACGCCGAGGACTCGATGGCGCTGTCGCGCCCGACGGCCTCGATGCGGCCTCCGCTGGCCGACGCCCTCGACGTGGCGATCCTGCGCCTGCCCCGCATCTCGAACTTCACCGACTTCGACCCCCTGGCCTTGGAGGCGGGTGTCGCCATCCGCTGGGTGGATCACCCGTCGCTGCTCGGTGCCCCAGACCTGATCGTCATCCCCGGTTCCAAGGCCACCGTCGAGGACCTGGAGTGGATGAGAGCCACCGGCCTCGCCGATGCCGTGGCGGCGTCCGACGCCTCGATACTCGGCATCTGCGCCGGCTACCAGATGCTCGGGTCGGTCATCGATGACACCGTCGAATCGGGCTCGGGTCCGACCCCGGGGCTGGGCCTGCTGCCGGTCCGCACCCGCTACGAACCCTCGAAGGTGACCCGCCGTCGCACCGGCCGGGCGTGGGGTTCCCCGGTGTCGGGCTACCAGATCCACCACGGACGGGTCACCGCCGAGGGAGGCGATCCGTTCGTGATCCTGCACGATCTCGACACCGGTGAACACGTAGACGGGGTCCGCCGGGCCGACATCTGGGGAACGACGCTCCACGGACTGTTCGACAGCGACCACTTCCGACGGACCTTCCTGGAGACGGTCGCTTCGGCTCGGGGCAAGCGGTGGCTGAGCGACGGAATCCGGGTGGCCGACGTGCGATCGGCCGCCCTCGACCGGTTGGCCGACGCCGTCGACGAACACCTCGACATGGACACCGTCGAGCGGATCGTCCGCTCGGCCGACACGGGAGTTGTCAATTGATCTGGTACCTGACCAACGTCGACACCGAGGTGCTGGCGTTGCGCATGGCCGTCGAGGCCCTGCCCGAGGGGTTCCCGCCGGTGCGGGCGGCCCAGCCCTGGTCCTTCGATGCCGAACGGGATCTCACCGGTGCCCGGTGCGTGATGGTCCGCCTTCTCGGAGGCAAGCGGGCCTGGACCCCCGGCCTCGACGAACTGGCCGAACGCTGCCGCCGGGACGGGATCCCGTTGCTGGCCTTCGCCGGAGAGGCCGAACCCGATGCCCAGCTGAGCGCCCTCTCCTCGGTTCCCAGCGCGACCGTCGCCGAGGCGTTCGCCTACCTGGTCAACGGAGGACCGGGAAACTTCGAACAACTTCTGCGGTTCGTGGCCGACACCGTCCTGCTGGAAGGGTTCGGGTTCGAAGCCCCCTCGGTGGTGCCCACCCACGGCGTGTGGCGGCGCACCCCCGAGGACCGGACCCCATCGGGGCCCACCATCGGCTTGGTCTTCTACCGGGCCCACCTGGTCGCCGGGAACACCCGGTTCGTGGACGACCTGTGCGACGAACTGGAGGCCCAGGGGTCGGCGGTGGTGGCGGTGTGGAGCTATTCGCTGCGGGGGTCCGCGGCGGAGGCACCGATGGCCCTGCTGGCCGAGGCCGGCGTCGATGCCGTCATCACCACCGTCTTGGCCACCGGCGGTGCGGCGGCCGCCGCCGGTACCACCGGGGGCCCGGGCGGGCTCGACGGAGACGAGTGGGACGCCTCGGTTCTGACCGGGCTCGGCGTACCGGTCATCCAGGCCCCTTCGTCGGGAAGGTCGAGCGAGGACTGGCTGGCCGACCCCAACGGTCTAGGCCCCTACGACGCCACCGCCGGCGTGGCCATCCCCGAGTTCGACGGGCGCATCATCGCCCCGACCTTCGCCTTCAACGAGGTCGTCGACGACGGGGACGAACTCGGTCACGAGGTCCGGGCCTACCGGACCGTCCCCGACCGGACCGCCCGGGTGGCAGGCATCGCTGTGCGCCACGCCCGCCTGCGATCCACCCCGGTCGGCCGGCGGCGGGTCGCCATCGTCCTCAGCGCCTATCCGACCAAGGGGAGCCGGCTGGGCAACGCCGTCGGGCTCGACACACCGACGTCGGCCATCAGGTTGCTGGAGGCGATGGCCGCCGAGGGATACCGCTTGGATCGGATCCCCTCAGACGGTGACACCCTGATGGCCGAGCTGTCGGCTGGGCTCACCTACGACCGTGAGACCCTCGACGACGCCCAACTCGATACCGCCGTCGGACGACTCGACCGCGGCGCCTACGAGCGGTGGTTCGCCACCCTGCCCGAGGACGCCCGTAACGAGGTGACGACGGTGTGGGGCCCGGCCCCCGGTACCCAGCGGGTACACGAGGACCAACTGGTGTTCAGCGGCGTGGACCTGGGCAACGTGGTGGTGGCGATCCAACCGCCGCGGGGCTACGGCGACGATCCGGTGGCGGTGTACCACTCCGCCAACCTCCCGCCCGTACACCACTACCTCGGCTTCTACCGGTGGTTGGACGACGTGTGGGGCGCGGACGCCATCGTCCACCTCGGCAAGCACGGAACCCTGGAGTGGTTGCCGGGCAAGAACCTGGCGCCCAGCGCGGGCTGCTGGCCCGACGCCGCCCTGGGTGACGTCCCATTCTTCTACCCGTTCCTGGTCAACGACCCGGGGGAAGGGGCCCAGGCCAAGCGGCGCACCCATGCCGTCATCATCGACCACCTCCTGCCTCCCATGACCCGGGCCGACGTCTACGACGACACCGCCCGCCTGGAGCAGTTGTTCGACGAGTACAGCCAGATCCAGAGCCTCGATCCGGCCAAGCTGCCCGCCATCCGCGACCAGATATGGGAGACGATCACCGCGGCCTCGATCGACCGGGACCTGGGCATAGAGGACGTCCCCGACGAGGAGACCTTCGACGACGTGATCGGTGACGTCGACGGATACCTGTGCAGCCTCAAAGACGCTCAGATCCGAGGTGGACTCCACGTCCTCGGCCAACCCCCGCGGGGCGAGGGGCTCATCGACCTGGTATTGGCCATCACCCGCCTGGCCAACGGTCAGATCCCTTCGCTTCGCCACCAGGTGGCGACCGAGGCCGGCCTCGATCCGGCCGATCCCCGATCACTCGACACCATCGAGGCCCGGGCCCGGGAACTCGTCGCCGCCGCTGCCGCCCGCGGCTGGACCACGGGTGAGGACGACTCGCCGACGCTGCGATGGATCTGTGAATCGCTGGTCCCGAACCTGGGTCGGGCCACCGACGAGATCGACAACCTCCTGGCCGGGTTGGCCGGTCGTCACGTCCCCGCCGGGCCCAGCGGCACCCTCACCCGGGGAGGTGCTCATGTGCTGCCCACGGGACGGAACTTCTACTCGGTGGACCCCAAGTCGCTGCCGACCCGGCTGGCCTGGGATGTTGGCGTCAGGTTGGCCGACGCCCTCCTCGAGCGTCACATCGCCGAGGAGGGCGAGCCGCCCACCACCGTCGGACTGGTGTTGTGGGGGACCGCCCTCATGCGGACCCAGGGCGACGACGTGGCCGAAGCGTTGGCTCTCTTGGGGGTACGCCCGGTGTGGGAACAGGAGTCTCGCCGGGTGGTCGGGGTAGAGGCCGTCCCCCTCGACGAGCTCGGTCGCCCCCGGGTCGACGTCACCTTGCGGATCTCAGGCTTCTTCCGCGACGCCTTCCCCAACCTGGTGCAACTGGTCGACGACGCAGTGGCCCTAGTGGCGTCGCTGGTCGAGCCGCCCGAGATGAACCCGTTGCGGGCCGCCGGGGCCGAGGACCCCCGGATCTTCGGTCCGCCCCCCGGTTCCTATGGGACCGGAGTCGGCGTGGCTCTCGACCAGCGGTCGTGGCGCAGCGACGACGACCTCGCCGAGGTGTTCATGGCTTGGTCGGGTCACAGCTACGGACGGGGTGGCTACGGGGTGCCGGCGGTCGATGCCATGCGTCGGCGTTTCGCTGCCATCGACGTGGCGGTCAAGAACCAGGACAACCGCGAGCACGACATCTTCGACAACGGCGAGTACCTGTCCGAGCACGGCGGCATGATCGCCACGGTCAGGGCCCTGAAAGGAGCGGACCCCAAGGGCTGGTTCGGCGACTCGGCCGACCCCGACCGCCCGATGGTGCGCTCCCTGGCCGAGGAGGCGGCACGGGTGGTGCGCACCCGGGTGGTGAATCCCCGCTGGATCGAGGCCATGACCCGCCACGGCTACAAGGGCGCCTTCGAGTTGGCCGCCACGGTGGACTTCTTGTTCGGATACGACGCCACCGCCCGAGTGGTGGACGACTGGATGTACGAACGGGTGGTCGAGGCCTACGTGGCCGACCCCGACATCCGCAAGTTCTTCGAGGCGTCGAACCCCGCCGCCCTCGGCTCCATCGCCGAGCGTCTGTTGGAAGCGGTCGACCGTGGGCTGTGGGACGCCTCGGCCGAGCACCGCGCGCTGCTCACCCGGGCGGTGCTGGAGTCCGAAACCTGGGAGGAACAACGATGAGCAGCCTCGGCTTCTCCGAGGTGGTCGGTCTCGACGTCGCCAAGGAGGCGTTGCTGCTGGCGGCGGTGGAACCTCGACTCGGTGGCGTGCTGTTGCGGGGCGACAAGGGCTCGGCCAAGACCACGTTGGCCCGCGGTCTGGCCGCGGTGCTTCCCGGTGACGCACCTTTCGTCGAGCTACCCCTCGGCGCCGGCGAGGACCGGGTACTGGGTGCCCTCGATCTGGCCGACCTGTTGGGGCAGGGGCGACCAAGGCTGCGCCCCGGCCTCCTGGCCGACGCCCACGGTGGGGTCCTCTACATCGACGAGATCAACCTGTTGGCCGATCACCTCGTCGACGCCTTGTTGGACGTGGCGGTGTCGGGCGTCAACCGGGTGGAGCGCGAAGGCCTGTCCGAGGAACATCCGGCCCGCTTCGTGCTGGTGGCCTCCATGAACCCCGAGGAAGGTGAGCTTCGCCCTCAGCTGCTCGACCGCTTCGGTCTCACCACCGAGGTCCGGGCCCCGTCGGATGTGGCTCTGCGGGCCGAGGCGGTCCGCCGTCAGCTCGGTCGCGAGAGCTGCTCGAGCGGTGATGGTGGGCCTGGTTCGATCCCGGCCTCAGAATCCGACGCGGCGTTGCGGACCCGAGTGGGAGCGGCTCGCGCTCTCACCCCGGTGGTCCCGGGCGACGTGATCGAACTCGCCTGTGCGGTGTCGCTGGGCTCGGGCGCCGAAGGCCTGCGGGCGGACCTCTCCCTGGTGCGGGCCGCCGGGGCCCGGGCCCGGCTCGACGGCCGTTGCACGGTCACCGCCACCGACGTCGAGGCCGTCGCCTCCCTGGTGCTGGCTCACCGTCGACGGCGGGGTCCCGCCGACGCCCCCGGCATCGATCAGGCTGAGCTCGACGAGCTGTTCGACGAGCTTCGTCCCAACCCGGCCCCACCGGCGGCCTCACCTCCGGCGCCCTCCTCGGAGTCGGGAGGATCCCGGCCCGCGCCATCGGGACCCACGGTGGGAGACGAGCCCGCGTCCGACGGCGGTGCGGGTTGCCCGACGGACGGAGACCCCGGGGGTCGCGATGGCGACGAGCGGGGTGATGGCGGGGGCGGCCAGCCGCAGGCCGAGTCGAGCCCGCCTGCCCCGCTGGCCGGTGACACCCGAACCCTCGACACCGCCCTGTCCCTCCATCAGCCGACCCGAAGATCCCACCCCCGGGTTTCCCAGAACGTCGCCGCGGGGCGTTCCGATCGGGCCGCGGGCACCTCGGGTCGTGTCCTCCGGTCGGTGGAGGCTCGACAGCGACCGGGGCTGCGTCCCGACGGTGCCGCCAGTGCGGTGGCGCTGGCCACTCGACGGGGGGTCGAGGAACGAGCGGACGCTGCCCCCCAGCCCACGGACCTCCGCGTCGTGGATCGGGAGATGGCAGGCCGGGCACTGGTGGTGTTCGCGGTGGACACGTCCACCTCGATGGGGCGCGACGATCGGCTGGCAGTGGCCAAGGGGGCCGTGCAGCACCTGCTCGGTGACGCCTACCGCCGTCGCTCCCGGGTGGCGTTGATCGCCTTTCACCACGACCGAGCCGACGTCGTGCTCCGCCCGACATCGTCCATCGAGGTGGCGATGGCCCGTCTGGGAGACATGCCATCGGGTGGGACCACCCCGGTCGGAGCGGGACTCGACGCCTGTGGCGCTCTGGTGAAGTCGGCGGCGCGAAGCGGTGACCGGACCGTCGTGGTCGTCCTCACCGATGGCCGGGCCACCGCCGGCGGTGTCGACCCGTTGGCCGCCGCCACCGAGTCGGCCGGTCGGCTCGCGGCCGCGGTCGACGACCTGGTGATCGTGGACACCGAGTCCGGCTATCCCCGGCTGGGGCTGGCGGCAACCCTCGCCGATGCCGTCGGGGCCCGGCTGGTCGCCCTCTCGGACCTGGAGGGCTCGGACCCCGGCCGCGAACTGGCCGGAGGCCTGGGCGGGTTCGGTCGATGAGCGAGAACGCCCCGGTGATCCTGGTCCTGGGCGGGGTCAGGTCGGGCAAGTCCGCGGTGGCGGAGTCGCTGATCGCCGACCTCAGCGGAGGAGGTCCGGTTACCTACCTGGCGACGGGTCGCGCCGACCTGGCTGACACCGAGTTCGCCCAGCGGATAGCGGACCACCGCAGTCGTCGCCCCCGCCATTGGACGACGGTGGAGGTGGACGGCGACCTGGCCGCCGCCGTCGACGGGACGAGCGGCCCGGTGCTCGTGGACTCGGTGACCACCTGGATGAGTGCTGATCCGACCTTCGAGCCCGACGTCGCCGCACTGGTGGCCGCGCTGGCCCGTCGCCGGGAACCGGTGGTGCTGGTCTCCGATGAGGTTGGGTTCGGTGGCTATCCCGCCACCGACATCGGTGGGAGGTTCGCCGACGCCCTCGGTCGTTGCAACCAGGACCTCGCCGATGGGGCGGACCGGGTGCTGCTGGTGGTTGCCGGGCGGACGTTGGAACTGCCGCCCCGATGATCTCGGCCCTGGCGCTGCTCAGTTGTCTGGGAAGGGGGCGAGAACCCCAGGCCTCCGCCGTTCGCTGGTTTGGTCCTGTCGGTGCGGTGATCGGGCTGGTCCTGGCGGGAGCGTGGTGGGTGGCGGCTGAGCTGTGGCCACCGACGCTGGCGGCGGCGGTGGTGGTTGCGATCGACGCCGCGCTGACCGGCATGTTGCATCTCGACGGCCTCGCCGACTGCGGCGACGGTCTGGTGGCTCCGATGGAACGGGCCCGACGGCTAGAGGTGATGCGGGATCCGTCGGTGGGGGCCTTCGGGATGGTGACGGTGGTACTGGACGTCCTCCTCAGCGTTACCGCTCTGGCCGCCGTCGACTTTCGCTGGTGGCTGTTGCCGGGGGTGTGGGCGGCGTCGCGTTCGGTCGCCGCGCTGGTCATGGTGAGAGTGCCCTACGCCCGCCCCGAGGGGTTGGTCAGCGCGTTCCGTCCGGAGAGCGGCGACCGGCCCGCGGTCGCCGCCGCCGTGGGTTCGCTCCTGATCGTGGGGACCGTCGCCTACCGGTCGGAGGGGCCGGCCGGGCTGGTCACCCTCGCAGTGGCGCTGGTGGGCGCGGCCGGCACCATCACCCTCGCCTACCGGCGGCTCGGTGGATACACCGGCGATGTCCTCGGCGCAGTGATCGTCGTCTCCCAGGTGGCCGCGCTCATGGCTGCCGCTGCCCTCCATCCGACCCTAGGAGCCCCATGACCCCGCTCATCCCCGCCTACCTCGACCTGATCGTCTTCGACATCGGCGGCACCCTGGTCCACGAGGGGCCCCCGACCGCCGCGGTCGCCGATCTGGTGGCCCGCCCCATCGGCGATGCGGTCGCGGAGCTTGCAACCCTGGCCGCCCAGGTGAAGCTGGCTGCGGCCACCGACACCGCGGTGATGACCGAGACCCAGGTGCGCGAGTTGTTGGAGCCGGTCGGCCTCGCCTCGCTGCTGCCGGTCGTCGTGACCTCGGTCGATGCCGGAGCGGCCAAGCCCGATCCGGCATCGCTGCGTCTGGCCATGGAGCGCTCGAAGGTCGACGACGTGTCCCGCGTCCTGTTCGTCGGCAACACGGAACGTGACGCCGGGGCGGCGGCTGCCGTCGGCTGCCACTACGCCATGGTCGACGGCACCGGCGAGAACGGTCCTGGTGGTGTCGTGGACCAGTGGTTGGCGGAGCGGGTGGGGGTCGCGTTCCGCGGGGCCGCCGCGTCGGTCGTCGAACCCGACGAGACAACCCGGGAGGAGGCCCGGGCCCGCCATGACCAGCTGACCAAACCCCAGGGCTCGTTGGGTCGGCTCGAACAACTCGGCGTCGACCTGGCGGCCATGACCGGCGACGTACGGCCACCCGACCCGTTCCCGGCCTGTGTGGCCGTGTTCGCCGGTGACCACGGGGTACTCGAGGCCGGGGTGTCCCCCTGGCCCCAGGAGGTAACCACCGCCATGGTCGCCACCTTCGCCAACGGATCGGCGGCGGTGAACGCCATCGCCGGATCCGCCGGAATCGACGTCGTGGTGGTCGACGTCGGTGTGGCCCTGGAACCGGTGGAACACCCCCGGGTGTGGAACCGCCGGGTGGCGGCGGGCACCGCCGATCTGTCCCGAGGCCCGGCCATGACCCGGACCCAGGCCCTGGCCGCCCTCGATGTAGGGGTGTCCACCGCCACCCGACTGGTGGAGGCCGGCAACCGGTGCCTGATCGGCGGGGACATGGGGATCGGGAACACCACCCCCTCGGCGGCGCTGATCACCGCCCTGACCGGGGGTGACGCCCGGGTGCTCACCGGGAGGGGTACCGGCATCGACGACGCCACGCTTTCGCTCAAGGCCGGGATCGTCGCCGACGCGGTCGGACGGGTCGACGGACTGGAACCCCTCGACGTGCTGGCAGAGATCGGGGGCCTGGAGGTCGCGGCGCTGGCCGGCTTCCTGATCGGAGGAGCCGCCGGGCGGGTCCCGGTGATCGTGGACGGTGTCATCGCGCTGGCCGCGGCCACCGTTGCCGATGCCCTGTGCCCGCAGGCCCGGGCCTGGTGGATCGCCGGGCACCGCTCCACCGAACCGGCGGCATCGGCCGCGCTCGAACACCTCGGGCTGGACCCGGTTCTAGACCTGGAGCTCCGCCTGGGGGAGGGCACCGGGGCCGCGCTCGCCTACCCGGTCGTGAGAGCGGCGGCAACCGTCCTGCGAGAGATGGCAACGATGGCCGAGATCGGAATCGCCTGACTAAGGAGGCGAGCAGATGGGCGAGCCGACCCATAAGTACGGCATGGCTAAACCGAGGCGAAGCCTCGGTCTGATTACCCTCGCAGCAACGACGGCTGGACCGATCTGCTAGGTCCCTAAGCTAGGTAGGGCCCCGGCGACGATCCATTGGCTAACAACCGTGATTGGCGTATCGTCGGCGACGGGAAAGGTCCGAAGGGGATGGACCTGTGATTTCCCTCGACTCGTCAACTGCCGCAGCGCGGCACAGGGAAAGGAATTCGCTGATGTTGAGGTCTCTTCGTGCTGTCGGTTGTGTCCTGGCGGTGTTCGCCGCGTCGGTGCTGGTGTCGGGGGGAGTCGCTTCCGCTGCTCCGATGGACCCGCCCGGCGTATTCACGTGTCGGGGGGGCGACTTCGATTCCAACGAGCTCGCGGTGGTCCCGTCGGGTACCTACAACCAGCTTCGGATCGCGGGCGCGTGCCGGCCGGCCCCCGGAGCGGTGATTCGAGTCCGGGGCAGTTTGTTCGTGACCCCTGGTTCCGCGTTTGATGCCCAGAGTGCTCCGTCGACCATCACGGTTTTCGGAAACGTCAATGCTGCTGCCGGGTCGATCCTCGGCTTGGGTTGTCAGCCGCCGTCGATGACCGGTAACTCCGCCCATGAGTGCGTGGAGGATCCAGGCGGGCATTCGACCATCTCGGTCATGGGAAGCGTGAACGCCACCGATGTCAACACCTTGTTGCTCAACGGGGTCTCGGTGCGCCGGAACGTGAACGTCTCTGGCGGCGGTGGGTTCATCCCGTGGTCGATAAAGAACAACATCATCGGTGGGAACCTCAACGTCTCGGGCGTGACGACGAACTGGTTCGGTGCGATGTTCAACACCGTCGGCGGCGACGTGAATCTCTTCAACATCACATCTCTGGAGTTCGACCATCCCGGTGGTCCGGTCTATGTGGTTCGTAACACCGTCGGGCGGAATCTGACCTGTGTCGGGCTGGTCCCCGGTGTCTCGGGAGGGTTCAGGCCAGGCCCGGCCAACGAGGTTGGCCTGCACACGTTCGGTCAGTGTGTCGGGCTGACCGGCGGCGGGATTTCCTAGGCACTTGGCCTTGGCTCTCGATCGGGACGTTTGATACCCAATGGGGTATCGGTAGGGTGGGTTGGTTCCCGCGTTTACCCCCGATCGAGAGCAGAGGCTGTGCTGTGACCGTCAACCTGACCGCCGAAACCTTCCAGCAGACCGTGGAGGGGGAGGGGATCGTCCTCGTCGACTGGTGGGCCTCGTGGTGTGGCCCGTGCCTGGCGTTCGCCCCGGTGTTCGAGTCGGTGGCAGCCCGCAACCCCGACATCACCTTCGCCAAGGTCGACACCGAGGCGGAGAACGAACTGGCCGGTGCCGCTGGAATCCAGTCGATCCCGACGATCATGGCGTTCCGTGACGGCGTCTTGGTGTTCCGCCAGTCCGGTGCGCTGCCCGAAGCGGCCTTGGACGATCTCATCGCCCAGGTCCGCGCCCTGGACATGGACGAGGTGCGGGCGTCGGTCGGCTAGTCCGCTCGGCGTCCTGGTTCTCGTAGGCCCTCTGGGTTGCCAGCGGCAGGCGCCTCCGGAGTGGTCCCGGTAGTTGGGCGATTACCCGAGGGTCGATCGTCAACCCCCTTTCGGGGGGAGTGGGGGTGTCATCGTTCACGTCGGGTGATTAGTATGGCTGGGGACTAGAAATAATCGATCTGGGAGTGCCCGTGGGGACCACAGCCAGTGCCGCAGATGTCGAGGTGAGGCGGGTCTATGAGCCGCCCGAGCCGGGTCGGGAACGGGTCTTGGTGGACCGTCTGTGGCCCCGGGGGATCTCCAAGGAGAAGGCCGCGCTGGACCGTTGGGACCGCGATGTTGCCCCCAGCACCGACCTTCGCCGTTGGTATGGCCACCAGCCCGACCTGTTCGACGAGTTCAGCCGGCGCTACCGGTCCGAGCTCCAGGTCGACCCGGCCCTCAGCGTCCTGCGGGTACTGGTATCGGAGGCCACGGGCCACGCGGTCGACCTGGTGACCGCCACCCACGACGTCGAGCACTCCGGGGCCCGGGTGCTGCGGGAGGTCATCGTGGACCGGGTCGGTGCCGAGGCATCGAGTTGAGCGCCCGTCGACCCGATGGGGTCACCGAGTCGTTGTTGGTGAAGGCCCACCCGGCACTCTGTGAAGGCTGGGGTCTGTGCCACAAGTACGCAGCGGACGTATACCCCCTCGATGACGAGGGCTACATCGACATCCACATGCTCGAGGTACCACCCGAGCGGGCGGTGGACGCGTGGATGGCCGCCCGTGCCTGTCCCAGCGGGGTGATCACCGTCGTCAAGCTCATCCGGCGGGACGATGACGGCAACATCGTCGAGGAGAGCGATGCCGATCAGCCCACGCTCGACAACGGGCTGAGCGTGATGGCGGTGACCATCACCTGACTTGTGGGGTTGGGTACTTGCATCGTGGTGGCTGATCCCCTAGAAACAAACCAACAGGTCGGTTTCTAGGCCGGTTCTCTCCCGATGACAGCCACCCTCGTTCCTCGTCGAACCCAGGAAGACCGCAGCACCGCCACCCAGCGCGCCCTGCTGGAGGCGACCATCGAATGCCTGGTGGATCACGGCTATGCCGGTACGACCACCCGCCTGGTCGCCGACCGGGCCCAGGTGTCACGGGGAGCCCAGACCCACCACTACCCGACCAAGCGTGACCTGGTGGAGGCGGCCATCGGGCACCTGTTCGAGGACCAGGCCCGGCGATTCGCCGCCGTCTTCGACGAAGTGCCACCCCGCGAGCGCACCCTGGACCGGGCGGTCGACGAGTTGTGGGCCATCGTCTCAGGACCCGCATACGCCGCAGTTCTCGAGGTGGTCGTCGCATCGCGCACCGATCCCGAGCTGCGCCAGGTGGTGCACGACCTGGCCGGCGTACTCGAGACCAAGGTCGTCGAACTCCTCTTGTGGTTCTCGCCCGACATCGCCGATCCGGACCTGGCCCGTCGAACCATCGACCTGGCGTTCACCCTCGTCCAGGGTGCCGCCATATCCCGTCTCGGCGGGTTCGGCCGTCCCGATGAGGTCATCGAACTGGCCAAATCGGTCGCCGCATCCATGGTGGCCGGCCTCGCCGACCAGTCCCTACTGCCCAACCCCGACCCGATCCCTTCCACCGTCCTCCAGGAGCGGAAATGACCGACACCGAAACCGCCGCCGAGCCCAACGCCGACAAGGCGAAGAAGCCCGTCGCGGCCAAATCCCCTTCGGCCAAGCCCACGGCGAAGTCGACGACCGCCAAGACCACCAGCGCCAAGACCGGGGTCAAGACCACCGCCAAGACCGGAGCCAAGACCACCAAGACCGCGACGGTGCAGCGGGAACGGCCCTCGGCCGACCGCAAGATCCCGGTCCGCAAACTCCAGACCGACCCCACCGCCGTCGACGAGGGCTGGATCGTCCCGGGAGACCCGATCTTCAGTCACCTTCTCGCCACCCTGTCGGCGGTGTTCCCCAACGGGGAGGACTTCTTCGTCGCTTCGGTCCGCCGCCACCGCGACGCCATCAAGGACAACGAGGAGCTGAGGGCACAGGTCAAAGGGTTCATCGGTCAGGAAGCGATGCACGGTCGCGAACACCGGGCGCTCAACGCCCGTCTGGCCGAGATGGGTTACAACACCGTTCGCGCCGACAAGGTGGTGGGGGCGATCTGCGATCGCATCTTGACCATGCGGCCCCGCACCCTCGCCATCGCCGCCACGGCGGCGGCCGAGCACTACACCGGTCTGCTCGGGGAGACCGCGCTGGAACACGAGGTGACCCGCAAGATCCTCTTCGGTCAGGAGGCGGTGGAACCGCTGATCTGCTGGCATGCCCTGGAGGAACTGGAACACAAGAACGTGGCCTTCGACGTGATGGTCGCGGCGGGAACCGGTTACCCGGTCCGGGCGGCCGGGTTCTTCATCACCACCGGGGTCCTGGCCGGCTACGTGGCGGTCGAGTGGGGACGGTCGGTCGGAGAGGACTGGTCCAAGATCACCAAGCAGCACCGTCACCGTTTCGTGGGCAACCTCAAGCGTCAGCGGCTCTTGAGCTGGTGGTTCCTCAAGAACTCCTTCGCCTACCTGCGCCCTGGGTTCCACCCCGACGACACCCAGACCGATGAGCTGATCGAAGAGTGGCGGGTCCGATTGGCCGACGTCGCCGTGCTGAACGTCGCCGCCGCGAGCTGAGGGCCTGACCGCCGGCGCTCTCGCGGCAAAGTCGTAACCAAGCCATGGTGACCATGGTCCCCGGGTGCGGGGTCCTAGGACCCTGCCCCCGGGGGTATCGATCTGGGCATCCTGAACGACCGTGGGCAAGCCTCAGGTCGCGGTCGTTGGCGGTGGGATCACAGGGCTGATCACCGCCCACCGTCTGGCCGGGGCCGGCTTCGACGTCACCATGGTGGAGGCCGGTGATCGTCTCGGTGGCCAGGTTCGCACCGAGGACTTCGCTGGGCTGCCGGTCGACTCGGGGGCCGAGGCCCTCCACCTCGCCGGGCCTCACCTCCCCGAGCTCCTCGACCGTCTCGGATTGAGCGACGAGGTGGTGCGGGCCCGGTCCGGTTCGGCCCGCATCTGGGACGGGCAACGGCTGCGCCCCCTACCGGCCGGGGTGGGGCCCACCGGCCCGACCCGCCTGATGCCGGTGGTGCGCTCCCGGGTGATGTCCCCCCGCGGCCTGGCCCGGGCCGCGATGGAACCACTGGTCGGCCGGTCCGACGTCGAGTCGGACCAGTCGGTCGGAGCCTTTCTCGACCGACGCTTCGGTTCCGAGGTGGTGGACCGATTCGTCGACCCCCTCCTGGGCAACCTTCACGGAGGGGACGTGCGGCGTCTGAGCCTTCAGGCCGTCGCACCGTTCCTGGCTCAGCAGGCGTCCGACCACCGGTCGTTGATCCTTGCCGCCCGGGCCCGCAAGGGCGGCGGCCCTCCGGCCTTCGGGAACTTCAACGGTGGGCTTGCCTCGCTGATCGATGCTCTCACCGACCACCCGGGCATCTCGATCCGGGTGTCCACCCCGGTCTCGGCCCTCGTCGTGGAGCCCGAGCGCAGGACCGGCGGGGACAGGACCAGCGACCGTGGTGGCGTTGGCCGGGGCCCACGGATGCGGTACCGCCTGGAGGGCATCGACGGCGTCTGGGATGGTGTCGCTCTGGCGGTACCCGCCTCGGTGTCGGCCCGAATCTTGGCCCCCGGGGTGGGGGAGGTGTTCGAAGAGCTGGACGACATCCCGACGGCATCGGTTGCCACCGTGCTCGCCGCCTTTCCCCGTTCGACGGTGGAAGACCACCCAGGCTTCCAAGCCAACGGACTGCTGGTGACGTCGAGGGCCGGACGCCTGCTCAAGGCGGCCACCTTCCTGACCCGCAAGTGGCCTCACCTGGACCATCCCGACCACTTCGTGGTGCGCCTGTCAGCGGGGCGAGCCCGTGATCACCGCGTCGAACAACTCGACGACGACGACCTGGTGTCGCGGCTGTTGGCCGACCTGGCCGCCGCCACCGGCTACCACGGTTCGCCGACGCTCACCCTGGTGAGAAGGTGGCCCGGGGCCATGGCCCAACTGGAGGTAGGCCACCCCGAGAGGTTGGCCGGGGTGCGCCAGAGGCTCACCCGTTGCCCGGGCTTGGCCTTGGCCGGTGCCGCGGTCGACGGGCTGGGCATCGTGAGCTGCACCGCCAGCGCGGACCGGGCCGCCGCCCTCATCGAGGCCCACCTGGCCGACGCCCGGGGAGCCCTGGTCTCATGAGCGTCACCGAAACCAGACCGATCCGTTCCCTCCACCTCGACACCGACGACCGGCCGTTCATCGTCATCTGGGAGACGACGCGGGCCTGCGCCCTGGTCTGCACCCACTGCCGAGCCGACGCGGTCCACCACCGCGACCCTTTGGAGCTGTCCACCGCCGAGGGCAAGGCACTGCTGGACGACCTGGCGGCGCTGGGCGCGCCCCGGCCCATCGTGGTGCTGACCGGCGGTGACCCATTCGAGCGACCCGACCTGGTCGAACTGGTCTCCCACGGCGCCGCGGCCGGGTTGAGCATGGCGTTGTCGCCGTCGGTGACCCCGCGCCTGACCCGGTCGGTGCTCACCGAACTGCACGATGCCGGGGCGAGGGCGGTGTCGTTGTCCATCGACGGGGCGTCGCCCGAATCCCATGACCGGTTCCGGGGGATCCCGGGGGTTTTCGAAGCGACCTTGGAAGCGGCCCAGTGGGTGCGCGAGATCGGATTTCGCCTCCAGATCAACACCACCGTCACCTCGGGCACCGTGCACGAGCTCCCCGCGGTGCTGGAACGGGTGGTCGGGTTGGATGCGGGACTGTGGAGCGTGTTCTTCCTGGTTCCAACCGGTCGGGGTGACAACCTCCAACCGTTGTCGGCGGACCAGGTGGAGGAGGTGTTGCACTGGCTCCACGAGGTGGGTGACCACGTGGCGGTGAAGGCCACCGAAGCCCCCCACTTCCGGCGGGTGGCGGTCCAGCGGTCCCGGTCCTCCGACGTCGACGCCGATTTCCCGCCCGGGCCGCTGCGGTCCGAGTTGCGGGCCGAGACGGTTCGTCGGCTCGGATCGCTGCACGGAACCCGTAGCCACTCCCGCCCGCCTCTGGATGTCAACGCCGGAAGGGGGTTCTCCTTCGTCGACCACCACGGCTTCGTGTATCCCAGCGGCTTCCTTCCCCTGTCGGCGGGGTCGGTACGAAAGACGCCCTTCACCGAGATCTACCGCACCTCGGACCTTCTGGTCAGCCTGCGGGACCCCGACCGGCTCAGCGGACGCTGCGGACGCTGCGACCTGCGCACCGTCTGCGGAGGCTCGCGATCCCATGCCTTCGCGGTCAGCGGTGACCCCCTAGCCGAAGACCCGACCTGCGCATACCAACCGCCGCTCACCGACGTCGTCGCCCCCTGAGCGGAGGACCGCGGGGAGGTCCTGGCTCTCGGCTACTGACCCCCGTGCTCAGCAGGTGGTCGGCTCAGCGGGCAAGCTGGGAGCCGACCAGCAGCCAGACCGGAGGCAACCGTGCCCGCTCTCAACCGTGCCACCCCGCCCAGCCCCTATGACTACCTGGGGGAGGTGCCCAGCTTCACCGTCACCAGCGACGACCTCACCGAAGGTCAACCGATGTCGTTGCGCTTCGTGGCCGACGCCAACTTCGGGTTGACGGGCGAGAACGTCTCGCCCCACCTGGCTTGGAGCGGGTTCCCGGCCGAGACCAGGAGCTTCGCCGTCACCTGCTTCGATCCCGATGCCCCCACCGGCAGCGGCTTTTGGCACTGGGTCCTGTTCGACATTCCCGTCACCACCACCGAGCTGGCCACCGGAGCGGCCTCGGGTGACTGCTCGGGAACCCCGGCGGGGGCGGTACACACCGGCAACGACACCGGGAACCGCCTCTACACCGGCCCCTTCCCTCCGGCGGGCCACGGACCGCACCGCTACCTCTTCGCCGTGACCGCCCTGGACTGCGACAACTTGGGGCTCGAGGCCGGTGCGTCGGGTGCGGTGGTCGGCTTCTACATCTCGAACCACATCCTGGCCCGAGGCGTGCTCACCGCCACCCACGAGGAACCCGCTGGCTGATCCCGGATCGGCCCTCGAGCGGAGTCAGTCGTCTCCGGGGTCTTCCTGACCTGACTCCACAACCAGGCGCAGCGCCCGGCGCAGCAGGCGGGTGGTGGCCTCCCACGATTCCAGCTCCAACGCGCAGGCGGCGGCCTCGTCGCGGTCGCCGGCGAACACCGCCTCCTCGTGGGACTCACGCCAGCCGATCTCTTGGAGGGAACTGGACCGGATGAGGCTCAGGAGGAGATCCCGGTCATGGTCACAGATCTCGGCCGCCAGGCCGGGAGACACGGATTCGCCGTCGTCGGCCTCCAACTCGATGATGGTCTGGAGCGCCGGATGCAGGTCGTCGTCGTCATCATCTTCGTCGTCCTCGTCGGAATCGGTGGAGCCGGACCCCACCGCCGCGGTCGCCGCGGCCCACGTGGAGCCCCCGACCCGGTTGGCGAGGTCGTCGTCGAGTCCGTCGATCGCTTCGGCCATGTTGCCGAGGACGTAGTGCAGGTGGGTGGGGGAGAACGGGTAGGCGAGAACCGTGGCCCGGACCGCGATCCGGTCGTCGATGAGCGCGAACCGGATGAACTGCTGGTCCTGGTTAAGCTCGTTCACCTCGAACAGGGCGTCGCCGGGGCGGGTGACACCCAGCACGGCCCATGCCAGGAGCTCGACGGCGGGCATGTCGGTGCGAACCGTCACCCAGACCAGAGCCGAGCCGCACACGATGGGGATGTCGTCATCCTCGTCATGGTGGGGTGGATGCCCGACCGCTTCTTCGAGGGCGCGATCGACGAGGGTCCTCAGGTGGGCGTGGTCGGTGGGGGTGACGGTGGCCCCCGCCTCGGCGTCGGAGTCCTCGATGGCCATTCCGGCCCCGATCAGGAACGCCGGGTGGGGGATACCGAACACCTTGCGGAGCACCCGTACCGCGATGACCGAGAGCCGGTCGGCGTCGTCGATCTCGCCGTCGATGAACCAGTTCGGCGTGCCCTCCTCGCTGACGTTGTCGAAATCGGGGGGCTGAAGCCCGAGGTCGTAGAGGTGCCGCTCGTCGTCGGGGGACAGCCGGTGAGGGTCCGAGGCGGCAGTGCTGGCCGATACCTCGAGGCGCACCGTCGGCTCCTCGACCGCGAACTGCACGAACCGGGCGGGCTCGTCGCTCTCTTCGGGGGCGGTCTCCACCTCGATCACCAGGTGGCCGAGGTCGGCAAGGTCGGCCAAGCGACCCGCCAGGTCGGCCTGGAAACGGGTCCAGGCCCGTGCCACCTCCAGATCCAGGTCGAAGGACGCGAAATCGCTCACCGCCCCAGGGTAGGTGGCGGTCGAGGTCCCCGTCGGTGGGACCAGACGGTGCCCGCGGTCACCGGTCACCGTTTGGTGGTGGGGGGCGACACCACCCCTACCATGTCTCGGGAGCCGAGCAGCGTTGGGTCGTACCGATACCAGCTCGGTTCACATCGTCTCTCACGGTGTCTCCGTCACCGTGACCTGGGCCGGTACGTCGCCAGGCCCGAACCCCTGCCCCCAGCCGGTGAGCAAGATGGCTCTCACATTGACCGAACCACCCGCCACCTCCACGACCGACGCCGGGGTCACACCCCACCCGTCGGCTCGGGCCCTCAGCATCTGGTTGTTCCTGGTGGCCGGTCTCGTCGCCGTGATGGTGGTGGTCGGCGGTGCCACCCGCCTCACCCAGTCCGGCCTGTCGATGGTCCACTGGGAGCCGGTGAGCGGCACCATCCCGCCCCTGAGCGAGTCCGACTGGCAGCGTGAGTTCGACGCCTACCGGGCCACCCCCGAGTTCCAGAAGGTGAACTCGCACATGGACCTGGCGGATTTCAAGGGAATCTTCTGGTGGGAGTACTCCCACCGGGTGCTCGGTCGCATCGTGGGCCTGGCCATGGCCTTGCCCTTCGGGTGGTTCATGGTCCGCCGCAAGGTCCCGGCGGGCTACGGCGGCCGCATCGCCTTCATGGTTGCCCTGGTGGGGTTTCAGGGGTTCATCGGGTGGTGGATGGTGGCCAGTGGCCTTGTCGACCGACCCGACGTGGCCCACGAACGCCTCGCCCTACATCTGAGCACCGCCCTGTTGTTGTTGTGCGCGCTGATCTGGACGGCGCTCGACCTTCGGGCCTTGAGCCTGGGTCGGGCCAAGGTGGCCGGCCGACCGTCGCGCTGGGTGGTTCCCCACCTGGTGCTACTCACCACCCAGATCGTGTTGGGAGCGTTCGTGGCCGGTCTGAACGCCGGTCACATCTACACCACCTGGCCGACGATGCAGGGTCGGTGGGTACCACGGGAGATCGACCAGGCATCACCGGTGTGGTCCAACGCGGTGGATAACCCGGTGGCGGTGCAGTTCCTCCACCGGTGGCTGGCGGTGGTGGTGGTGGCCTCGACCTTGGTGGTGGCGGTCCGTCTGTATCAGTCCGGTGCCCGCAAACTGGCCGGGGTGTTGGAGGCCGCGGTGCTGGTCCAGTTCGCGCTGGGCGTGCTCACTCTGATCAACGCCGTTCCCGTCGGCCTGGGCATCGCCCATCAGGCGGGGGGAGCGATCCTGTTGGTGGTGACGGTGGTGGCCGCCCACTGGTCGACCGGTGGTGCCCGGCCGTCCAGACCAGCGGTACCGACCGCTGCGGTCGCAGTCTGAGTTGCGCCGCTGGTTCACCAGGAGATGGTGACCTCGATCTCGGACTCGTCGGCCTCTATCTCCACCTCTAGCTCGAAGGTGACCTCGTCGGGGACCTTTACCGTGACCTGAAGCCCGTCGCGCGACACCTTGACCTCGTTGTGGCGTTCCAGCTGATCGGCCAGCTCGCGGAGGCGGCCCGCCGCCTGCTCGCGGGTCATTCGCAGCTCTTCCTCGTGTTCGAAAAGCTCCATGGGTTCCTCCGGTCGTATCGGCTGATGGTCGGGCCACAGCATCGCACGCGCCCGGTACGGTCACGGCCGTGGCGATCCCTCGTTCGGTGACCAACCCAGATCCCCGGGCCCGACCTGGTGCGATCGTGGTTCGCAACAAGGTTCGGGTGACCGTGCTGACGGCGCGGATGGTCCGCCTCGAGTTTGCCGCCGACGGCCAGTTCGAGGACCGCGGAACCATGACCGTGGTGAACCGCCGGTTCCCGGTGCCGCCCATCGAGGTTGGCGGCAAGGGCGATGCGCTGACGGTCGCCACCGGTCAGCTGACCCTGCGAATCGCCGACACCACCCGCCCCTTCACCGCCGCCACCACCACGGCTCGCATCGGTACCGGCCGGGGATCGGTGAAGTGGACCTTCGGTGAGCGGGCCCGGACCAACCTCGGCGGCACCCGGCGCACCCTCGACAACTGCAACGGACGGCAGGGCCGCCGCCTGACCGGCCTGGACGCCGACGGTAACTTGGAGTTCAGCGGCTGGGAGCGCTGGGATCTCGATCCCGGCTTGTTGTCGCGTGACGGGTGGGTGGTGGTGGACGACTCGGCCACCCCGGTGCTTGGTCCCCACCCTGAGGGGACCAACTCGGTGCGGGGCCGCGGGTGGCCCGAGGCGAGGCCTGCTGGTCGGCGTCAGGACCTCTACCTGCTGGCGTACGGAACGGACTTCCGCTCCGCCCTGGCCGACACCGCCGCCCTGATCGGCCCGCAACCATTGCCACCCCGTTACGCCTTCGGGTACTGGTACAGCCGGTTCTACGCCTACACCGATCGTGAACTGCTCGACATCGCCGAGCAGTTCGACACCATGGCGATACCGATCGACGTGATGGTGGTCGACATGGACTGGCACCTGCCGGGATGGACCGGATACTCGTGGGACCGGCGGTATTTTCCCGACCCCACCGACACCTTGGCGCGGCTACACCGCCGAGGTCTCCGCGTAACCCTCAACGTCCACCCCGCCGACGGGATCGGCCCCCACGAGGACCGGTACCGAGCGGTGTGCGCCGATCTCGGCCGTGACCCCGAGGCGGGGGAGACCGTTGCCTTCGACGCCACCGACCCGGCCTTCGTCGACGCCTACTTCACCCACCTTCATCACCCCGAGGAACGGCGGGGGGTCGACTTCTGGTGGATGGACTGGCAGCAGGGAACGGTGTCGTCCATCCAAGGCCTCGACCCGCTGCCGTGGCTGAACGAGCTGCACTGGTCCGACCAGGAGGCGACCCGGCCCGACCGGCGGCCTCTGGTGTTCAGCCGATGGGGTGGTCTGGGCGGAGGTCGGTATCCGATCGGGTTCTCGGGTGACACCTGGGCCACATGGGACTCGTTGGCCTTGCAGCCATGGTTCACCGCGACTGCCGCCAACGTCGGCTACGGCTACTGGAGCCATGACATCGGCGGGCACTACGGCCCTCCACCCGATCCCGACCTGTACGCCCGGTGGGTCCAGTTCGGTGCCCACTCGCCGGTGTTGCGCACCCACGCCACCAAGGACCCGGCCCAGGAACGTCGGTTCTGGGAGTTCCCGGACCCCTACCGCCGCGCCATGGTCGAGGCGGTGCGCCGCCGTTACGAGCTGGCTCCCTACCTCTACGGGCATTGCCGTCGGGCGGTGGAGACCGGCATGTCGGCGGTCCGGCCGATGTATCACGACCACCCCGACCGCGAGGACGCGTACCGCGCCGACGGCCAGTACATGTTCGGCGATTCCATGGTGGTGGCACCCGTGGTCGAGCCCCTGGGCCAGGACCAGATGGCAACGGCCCGGGTGTGGCTACCCAAGGGGGAGTGGTACGACACGGCACTGGGTCGGCGAATCGTGGTCCGCTCCGGGGCGGGAACCTGGATCGAACCGCGTTACCTGATCGACGAGGTGCCGGTGTTCGTGGCCGCGGGGGCGCTGGTCCCCGGTCAGGTCGCCGCCCTCCGGCTCAACTCCGCCTGCTACCCCCACCTGAGCGTCACCGCCTATCCGGGAGCCGACGGTACCGGAGAGCTCTACGAGGATGACGGCGTCACCACCGGCTACCTACGGGGGCAGTCGGTGAGCATTCGTCTGAGCCAACGAACCGGTTCGACCTCACGGACGGTGCGCCTGGCGCCAGCCCGGGGCTCCTACCCCGGCTGGGAGCCGAACCGCCCGCTCCTCGTACGGTTCGTGGGCGAAGCGGTTCCGGTTGCGGTGGAGGTCGACGGTCGACGCTTGACGATGGCCCGCTCCCGAGACGGGTTCGACCTGAGCTCGGGCGGCGCGGCCCCGACCGACTACTGGTGGTTCGACGCCGCTGGCACCTCGGTGGTCGTCGTCCTCGGCCGGGTGGATCTCGAACGGGGGACGCGGGTGACGGTGAAACGTGACCGGTCGCTTCCCGCCGGTTCGGCCAAGCTGCTCGACGGGTTCACCGGGCTGAACCGGCGGCTCGACGCGGTGGCTTCGCTGTTGGGGACGGTGTCGCCGCCCTACCCGCTGCACCCCGACCAGAACCTGGCTGTCGACCTGGCCCAAACCGCGCGACGGATCACCATCGACCCCTCCCAGATGGCGGTCGAGCTACGTCGAACCCGCTCGAACCTGGAAAGGCTGGCGGCGGTGCTCGGCCAGTACCAGGCCGCCTGGGCCGACGCCGTGGCCCTCCTGTTCCCCGAGCAGCGGACCCAGGCGGCCGAGACCGTCGGGCAGGCCCGGTCGATCCTGGAGACGACGCTGACCCAGTTCCCCTGATGGCGGCCCTGGGCGGGCTGGCGCGAAAGCGAACCGATCGGCGCGCCAACCCGTGGGGACGGACCCGTCAAACGCTACGCAGGCCAGGGTTTGTCGGCCAGGTCGTCGCGCAGCTTGTACTTGAGGATCTTGCCCAGGGTCTGGTTGCGTGGCAGCTCGGCCATGATCTCGAGCTGTTCGGGGATCTTCTGGGTCATGAGCTGGGCGTCCTTGAGGGTGGCCACCATCTCCTCGAAGGTGATGGGATCTTGGCCCTCGGCGGTCACCACCACCGCGCACACCCGTTCTCCCCGCTCCCGGTCGGGCAGGCCGACCACCGCTACGTCGGCCACCTTGGGGTGGGCGTAGAGCAGGTCCTCGATCTCCTTGGCCGAGATGTTCTCACCCTTGCGGATGATGATGTCCTTTAGTCGGCCGGTCAGCACCAGGTGACCGTCGGGGCGCAGGTGGCCCACGTCGCCGGTGCGGAACCAGCCTTCGGCGTCGAAGGCCTCGGCGGTGGCGGCGACGTCGGTGTAGCCGGCGAACACCATCGGTCCCTTGACCCGGACCTCCCCGTCCGAATCGGCGCCGGTCGCGTTCTCGTCCCCGTCGACCGTGCGTAGCTCGAGGCCTGGTACCGGCTTTCCGACGGTGTTGGCCCGCTGTTCGTCGGTGTCGTGAGGGGACCCGAGACAGATCATCGGGCACTCGGTCATGCCGTAGCCGTGGCAGATCGGGACACCGAGCTCGCGCTTGACCTCGTCGTAGATCTCGGGGGGCATGGGGGCCCCGCCGCCCGACAGCTTGCGCAACGACGGGATGATCGGCGTGGCCGGATCCTTGCGCTGCTCGGTCAGGTACATCTGGTAGAACGCGGTGCTCCCGCCCACCATCGTCACGCCGTTGGCGGCGAAGGTGGCGACGGCCGACACCGGGTTGAAGGCCTCGATCAGCACCGCGCCGAACCCGCTCAACAGCATGGTGCCGAAGTAGTCGGGGCCGGCGATGTGGGCGAAGGGGAAGGCGATCGAGCCGATGTCGTCGGGCTGCATGTCGAGGGCGGCGGCCATGCCCCAAGCCCCGGTGATGAGGGTGCGGTCGGTGTGGCGTACACCCTTGGGATCTGAGGTGGTGCCCGAGGTGAAGTAGATCCAGCGCACCTCGTCACCGCTGGTCGGCGCCGGCCCGAGGTTGGTGGCGTCGGCCTCGGGTAGTTCGGAGAAGATGTCGATCACCTGGGGCTTGTCGGCTGCGTCGGCGATCAACTCGTGGACCATCGCCCCGTAGTCGAAGCCGTTCCACTCGCCGGCCACCAGGACCACCTCGGCGTTGGTGGCCTTGATGGCGTATCCCACCTCCTTGTGGCGGTACAGGTGCAGGATCGGGTTCTGCACAGCGCCGAGGCGGGCCAGGGCGAAGCTGGCCAGGATGGTCTCGAACCGGTTGGGGGCCTGCCATGTGACCCGGGTGCCGGCGGCCACGCCGATGGCGGCGAAGCCGGCCGCCACCCGTTCGGCGCGGTCACGGAACTCTCGACAGGTGAGGGTGCGACCGGCCTCGTCGATCAGCAGGACGGTGTCGGGGGTGGCCGCCGCCCGGCGCTCCACCAGGTCCCACAGTGTCGTGGCGTCGACGAAGGATTCGGTCACGGTCGCCCCCTTGGCGCTCGAGTCGGTCGGGTGTCCTGACGGACCGTCAGAATGTAGACGCCCGGTCCCGGGGGCGCGTCCCGCTCGGATCGGATGCCGATCTGGGGTCAACCCGCCTCGGCGGTGCGGTCCATTGCTGCAACGGACAACGTTTGCGCTGTTGCGAGCCTGCGAGTAACTGGGCAAACGCCGTCGAGCCCCCGCAACGAAGTGAGGACCGGGCTTGACGGAACCAGGAATCGTCCGCCGAAGGCGGGCCACGAGAGCTGGTCAGCCTGCAGTGCAGGTGAGTCTCAACCCCTACCAAGGTTGCCGATAGGCATCAGTCCTTCAGATGTATGTGAGGCGGGTGATCCAGTCCGCCACGCAGGCCGGCTTCTCTTCTCCCTCGATCTCGACAGTGACGGTCTTGGTGGTCTGGATGTTGTTGGGGTCGCGCAGCTCGACCGCCTTGAGCACGCTGGTGGCCCGGATCCGCGAGTTCACCTTCACCGGGTTGATGAACCGGATCTTGTCGAACCCGTAGTTGACGCCCATGGCGATCCCGGCCAGCCGGGTCATGTCCTGGGGGATCGAGCCCGAAAGGTGGGTGAGCATCGACAGGGTCAGGAACCCGTGGGCGATGGTCACCCCCCACGGTGACAGCTGGGCGGCCATCTCGGGGTCGACGTGGATGAACTGGTGGTCGTGGGTCAGGTCGGCGAACTGGTTGATCTGGTCCTGGGTGACCTCGAACCACTCACCGGTTCCTTCGCTCTGGCCCACGGCGGCCAGGAACTTCTCGTATGCCTGTTCAGCGTTGGTTGCCATGGTCCCGCACCGTACCCGCCGCCGCGCACCCCGGTGCCCGGGGCACCCTCACAGCGACGACGACTGGACCTATCGGCCAGGAGCCTTGGAGATCTTGGCCGCCATGGCGGCGAGGCGCTGAGCGAAGGCGGGCTGGGACACCGACCATGCCTGGTCGACAAGCTCGCGTTCCACCGCCGAGGGGTGGTCGTCGATGGTGGCCACCGCGGCGATGGTGGCCTTGGTGCGGCGCACCAGCTCCGGGGGTGCCGCGGCGGCGCGGCGGGCCAACGTCATCGCCGCGTCGATCAGGTCATCGTCCTCCACGCACCGCCACGCCAGGCCGCACTCCGCCGCCTCCGGTCCGGACAGCACCTCACCGAACAGCACCATGGCCGAGGCGACCTGGGGGCCGACGATGCGACGCAACATCCAGGTGTGTCCGCCCCCGGGGTGGATCCCGAGTTGGAGGAACCGGGTGTCGAAGCGGGCTGAGGTACCAGCCAGGCGCACGTCGGCCGCCAAGGCCAGGTTCATTCCCGCTCCCACCGCGGGACCGTTGACCGCGGCGATCGTCGGCAGCGGGCACCGTGCCACCCGCAGGAAACCCTCGTAGATGGCGAGCAGGCCTTCCCGTTGAGACGCACCGAGGTGAGAAAGGTCGGCGCCGGCGCAGAAAGCCGAGCCCCGACCGGTGACCACCAGCGCTCCGACCCCGGGGTCGGCCTCCAGGCTGTCAAGGGCCTCGCCGACCTCGTCGCACATGTCGAGGTCGAAGGCGTTGCGTCGGTGAGGGGCGTCGAGGGTGAGGATCCCGACGCCGTCAACGACCTGGACATCGATGGCGGTCATCGCCCGATGATGGCCCAGAGCCAGCCTCCCCGCCTCACCGGTGACGTCGTGGTCTCCTGCTCACCCTCCCGGGACGTACACCTTGGGCGGCGATGTGGTGGTCGGGATCATGGTGGTGGGGATCGTGGTGGTCGGCGTGGTCACCTTGGCGCCGTCGGCTGGTTTGCTCCCGGCATCGCCCGAACAGGCCGAGGTGCTCAGCGCAACGGTCCCGAGAAGCATCAGTGCGGCGACTCGAGGTCGAATCATGATCTCACTCCGTCCTTGGGGACGTGGGGGGTGGAGGAACGGTTCACCGCCGGGGAGTGCCGGAAGAACTGCTCGACGTCGTCTTGGTACTGGTAGCCGATCTCGCGGTCACCGATGGTGGAGCGCAGCCGGACCGCTTCCATGAACGCCTCCACCGCACCCGCCGTCGTGTACTGGTAGCGGAAGCCGGCCTCCTTCAGCCGGCGGTTGTCGAGGCCCCGTCCGTAGCGCAGGACCTCCATCAACTCGGGGGGAAGGTCGACCAGTCCCAGCCGCCGCAGCACCTCGGTGCTGAGGGCGGTGGCCACCGGGGGGATGGGCAGGCCGTGCTTGCCGGCGATGGCGCACACCTCGCTCCAGGGCAGCATGCCGTCAGCGGCAACGTTGAAGATCCCGGCCAGGCCGTGTTCCAGGGCGAACATGATGGCCGACACCACATCGTCCTCGTGGATGAGCTGGAGGCGGGGATCGAACCCCGCCATCTTGGGCACCAGGGGCAGGGCCAATGCCTTGGTGATCGGGGTGGCCAGGTCGGGGCCGATCACGTTGCAGCAGCGCAACAGGGCGAGGGAGACGTGGGGGTTGTCGCGGGCGAAGTCCCGGACGTAGGTCTCGACCTCCAACAGGCTGCGCTCGACCTTGGTGCGGGCCCCGCCGGTCCGGCGGTCGGTCTCGCGGAACAGGTAGGGGTCCGACGGAGACGATCCGTAGACGTGGGCGGAGCTCTTGACCGCCACCGTTCGCACCGTGCTCCCAGCGGCCGAAGCTGCCGCGAACAGGTTCATGGTGCCGATCACGTTTATCTCGTGCATGGTCCGCGACGACATCTGGGTGGAGTCGACGACCAGGAAGGTGTGGGCGATGGTGTCGATCCCGGTGGCCCGCACGATGCGGGACAGGATCGAGTAGTTCTCGTCGCTGCGCACGTACTCGGTTCGTTCGAGGGCGACGGTGGGACGGCGGGTGTCGAGGCCGATGATCACGTCGACATCGGGGGATGCTTCGAGGGCTTGGGCGAGGCGTCCGCCCCAGTAGGTGGCCAGGCCGGTGATGAGGATGCGCCGTCCCACGGTGCTACCCGAACCAGACCGAGCGTCGTTGGCGCAACATGTCGAACAGGGCCTCCTGGATCTTCTGGCGGATGGCCTCGGACTCGTCCATGATCCGGCTGCGCGAGTAGCGGGGCTGGGCCGGTTCGATGTCGGGGAAGCTCACCGGGTCGAGGACCCGCAGCTTGAACTTGGCGGGGAAGTGCACCGCGGCACCCAGGGGGCCCAACGCCATGTTGGCGGTGATCGGGAAGTAGGGGGCACCGAGGGCGCGGGCCACGCTGGGCAGCTTGAACAGGATCGGCATCGACTCCTCGGCTCCCACCACCGCGATGGGGATGATGGGAACACCCGATCGCATGGCGATCTCCACGAACCCACCCCGACCGAAGCGGCGGAGCCGGTAGCGCTCGTTGAAGGTCTTGGCCGGGCCTTTGGAACCCTCGGGGAACACCAGGACCAGCTGCTGTTGGTGGCGCAGGAGGCGGTAGGCGTTGTCGGGGTGGGCGACCACGCCACCGGCTCGGGCCCACAGCGTGCCGATGACCGGAGCCGCCTTGAAGAAGTGGTCGGCCAGGCCGTAGACGGGCCGACCGAGCTCGGTCTCCACCCCGTGCATGATGGCCGGGGCATCGGAGGGGATGGCCCCGGCGTGGTTGGCCACCAGCAGCGCCCCGCCTTCGGTGGGGATCTTCTCCATGCCTTCCCATTCGGCCCGGAACCAGTGCCGGTACATCGGGTCGTAGAGCTTGCGCACCATCTCACGCATGTGCTCGGAACGCCCCCACTCGTCGACGTCGCCGGTGCGGGGATCACGCAGCGGCTCGGGCTCCTCGCTCACCGGTGGCAGGTGCAGCGGAACCAACTCGGCGGTCTTCACCGTGGAGCCGGTGTCCGCTTGGGCCGCGGGTGTGGGCCGGTCGGAAGGCTCGGACGGATCGCTGGCCATGGACAGACACAGTACCGGTAGTCCAACTCCGCCGTCTTGGTCCCCCGCCGATGGGCGCGACCCTCATGGCGGTAGGGTCGCGCCTTCACCGGTCCTGGGCCGACGGTTCGGGGGAGAGGAAAATGAGCTGATGGCAGACGAACACGACGACCGTTTCGGTCCTATCGATTTCGTGGTGGTGGACTTCGGGGCCAACCAGCCCGCGGCCGGCGGATTCGAGCGGTTGCTGGCCGAGGTGGATCGGGGGGCGATCCGGGTGCTGGATCTCGAGGTCTTGCGCAACGAAGGCGGAGCCCTCAAGCGGGTGGACCCCGCCGAACTGTCCGATCCGGTGGCGGCGCAGTTCTCGGGGGCGGCTTCGAACCTGTTGGGTGAGGACGATCTGGCCATGTTGGGAGCGGAGATCGCCGAGGGGTCGACCGGTGTGGTGCTCGTCTACGAAGAGCTGAACATCTTGTCGGTGGTCGAGGCCTGGGAGGCCGGCGGTGGTCGGCTGGTCACCGATGGCTACCTCACCCCGGAGGACGTGGCTGCCGCCCTGGACGCCACCGAGAACGACTGAGCGAGGAGATAGAGAAATGGGATTGTTGAAGACCGCCGCCCGCGCTGGGGTGGCCAGTTCTGTCCACGGGCGGGTGCAACGCCGCCAACAGCAGCGCTGGGCCGCTCAGGACCAGATGGCAGCCCAGGCCCAACCCCAGGTTGTGGCCGTTCCCGTGCAGGCCATGGCACCGCCGCCGCCTCCCCCTCCCGCCGCGGCGCCGGTGGACACCAACGAGAAGCTCGACCAACTTCGTCAGCTCGGCGAGCTGCGAGATGCCGGCATCCTCACCGAGGCCGAGTTCGACGCCAAGAAGGCCCTGATCCTCGGTAGCTGACGGCCACGCCCCTGACGGGTCAGGCCTCGTCAGGTTGGGGGACGGGGATGTCCTCGTCAGCGAGCCAGCGTCTGCCTACATCACAGGTCGACAGGACCGGACACCACCGGCACTGGTGGGCGGGGCGGTGGATCGGGGCGCGGGTTCCGGCCCGCAGCTCAGCGATCTGTACCGCCCCGTCCACCGTGCGGGCCACGGTGGCGTCTAGCAGCGCCTCGGTGACCGGCTCGACTTCGGCGATGCCGGTGTCCAGGTAGAACGAGGCGATCAGCCGGGGTGGTACCCCGATGCGGAGCGTGTCGAGCAGGGCGTAGAAGCGCAGATCGTCGCGGTGCCCGACTCGGGGGGACCCGGTCTTGAGGTCGATGATGACCTTGCCGGCCTCGTTACCCCTGGCTGCCCCCAGGGTGAGGTCGACCTTTCCCTTGAGGGTGACCCGCTTGGCCACCAGGTCGATCCACAGGCTGCTCTCGGTCACCGGTCGCCACTTGGGTTGGAGCGGCGGAAAGCATTCGAAGAACTTGGACACCCGGTCGCCGGCGGTGGCTCGCAGTTCGGCCCGCTCGGCTTCCGAACAGGTCTGGAGGAACTCGGTGAGCCAGTGGTCACCCTCGCTCACCCGGGCCATGGCCTCGTCCACCAGATCCAGCGGGTATGGCTCGTGGGGCCAGTGGATGCCCAGCTCGATGGCCTTGTGGGAGATGGTGCCCCGGGCGATGGGCACCGACGGGTTGAAGTCGCCGTCGTCCTCGGCCAGGAGCCGCACCTGGCAGCTGTGGACCTGGCCCAACAAGTGCTTGGACACGACCAGGCATTCGTCGACGGCCAGGTTCTCCACCAGCGGGGCCAACCCGTCTTCCAGGTCGGAGCGCAGGCGGTCCTTGAGCTCGCTGGGAAAGGTCGGCCTCCCCGTACCCGCCCCGAGCACCTCGAGCGTGGCCCGTTGCACCGGGGACGGTGGCGGCGGGGCGGGGCGGGGCATGGGTCGAGGATAGGAGGCGAGGCGGAGCAACGGTGGCCGGCTGACCAGGTCCCGTAACCCCTTCTGACACCATTGGCATGTGCACGTTGAACAGATCTGGCGTTATCCGGTGAAGTCGCTCCAAGGTGAGTCACTAGCGGTGGCCACGGTGGGTGAGTACGGGTTGGAGGGTGACCGGACCCACGCCCTCCGCGACCCCGAGACCGGTGTGGTGCTGACCGCCCGACGGGATCCGAACCTGCTGTACGGACGGGGCGTTCTGAGCGGAGACGGCGTCACCGTGGATGTACCTGGTCATGGTCCCACCTCCGACGAGGCGGTGATCGGGGCCTGGGTCGGTCGGCCGGTGACGCTGTTGGGGCCGACCGGTGAGGCCCAGATCTATGAGAACCTCACCGACCCCGAACGAGACGACAGCGACCCGGTGGCTTGGGAAGGGCCGAGCTGGTCCTACCACGACTCGACTCGAACCCAGGTGAGCATCGTGGCCGTCGGCGACCTCCGGGATTGGGATGTGCGCCGGTTCCGCCCCAACCTGGTCGTGAGCGGCGAGACGGCCGACGCCCTGGTCGGTCGGCGTTTGCGGATCGGCACGGCCGAAGTCGACGTGGTCAAACAGATTGGCCGGTGCGTGATGATCACCCGGGACCAGCCCGGCGGCATCGAACGCGACCTAGAGGTGCTGAGGACGCTGCGTCGAGACCGAGACCTGACCTTGGCCGTCGGTTCCCTGGTGGTCTCGCCCGGCGTGGTTCAGGTCGGCGACGAGTTGGAGGACCTAGGTCCGAGCACAAGTTAGGTCGCACCGGTGGCGGCTTTCGCGGGCCTGTTTGTCACTGGGTATGGGGATGATGGCGGCATGGAGCAGTCGTCCTCACTCCGGTTCGCCACCACCGTCCGTACCCTCTCCCAGGCCGCTCGGTCTCGCAGCCTCGTCGTGCCTGGCTTTCGCACGCCACCGCGGGTCCCGGGGGCCGAGCGCACGGTGCGTCATGCGGCGGACGGCTCGTCCACCGTGGCGGTGGTGGTCAAGGGTCGTCCCCACCAGGCGGTGGTGGCCGATCTGATCGAGGGCATCGTGATCGCCAACGATCTATCGGGCGCCGAGGCCACCCGGGTGCGCACCCATCTGTGGGAAGCCGTCGTCCACGCCCAAGTCGACGCCGCCTGACGCCCTGCCGTGTGACCTCGGCGTGGAGGTCAGGTTCGCTGTTGGATCTTGATCATGTTGCCGGCGGGGTCGCGCACCGAGCAGTCCCGGATGCCGTAGGGCTGGTCGGTCGGTTCTTCCACGATCTCGACGTCGGCGGCCTGGATGCGGTCGAAGGTGGCTTCGAGATCATCGGTGGACAGGAGCAGCATGCCGTGGGTCCCCTTGGCCATCATCTCCACCACGGTGCGGCGCTCGTCGTCGGTGAGGCCGGGGTACGCGTCGACCGGGCTGAGGACGACCGAGGTCTCGGGCTGATCAGGCGGACCGACGGTCAGCCAGCGCATGCCGTTGTATCCGACGTCGTTGCGGAGTTCGAACCCGAGTGCGTCCCGATAGAAGGCCAAGGCCGCATCGGCGTCGTTGTGTTGGAGGATGCTGGAGTGAATGGTGATGTCCATGGGTTCGACCCTAAGTGGACGGGTCGCCGATGACTTCTTGATTCCTGATCGGTCGCGTGACCTGCTTGGCGACGCAGGGAACCATGCCAACGGTTGCGTCGGACGCGGTCCGTCGGTAGACGCTGGGTGAGATGCCGACGAGTTCGGTGAATCGGGTGCTGAACGTTCCCAGAGATGAGCAACCGACGGCGAAGCACACATCGGTCACGCTCAACTCGCCCCGACGGAGAAGCGCCATCGCCCGCTCGATCCGACGAGTCATTAGGTAGCTGTAGGGCGACTCGCCGTAGGCGGCTTTGAATTGGCGGCTGAAATGCCCCGGAGACATGACGGCCGCGGCGGCAAGCGCTTCGACATTCAGAGGTTTGGCGTAGTCCCGATCAATGCTGTCGCGAACGCGGCGCAACCGGACGAGATCGGCCACGCGCTCCTGGTCGGGTTGCGTCGGCACTTGCTGATTCTCCCAGGTCGGCCGCGCAGGTTCGATTGAAGCGTGGTTAGCCGAGTGTCTGCCAGAGACCCATGAGGTTGCCCTCTGAGTCGAGGAAGTAGGCGGCTATGCCCATCTCTCCCACCTGGTCTGGCCCGCCGACGGCGCTTCCGCCATGGGCAGCGACCGACTCCAGCGCCGCGCTCATGTCGTCGACCTCGATGGTGATGACGGGTCGCCCGACCGGTTCCTGGCGGCTGAACATCCCGCCTCCGATGTAGCCGCGGTCTGTCGGCATCCCGTCGTCGCCTACCGGTCCGGTCTGTACGAAGTTGTAGTCGAACTCGGGGACGGGCTGTATGTCCCATCCGAACACGTCGCGGTAGAAGGCGCGGGCGCGATCTGCCTCGTCGTAGGGAACTTCGAAATGGACGACCTTGCCGGACATGGAGCGCCTCGCCGATGAAATGGGGAACGGAGTCGCAACCTAGACCGCGGGTCTGACCTCTGCTCGTCTGACGGAACTTCTCAGGTCGTCGGTGACGCCAGATCGGGGACGGTCGGAGCTGGTTCGTCGATGAGGCGGGCTATCTGGGCCCCCAGGGCCAGGTCATCGGCGTGGCCGAACGCTTCGGCCCGAATCCGTCCGGCCCGGTCAACCAACAACAGGGTGGGCGTGCCCCTTAGTCCCAGGCGGCGCATGGTGATCGGGAGGTCACCTTCGGCCGAGGGCTGGTCGACGCCGACCGGAAACGTGATCCGGTACTCGTGGAGGAATGCTTCGAGCGATACCGGGGTCATGGCCTGGTGGTGCTCGAACACCGTGTGAAGGCCGAGCACTACGACGTCTGGGCCGAAGGTGGCGGCCACGCGCTGAGCTTGGGGAAGCCCGGTGGTGACGCACCCCGGGCACAGCATCTGGAACGCCTCGATTACTACGACCTGGCCTCGCAACGAGGCCGTCGTCGGAGGCGAGGAAACGTTGAACCACTGCGACACTGCCAATTCGGGAAGGAACCGGTCAGCCATGGGGTGACGCTACCCGCCCGCCTTGCCAGCTACGGGTTGGAGCGGGCGAAGCTGACGATTGCGTTGGGTCAGCACCACCACCGATTCGGATCTAACGGGGGCGGTTACCGCGCCGGGCGGTTGGCGCGGCCGGATCTGAGGTGGCGGCGGTAGCGTCCTCGCTATGTCGAGCCGTCCTGCCAACCTCGGTCAGCTCCGTGATTCGGGCTGGGAGTCGGTCCCGGTCAAAGAGGAGATCCGCCGCAACGCCGTGGAGCGGATCCGGGCCGGTGTGCCGCTGGTGGATGCTGTGCTCGGCTACGAGCACACGGTGATGCCCCAGTTGGAGAACGCCATCCTGGCCGGCCACGACGTGATCTTCTTGGGCGAGCGCGGGCAGGCCAAGACCCGCATGATCCGCTCCCTCACCGGTCTGCTTGACGAGTGGCTCCCCATCGTGGCCGGTAGCGAGATCAACGACGACCCCTATCACCCGGTCTCCCACCACGCCCGTGAACTGATCGCCGAGAAGGGTGACGACACCCCCGTCACCTGGGTCCACCGAGACACCCGCTACGGCGAGAAGCTGGCCACGCCCGACACCTCGATCGCCGACCTGATCGGAGAGGTGGACCCCATCAAGGTGGCCGAAGGTCGCTACCTGTCAGACGAGCTCACCTTGCACTACGGGCTGGTGCCGCGCACCAACCGGGGCATCTTCGCCATGAACGAGCTTCCTGATCTGGCCGAGCGGATCCAGGTCGGTCTGCTCAACGTGCTCGAGGAGCGAGACGTCCAGATCCGAGGGTTCAAGGTCCGCCTCCCGCTCGACGTGGTGTTGTTCGCGTCGGCCAACCCCGAGGACTACACCAACCGCGGTCGACTCATCACCCCGCTCAAGGATCGCTTCGGCGCCCAGATCCGGACCCACTATCCGTTGGACGTGGCCACCGAGATGGCCATCGTCGACCAGGAGGCGTCGCTGGTCCACGGCGACGGCCTGGAGGTCACGGTCCCGCCGTTCATGGCCGAGGTGGTGGCCACCTTCTCCCAGTTGGCCCGCCAGAGCACCCACATCAACCAACGTTCGGGGGTGTCGGTCCGTCTCACCGTCGCCAACGCCGAGACCATGGTGGCCAACGCCGCCCGCCGGTCCCTGCGGGCCGGTGAGACCGAGGTGGTGCCCAGGGTCAGCGATCTCGAGGCCCTGGTTGCGTCGACGTCGGGCAAGGTCGAGTTGGACACCCTCGACGACAATGGGGGAGAGGTGTTGGATCGCCTCCTCCGTCAGGCCGTGCTCACCGTGTTCCGGGACCGGCTCGACGTCGGGCGTCTCCGTGAGGTGATCGAGGCGTTCGACGACGGTCGGGTCGTCCACGCCGGAGAGGACGTGGCTGCCCGCGACGACGTGGCCCTGGCCACCGAGATCCCGGCTCTGCGTGACGCGGTGATCGCCCTGGTCGGAGACGACGAACGACCCGGTGTGGTGGCCAGCGCGGTGGAGCTGGTGCTGGAAGGCCTGCACCTGTCCAAGCGCCTCAACAAGGACTCCGACCACACCGGCACCAGATCCACCTACCACTCGCGCTGACCAGGGCCGTTGCTGAGCGGCACAACGATCAGATTCTATGGGTATGGAAGCTCGAAAAGTATGAATAGATTCGCTCACAAAGTGTGGATTCAGTCCCCTTCCCGATAGGGTTTCCGCTTGTGAGCGGTCCCTCCGATGGAGTCATTCAGCGTCGGGTGCTCGAGGTGCTGGCCGGCTTGGTCATCGATGAGCCCGTCGTGGCGCTTCACGGCCCTCGTTCAGTGGGCAAGTCCACCTTGCTGAACTCCTTTGCCGCGGCCAACGACGTCGACGTGATCGACTTGGACGACCCGGCCACCCGCGACGCGGTAGAGGCAAACACTGGGGCCGCGGTCAGCGGCCCAGCGCCACTCTGTGTCGACGAGTATCAGAAGGTTCCAGATGTTCTCGATGCGATAAAGGCGCGGCTGAATCGTGAGGGTACGCAGGCTGGTACCGCCGTCCTTACCGGGTCGACTCGTCACGACGCGATCCCCCGCACGGCCCAGTCGCTCACCGGCAGGATGCACGTACTGACCGTCCTGCCGCTGTCCCAAGGCGAGATCGAAGCTCAGCGCGAGAACCTCCTCGTGGCCCTCCGCTCGGATCCCGCCGCCGCCATCTCCGCCCATCCGTCCTCGACCACGACTCGCACCCAGTACGTCGAACGGGTGATGGCGGGTGGGTTTCCCTTGGCGCTACGTCGACAAGGAGCAGCTCGGGCCCGTTGGTTTAGCGACTACGTTCGGCTCAGCATCGAACGAGATGCCATGGAGCTCGCCCAGGTGCGGCAACGCCAGGTTCTGCGGGACCTCCTGAATCGCCTTGCTGGCCAGACGGGACAGGTGCTCAACGTCGCTGCCGCAAGCAGGGGGCTCGATGCGCATCGCCAAACAATCGACGGCTATGTGCGACTGCTGGAGGATCTGTTCCTCGTGTTTCGCCTTCCGGCTTGGGGCAAGCAGTTGCGGGCTCGGGCTTCGAAACAGCCCAAGGTGCACGTCGTGGACTCCGGTCTTTGTGCATGGTTGCTCGGCTCCAGCGCGGCCAAGTTGGCGACCCTCGATCCCACGCACCTCAGCCAGTTCGGTCATCTACTCGAGTCGTTCGTCGTTGGCGAGCTTCGGAAGCAGGCCTCCTGGCTCGACGAACCGCTCACCCTCGGGCACTGGCGAGTCGACGACGACGAGGTCGATCTCGTCATCGAGTTCGACGACGGCGGGGTGGTGTCATTTGAAGTGAAGGCCAATGAGCGGATTGCCGGGAAGGATCTGCGCGGGTTGCGCAGACTCCGCGATTCCTTGGGCGATCGCTTCATTGCCGGTGTCGCTTTCAGCACGGGCGCACGCTCATACACATTCGAGGACCGCATACACGTAGCGCCTATCGACCGCCTGTGGCGAACGATCATCTGAGGCGTTCCGCGGCGAGCTATTCGACCAGGGGTTCGCTGCGACCGGGGGCGAACATCGAGAACACCATCACCTCGGGGCGGGGTTGACCGTCCCAGTTCCACGCCGCGATCTGGTCGGGGGAGCGTCGACCGACCGCGGCCCGCACCACCTCGAAGCGGGTGGTGGTCAACGTCGCGGTCGGGTCACCTTCGCCGATCACCATTTCGCCGGCGTCGTGGACGATGCGCAGCGCCCCGAGCTCGCCCTGCTGGGCCCCCAGGGCGGGGGCGACTCCGTTGAAGGCGAAGTTGATCACGTCGCTGTCGCGGGCCCCGGCTTGGCCGAGGGCTCCCCGGATGTCGTGTTCGTGGTTGGCGGCGTCGGTCAACAACATGATCCGGATCAGACCGGGGAGGTCGGCGATGGCCGGCTCGACCAGGCCAGAGCACCGGTCCCACTCCTCCAAGAGCTCGGCGATGGACCGGCCCCGTCTGGCGTCGACCTGGGCGGCGGTCCACGCATCTGACGCCAGGCCCTCGGTGTTGCCTTCCACGCTGTCGGCCGTCACCCCGGCCAGGTGGGCCACCACGTCCTGCACCGACCATCCGGGCGTGGCCGGCACCTCTCGGGCCAGGTCGGTGCCGGGCAGGTCCCGCACCAGGTCCGACACGCGTTGGCGCACCCCCCGGTAGATGGCGGCGTAGTCGATCGTGTCGGTCCCCTGGGTCATGGGGCCGGAGGCTAACGGTGATCGACCGCTGTGAGACACCGATGGGTCACGGGGCGCCGAAGGGCTGAGAGCAGTTCCAGGCCGCCTCCACCTCGACCTTCTGGCGGCCGAGGTGCGGGTTGGGGTGTTGGCGACGGCATTGGAGGTCGGTGATCACCGGTCCCCAGCTCACGTCGAGGACCAAGGTGGCGCCGGTGGCCTGGTCGGGGTCGTCGGGTCGCAAAACGTCGATCTGCACCACCCCGTAGAGGATCTGAACCGCCACCAGTCCCATCAAGAGCGTTGGGCGGGCCCGAGCGCCGAGCGCGGTGGCCAACAGGATCGCCCCGCAGACCAGTGTCGGGAGAAGGTGGGGAAGCTTCCACGGGAACCGGACGAACAGGAGTTGGGACAAGACCAGGCCGAGCCCGGCGAAGCGGAGCAGCCACGACGTCCGCCACCGGCCCAGCGTCTTGATCACAGCCGGGATGGTGGCCAGCGCCAACATCGACCCGATCACCCCCAGCAACGTCAGGTCCTTCACCGCGGCGCGTCCGATCTGCACGGTCAGCGACGACG
>JAGQSO010000277.1 GCA_020439505.1 Acidimicrobiales bacterium
CGGCTGACCACGATGTCCCGGTCGAGCAGCAGCTTGATCGGCGGCGACACCTCGGCGGGGTCTGGCGTGAGGCGCTTGGCCAGATCGGTAGCGCCGTGGTCAGCGATCGCATGGAGAGCTTCCGGCAGTCCCATCCCTGACTCGACGGCAGCGAGTGCGAGCGCCTCGAGGTTGAAGCTGCACAGCCCCGGCTGCGTCGGCTGCTTGTTCCAGGCCTTGGCCAACCGAATCGCTCGTGCTCGCGTCACCCGGAGCGACTTCGGCTCGGCGGTGAGCAGCTCGGTGTGTCGCTCGGGATGGGATGCCGACCACGAACCCGAGTTGAGGTTCGGGATCCACAATCCGGGCGCGTCCTTCCGAGTGAGACCGACGATGAGATCGACGCTCGGCCCGTCAGGGAACCTCACCTCGATCGCGCGCTTCGTCAGCCTGGTCGCCACGTCCCATCCCTCGTCGTTGAGGTCGGCACGAACCTTGCTGCGGACCTGCTCTACCACCTCGCCGGGGCCCTCGTCGTCGCCGTCCGGTCCGAGCGCAGTCCAGACCCGTCTGTCGAGCACGACTCCGCAGTCGGCATCGGTGTCGTCGTTCGCGGTTCCGTGGGCGATCGACCCAGAGCGATAGGTGCGGAGGGCTCCGTAGAAGGACCCCGCTGACGCCAAGACAGCGTCGCGGTGCTCGCGTGCATCGCTCAGGGTGGAGTCGGCCGGAGCGACATCGTTGCGAATCTGGTCGAGCAGGTCGTGGAGCTTCGACATCTGGAGGGTCCTTCGGGCGGTGATCGAGTTACAGGCGTGTCGTTTGCCTCGGTGCCAGTATGCAGGTGGGGTGTGACACTCGACCTGGGGGATTCCAGGCCTGGCTCGTATCCTAGCACTTGACGCAGGTATGTCACTTGTGGCACTTATTAAGTCCTGCCCGAGGAGAATGGACTCATGCGAACCTCACCCGTGAACGTCGTCGACCCCTCCGAACTCGCTGCCGACGAGCGCGAGCGCCTTCAGCACGCTGCCGACGATGCGACGACCAGCGGCAAGATCGATCTCGAATCGCTGCCTCCCGCCGTGCGAGAGCAGCTCCTGTTCGCGATCGATGCCTACGCACGCGGCGAGTCCGTTGCCGCCGTCGCGACCGGCAAGCCACTGACCTCCACCGAAGCAGCGAAGCTCCTCGGCGTTTCGCGCACCCATCTCACACGCCTTTGCGAAGAGGGCCGAATCGAGAGCTTCACCGTCGGCAACGCCCTGCGCATCCCCGCCGACGAGGTCATGCGCATCCTCACCGAGCGTGGACGTGTGAAGACCCAGGCCCGTGAGGCCGCGGCAACGGCCGACGATCGTCGCCGCGCTCGCGCTGCCCGGGCTGCAGGGCTGCTGTAGCGGCGGTCGCTCAGGCGCCCTCTGGATTCCTGAGCGACCGGAGCAGCGTGAGGCTCTCCTGGCAGGTCGGGCATACAGGGAACCGCTCGTAGTCCCGATGAGCGACGATGCTCGCTCCGCACAGCGCGGTGATCTCGATCCCGGTCAGGTAGGCGAGCGTGACAATCGAGCCCTTCGCCAGGTGGCTGTAGTGCTCGGAGCCGTCGCTGGATGGGTTGACGGGCTGCCAGTCATCTCCGTTGGTGAGGAGCTCGTCCAGTTCGGCGGAGGTGGCCATGTGGTCGACCCATTCGGCGGTGACGTACGTGTACCAGGTGTGAGGGGAGTCGCTGTTGCTTCGAGGCGGGAGGTAGTCCCACGCGTCGATGTCGTCCCGGCCGGGAACCATCGCGAGAACGTCCATGGGGAAGCGGTCTTGCTGATCGAACTCAGCGAACTCCCAGCTCATCTCGAGCACGGCGAGCCCTGCCTCGTCCGGCACGATCCTCACCGACACCGCCGCACCGAAGACATCGACCGTCGAGATCGAGGCCGGCACCCTGGCGGCTGACAGCACAGCGCCGACGATCTCGGCGTGCCCGGCACGCTCCGCTTCGCACTCCTCCTCGTACGCCGTCTCCAGCCGCTGCAACCGGTAGTCGTCGTCGGTGGGTGCGATCGGCGTTGCATCGGCTGAGAACCGCTCGATCTCTCGGTAGAAGTCGCCTGCGGTGTCGTTCTTCCGGCGCCCGGCGGCGAGGAGCCACCACGTCCCGTCCTCGTCCTGCCAGAGGGCGGCCCGCCGGTCCCCGGTCTTGACCTTGATGGCGTACCGGTCCGTGAGCGCCTCGATCCGCTCGCGATGGGCGGCTTCGTCGGTGGCAAGCAGGTTCGCCTTCTCGATCACCGCGTGTTCAGCGTCGACGAGTGGGCACGGCAGCAGGTAGGTCGGGTCAGCGGCCATGTCGTCGACCACGGTGCGAAGCGCCACCTTCAGTTCGTCGGGCCCGACCTCCTGGGCCAGATCCTGGCGCAGACATCGGAGCGTGGTCCTCACCACCCGCTTGTCTTGTTCAGGCATCGCTTGCTCCGGGTTGGCGTCTGCCCGTCCGATGATGCCCGCGCGGAGCGCCTCGGCGGTTGATCCCGAACCGTGATTCGGCTCGGTGGTCACGGTGGCGGCGTACCAACCACTGTCGCCGACTCGCCCACCGAAGGGCAGGTACGGTCAATGTCCGAATCGCGATCAGCGCAGGGGAGCAGACGAGGGCATGCACGGGGTTGAGCTGGGCGAGCGAGGCTCGGGGCATGGCTGAGGGGCCGCTGTTTATCGTCGACAACAGCGAGGGCGGGCGGAACGGGCTCGACTACCTGCGCGAGTGGTCGGAGCTGGCGAGCAGCATCGACATCGCCACCGGCTACTTCGAGATCGGTTCCCTGCTCGACCTCGACGGCCACTGGCAGAAGTTCGACAAGATCCGGATCCTGATGGGCGACGAGGTCACCCACCGGACCAAGAAGGCGATGCTGCTGGCCGTCAAGCAGCGGGCCGAAGCCCACCTCGACGACAGCATCGAGGACGACAAGGAGCGCGACCCGTTCCTCACTGGGATCGACGCGATCGTCGCCGCCTTGGCGTCGGGTCAGATCGAGTGTCGGGTCTACAACAAGGACAAGTTCCACGCGAAGACGTACATCACCCACGGCCGCTTCGAGGTCATCGGCTCCCAGGCGTTGGTCGGGTCGAGCAACTTCACCCGGCCGGGTCTGACCCAGAACGTCGAGCTGAACATCAAGATCGAGAGCAGTTCGGAGGTCGCTCAGCTCCAGGAGTGGTACGAGCACCACTGGGACGACGCCGTCGACATCTCGCCCGACGTCGTGAAGGTGATCGAGCGTCACGCCCAGCCCTTCAGTCCCTTCGACGTCTATGCCCAGGCGCTGCGGTCGATGTTCGGCGAGCTGGAGCCCACCGCGAACGAGTGGGACCAGCACCACTCGCGGATGTTCCCGAAGCTCGACCGGTACCAGCAGGAGGCGTACTGGTCGATGGTCAACATCGCCCGCCAGCACGGTGGGGCGTTCCTCTGCGATGGCGTCGGTCTCGGCAAGACCTACGTCGGGCTCCTGCTCCTCGAGCGACTCGTGCTCCACGAGAACAAGCGCGTCGTGCTCTTCGCACCCAAGTCGGTGAAGGACTCGGTGTGGGTGCCCGAGCTGAAGAAGCACCTGCCCCACATCGGCGGCGTCGACGGATCAGCCGACTTCTCCAACCTGTCGGTGTTCAGCCACACCGACCTCACCCGAGCGCTGGAGTACCCCGAGCGGTTCGAGCGGATCACCGAGCTGGCCGACGCAGTGGTGATCGACGAGGCCCACCACTTCCGCAACACCGGCAAGCGTGGCGACCCCGACGATCCGTTCACCCGGTCGCGCTACTACAAGCTCTACGACCTCATCGGTGAGGCCCGCCACAAGAGCGTGTTCATGCTCACAGCGACGCCGATCAACAACTCGCTCAACGACTTCAAGCACCTCGTCGAGCTGTTCAGCCGGGGTGACGACGCCTATTTCTCCCGGACGCTCGGCGTGACGAGCCTGACCGGCCGGCTGAACTCGATCACCAAGACCCTCAAGAAGCAGCTCGGCGACGACGTCCCGGAGGCTGAAGCGGCCGAGGAAGCCGCTGACCTACTCAGTGGTGACGACCTGTTCCAGGGTCTCGTGGTCCAGCGAAGCCGGGCCTATGCCCGAGCGAGCCAGATCCAGGAGACTGGCAACGCCGCAGCCTTCCCCGAGCGTGACGACCCGAAGGTTGCCGAGTACTCGATCCGCAAGAGCTACGGGAAGCTCCTCGACCTGGTCGACACGGCATTCCAGAAGTCCAAGCCGCTGTTCGCCCTGCCGATGTACTACCCGCTCGCGTACTACACGGGACCCGACACCTCGATCGATCCGCTGGAGTGGAACCGTCAGGCCCAGGTGGTCGGACTCATCCGCACCAACTTCCTTAAGCGGTTCGAGAGCTCGGTCTACGCCTTCGAGCTGTCGTGCGACCGGCTACTGCGGAAGCTCCTGGCCTTCGTCGACGTCAACAGCGAGTCGCCGGCCGAGCGCAAGCGCTACGAGCGATGGCTCGACCAGCACCAGGAGATGCTCACCCAGGCGCGCGTCCGGCAGCTGACGTTGTGGGGTGACGACGAGGAGCTCGAGGAGGAAAACGAGGACATCGTTCCCCCAGAGCTGCTCGAGAAGGCCCATCACCTCCCCCGCGACGAGTACGACGTGCCCGAGATCCTGGCGGAGACCTACCTCGACCTCGACCAGATCGCCACCCTCCTCGACGAGTCACGCTCGTTCGAGCCCTCCCATGACGACAAGCTCAAGAAGCTCGTGCGGCTCCTCAAGTCCAAGGAGCTGGCGGGCCGCAAGGTCCTCATCTTCACCGAGTTCGCCGACACCGCCCGGTACCTGCGTCGGGAGCTGGAGAAGGCCGGCATCGACGGTGTCGCCGAACTGGACAGCAACACCAAGACCAACCGGGCTGACGCCATCCGCCGCTTCTCCCCGTACTACAACGGCCTTTCGTCAGCAGAGCTGGTGGCCACCGGCCAGGAGGAGACCCAGGTCCTCATCGCCACTGACGTCCTGTCAGAGGGTCTGAACCTCCAGGACGCCACCCGGCTCATCAACTACGACATCCACTGGAACCCGGTCCGGCTCATGCAGCGCATCGGTCGAGTCGATCGCCGCCTCAACCCCGACGTCGAGGCAAAGCTCGTGGCCGACCATCCCGAGGTCGCCAAGCAGCGGGGCCGTATCGCGTTCTGGAACTTCCTGCCACCGGACGACCTGGACACGTTGCTACGTCTCTACGGCAAGGTCAGCCACAAGACGCTGCTCATCTCCAAGACACTCGGTATCGAGGGCAAGAAGCTGCTTAAGCCGGAGGACGACTACGAGGCGCTCAAGGAGTTCAACTCGTCCTACGAGGGAGAGACGACGGTTCAGGAGCAGCTCCACCTCGAGTACCAGGAGCTGCTCGACCAGCACGACGGGCTCAAAGCGCGGCTCGCGGGGCTGCCCCGCGCGATCTTCAGCGGACGCCAACGAACCACCGACGGCAGCGAAGGCGTGTTCTTCTGCTACCGCCTACCCGCGCTCGACACCGAGTCGGGGGAGTTCACCCTCGAAGCCGGCGTCACCCGCTGGTACCTCCACACTCTTCCCGACGGCACCTTGCTCGATGAGCCCAAGCAGATCGCCGAGGCGCTCCGATCCACACCCGACACGCCGCGGGTCTGCACGACCGACCGCCCGCTGCTGGTGACCATCCGCGACGGCGTGATCAAGCACATCAAGAACACCTACCTCAAGCGGCTCGACGTGC
>JAGQSO010000278.1 GCA_020439505.1 Acidimicrobiales bacterium
ACCTCGAAGCTGAAGTCGCCGCCGTTGAGGGTGGCGAGGAACTTCTCGACCGTCAGATCCTCACCGGTCTCCTCCAGCGCCTTGATGAACATGTCGGTGACCCAGTACCCCGCCGACACGGCCAGGTTGAGCTTCTGGTCAGGCTTGACCGCCTTTACCGCCTCCAACATGGCGGCATTGGCGGGAACGGCGGGGTCCATCGAGAACTGGGTGTTGACGAACACACCGTCGTAACCGGGTGCTCCGAGCAGGAGGGGGCTGTAGGACGGGGTGATGATGGTCCCGTCGAAACCGGCGTTCTGGAGGGCGGCCGCCAGGGTGGTCCCCGACAGCGTGGCGATCAGGTAGACGACGTCGGGATCGGACTCGAGGATCTTGGTCACGAACGGGCTGGCGTCACCGACCACGTCAGGGGGCGCCGGGAGCGAGTTGTCCTCCAGGACCACCTCGAACCCCTGGTCCGCCACCGAGGCCGACAACAGGGCCAGACCGCCACGCCCGGAGTCGTTGTCCTCGCCGATGAAGGCGATCTTCTTGTCCGAGGTCCCGAAATGGTCCTTGAGCACGGTCCCGAGGGCATTGGAACCGACCTTCAGGTTCGGGTTGGTGACGCACCCGGTGAAGCCGAAGGCGATTGTGTTGCCGCAGAAGGCCGGGTGGGTTCCCCATCCGAAGGTGGGGATGTTGTTCTGCACGATGAAGTCACCCCCGCCGAACTGGCCCGACAGCACCGGCAACAGAGCGAACACGCCTTCCTGTTCCACCAACCGCTGGGTGATCTCGGCACCCTTGGTGGACTCGTTGTTGTCGTTCTCGATGCCGACCACCTCGATCTTGCGACCGTGTACCCCGCCGTCGTCGTTGGCCAGTTTGAGGCGGGCCTCGACGCCAACCCTGGCGTCGCCGTAGTAGGTGTCATAGACGAGGCCCCCGACCTTGATGGTGGTGTCGGTCACGCCCCTGGTGGTCCGGGTGGTGGGTTCGGTGGTGGCCCCTCCCTTCGCCGTGGTGGTGGTGGCGGCCCCGTCGTCCTTGGTGCTCTCCGAGCAACTGGCCAGCACCAGCGCGGCCGACGCGACCACCGCCAACGCCGTCTTGCGCCGCGAGCGGCGACGAATGGACCGGGGAGAGGTTGAGGGGCTGAACATCGTTTGCTCCTGTTGGTGGGGGGACATGGGGAAACTTCTCACGCGGCCGACGCGCCGAGGTAGGCGTCGCGGACCGCGGGATTGTCACGGATCTCGGTCGGGGAACCTTCGGCCAGGACCTGACCCAGGTGCAGGGCCACCACCCGGTCGCAGTGTTCAAGGACGAAGGGCACGTCGTGCTCCACCAAGAGCACCGATGTCCCGTCGGCGTCACGCACGCCCTCGACCACCGCGGCGAAGCGTCCCGCCTCGGCGTGGTCGAGTCCGGAGGCCGGCTCGTCGAGGAGCAACAGCTTCGGCCGGTCGACAAGGGCCCGGGCCAGCTCGACCAGCCGGGCCGTCCCGATCGGCAGACCGGCGGCCTGACGGTGGCGGATCGCCTCCAGCCCGCAGTGGGCCAGCACCTCCCCGGCGCGCTCCCTGCGGTCACGTTCACGGGACCTTCGGCTCGGGGCACCGACGAGGTCGGCCAGGACTCCGCCTCCCCCGCCTTGCCATTCCGAGGCCACCAGCAGGTTCTCCTCCACCGTCAGCCAGCCGAAGACCTGAACCCGCTGGAAGGTCCGCCTCAACCCCGCCCGGGCCCGACGGTGAGGCGACCAACCGGTGACGGTGACGCCGTCCATCTCGACCTTGCCCGAGTCGGGCACCCGAAGCCCCGAGATCACATCGAACAGCGTCGTCTTGCCGGCACCGTTGGCACCGATGAGACCACAGATCTCACCCGCTGCCACCTCCAGGGAAACCCGGTCCAGCGCCGCAATGCCGCCGAAGCGCACGCCGACGTCGACAAGGCGCAACGCGGGTACGGCGTCATCGTCGGCTGGACTGGACAATGCGAAGTGCTCCCCTTGCTGACACGATCTCCCCTGACCGATCTCGCCACAGTACCGGACCTGCCCCACCCCCGGTCGTGGTGCGATTCCGACCAAGCGGAGTCCTGCACCCGCTCTGCCGGTCCCAGCAGCGCCGCTGTCGACCGTCAGGCCGTCGAACGAACTTCACCGGAAGGTTCCGCCCTTCGGCGGATCCAAACTCAGTCCGCGTCGAGTCGAACCAGCACCACCGCCCCCAGGACCAGGCTGGCGATGACGTAGCCCCAGAAGATCGAGGCATGGAGGGCATTCGCCAGGCCTGCGGCGACGACCTCGGGCCGGTCCATGTCGGTCTCTATTCCGAGCGTGCGGGCGCCGGCATCGAAGGGCACGAACCGGACGACCTGGACGGGAGCGAAGGAGACCACCATCCCCTCGACGACCAACCACCAGACGAGCAGGCCGGAGACTGTACCTGCGCTGTGGCGGACCACCATCCCGACACTGAGACCGAGCAGCGCCGATCCGGCGGTGTACAGCAGCGCCCAGAACACCGTCGTCGCCATGCCCGAGGTATCGCCGACCTCGATGCCGCCGGCCAGCGCGCCCACGAATCCCGCTGCCAGGCCGACTGCCCCCAGGACCAGGCCGAAGCCGGTGGCCACGATCGACTTCGCGGCCACGACGGGCCACCGTGACGGGTGGGCGGTGAGGGCGGCGGGAAGGGTGCCGTGCTGTACCTCGGTGGTGAACAGCAGGACGCCGGCAATGGCGGCGAGCACCGCGGTCAGCAGTGTCGGATAGACGAAGACGTCGGTGGCGGTGAGGGCTTCGTCGGTGACGAAGGCGGCGGTGGCCCACGAGATGAGCAGCCCGATGATCGCCGAGGAGGTGACGAGGACCTGGTTGGCCCGCACGGTGGTGGCCTTGATCCGTTCGCTGCGCAGGACCGCGGCCAACTGGGCAGTGGAACGCGGGCCGCTGGTGTTCGTGACCTCGACGGCCAGTGGGAACGGTGCCTCGGTGGTGGTCATATGGGCTTCCTCGTGCTCGGTGGGGGCGGTGGTGGTGCCAATGGTCATCGGGTGGGTCAGGTCTGTGGTCATGTGGCGGTGAACTCGGCGGCGGCCGCTGTCATCTCGAGGAGGCTTTCCTCGAGAGACAGCCCAGTCCGGGTGGTGACAGAGTCGACGGTCTCGGCAGCGATGAGCTTTCCGGCTCCGACGACGACGAGGTCGTCGGTGAACTTGGCGAGCTCGGCGATGAGGTGGCTGGACACGAGGACCGTGCCGCCGGTGTCGACGAAACGGCGAAGCCGGTTCCGCAGCCAGCGGATGCCATCTGGGTCCAGCCCGTTGGATGGCTCGTCGAGCAGCAGGACCCGTGGGTCTCCCAGCAGGGCAGAAGCGAGAGCGAGCCGTTGGCACATGCCCAGCGAGAACCGACCCGCCCGCTCGTCGGCCACGCTCTCGAGGCCCACGTCGGCCAGCACCTCGTCGACCCGGGCGGCTGGAATGGCGCTGAGGGCGGCGGTGGCCCGGAGGTGATTCCGGGCGCTGCGACCCGGGTGCATGCAGCGGGCGTCAAGGACGGCGCCCACGGTTCGCGCCGGGTGGGTGAGGTCTGAGAAGCGGACACCGTCGTAGCGGACCTCACCCCGATCGGGACGGGTGAGGTCGACCAACATCCGCATGGTGGTGGACTTGCCAGCGCCGTTAGGGCCGACGAACCCGGTGACCCTGCCGGCCCTCAGTTCGAAACTGAGGTCGTCGACGGCGCGTCGTTCCCCGTATTGCTTGGTGAGACCGGTCACGCTGATCATCGCCGGGCTCCGTGCGTTCGGGCGGAGGGGAGACGGGATGGAGAGACCGGGGTGGTCGTCGAGTTGGGCATGGTGACATCGTCGGGATCGGGCACCGACCGCACATCGGGATTCCGGTCACTTCGGCACCGTCTGTTCGGTCGGTGCAGAGATCATCCTTTTGGCCGATCCCGCTCCAACCCCGGGGCTCGTACCCTTTGCGGTGTGGCGTTGGACCGGATCAGGCCCTATTGGGCGAAACCACCGGCGGCTGATCCCCCCGGGCCAGCAGGGCGTGACTGGTTGTTCGTCGCCGCGGTGGTCGTGCTGGCGACGGTGGAGGCCATCACCCGCGAGCAGTTGGTATGGCGCGGCGCTCCGCTGGCGGTGACGGTCGGCCTCGCCTTCCTGCTGCCCTGGCGCCGAGTCCGGCCGCTCCCGGTGTTCATGGTCTGCTTCGGGACGGCGAGCGCGGTGGAGGCCCTCTCGATTGTCGGAGACGTGACGTGGGATGGTCTCGACACCTCGGCGTTCATGCTCGTCCTCCCGTACGCGCTCACGCGGTGGGCGTCGGGACGAGATGTCGGGATCGGCCTCCTCGTCATGACGGTCCCCCTGACCGTGTCCGGTGTCGCCGGTCATCCAGGCGGCAACCTCGTCGGCGGTGCCCTCGTGATGCTGCTCTCGTGCACCATCGGCTTCGCCGTCCGTTACGCCGCCGACCTTCGGGCCGAGGAGATCGCGGGACTGCGATCGCGTGAGCGGGCGGTGCTGGCCCGCGAGCTCCACGACACGGTGGCACACCACGTCTCGGCCATCGCGGTGCAGGCGCAGGCCGGTCGGGTCGTGGCCGCCACCCGACCCGAAGCGGCGGTCGAGGCGCTGCGGGTGATCGAGGACGAGGCGACCCGGGCCCTCGACGAGATGCGGTCGATGGTGGTCGCCCTCCGTCAGGGCGACCAGGCCGATCTACGGCCGCAGCAGGGCATCCGCGACCTGCCTCAGCTCGAAAGGCACGGCGGCGCAACAGGGCCCCGAGTGGCGGTGACGATCGCCGAGGGACTCGACGAAATCAGGCCTTCGGTCGATGCCGCCTGCTTCCGCCTCGCCCAGGAAGCGGTCACCAACGCCCTCCGCCACGCTCGACACGCGTCGAGGGTGGAGGTACGGGTCGACGGCGATGACGACCACGTTCGGCTCACCGTCGTCGACGACGGACGAGGCAGCGGCACGTCGATGCTGTCCGCACCGGGCTTCGGGCTCGTTGGGATGACCGAGCGGGCCCAGCTCCTCGGGGGCACGTTCGACGCAGGTCCACGTCCCGGCGGTGGTTGGGCGGTCGCGGCGACGCTCCCCCGTCGAGCGGTGACGACGTGACGATCCGGGTCCTGGTCGCCGATGACCAGGACATCGTGCGCACCGGACTGCGCATGATCCTCGACGCCCAGCCCGGCATCGAGGTGGTGGCCGAGGCCGTCGACGGTCGCGACGCGCTCGAGCTCGCCCGCTCGCTGCGCCCCGACGTCTGCCTCTTCGACATCCGAATGCCCGAGTTGGACGGCATCGAGGTCACCCGCCAGCTGGCTGGGCCGGACGTGGAGGACCCGCTCGCCGTCGTGGTGATCACCACGTTCGACCTGGACGAGTACGTGCACGGGGCGCTCAAGGCCGGCGCCCGTGGGTTCCTCCTCAAAGATGCCGGCCCTGAGCTGCTCACTCAGGCCGTGCGCGCCGCGGCCAGCGGTGACGCTCTCATCGCCCCGAGCGTGACGGCCCGGCTGCTGTCGACCTTCGCCGACGGCGGGGCATCATCCAGGGAGCCGGCGGCACAGCCGATCGAGCCGCTCACCGAACGTGAGGAACAGGTGCTCGTGACCGTCGCGCGTGGGCGAACAAACGCCGAGATCGCCGACGAGCTCTCCATCAGCCTCAGCACCGTGAAGACCCACCTCGCCAGCCTTATGAACAAGCTCGGCGCTCGCAATCGAGTCGAGCTCGCCATGTGGGCCTACGAGACCAACCGCATGCCGGGGTGACTCGTCCCGACGAACCCAGGCCGGGCCGAGGTCCGAACACACAGGCCGGAGCGCGCCGGGCTGCCCGCACAACTAGAACGTGTTCTCGTCGGGGCTTGTAGGGTCACCTCGTCATTTCGGGGCCGTACGGCCTTGTCGAGCGAGAGGGTTCCACCATGGGTTCAGCCGGCCGATTCGAGGGTCGTACCGCCATCGTCACCGGAGCGGCCTCGGGCATCGGGCGGGCCACCGCCCTGCGCCTGGCATCGGAGGGGGCCAGCGTGGCTTGCTTCGATCTGGCCGACGCCGTTCACGACACGGCCGCGGCCATCACCGGAGGCGGGGGCCAGGCCCTGGCCATGACCCTCGACGTGGCCGACGAATCCGCGGTGGCCACCGCGGTGGCCGACGCCGCCAGCGAACTGGGCCCAGCCACGGTCCTGGCCAACGTGGCCGGCGTGCTGCGCTTCGCCATCACGCATGAGGCGTCGATGGCGGACTTCGATCTGATGATGCGGGTAAACGTCCGAGGCCCGTTCGTGATGTGTCGGGCCGCCATTCCCGCCATGCTCGAAGCCGGTGGTGGCGCCATCGTGAACGTGGCCTCCTCGGCTGGCATGTTCGGGCAGGCCTACAACGCCGGGTACGGGGCCTCCAAGGGTGGGGTGGCCATGATGACCCGGTCCATCGCCTGGGAGTACGTGAAGCACAACATCCGAGTCAACGCCATCTCACCCGGGCAGGTCGACACCCCGATGGTGTCCACCATCGACTTCCCCGAGGCCATGGACTGGAAGTTGATGCGCAAGGCGATGGGTGTCAACGGCAAGTCTCTGGCCCCCGAAGAGCCTGCCGCCCTGATCGCCTTCCTGGCCTCCGACGAGGCCACCGCCATCACCGGCGCCGTGGTCCCCATCGACCACGGCCTCACCTGCTGACCCAAGCTCAAGTCTCCGTGGTGATCTGAGCGCTTCCACCCCAGCGGCGGACCATCAGATCACCTGTCGAGAGGTTTTCTCCGAACGAGAGCCACCTCTACTCCAACACCAGCTGCGCGGTCGGCCAGCGTCTCGTCCTGGGTGACCAGGACACGCTTGTTGACGATCGCCGCGGCGACGATCCACTTGTCGTTGTTGCTGACGCGCCTGCCCATCGGTCCGCTTACCTCACCGTAACAACCCCACGTGGCCGCATCGATGTCGAACGTGGACAAGCGCGGGCGGCTGGATCCACCTGCCTCACGCCAGGTGGCGACGTCCAACGTGCGCTGCCTGGCCTTCGCCTCCACCGAGCCGGAGCCGAACTGTTCGACGGCGCGGTGCACACCTGCCGCCAACTCCCCGAGCGTGACGACATGGATCGCCGGCCGCTTGTCGCCGCCGACCTGACGCACGGAGGCAACGATGGCTGGCCTTACTGCATCGAGCTCGATAAGGCCGATCACCGCCGAGGTGTCGAGGATCACTCCCATGGCTTGGGCTCGGCCGCCTCAGAGTCGAGCACCTTTTCGCGCAGGAACTCGTCAACCCATCCTGTGTCATGCCCCGAGAGCGAGTTTGCCCAGGCGACGAAGTCGTCCAGGGGCGACCCGTCAGGGCCGTCGACCAACACCAGCTTGGCGACGACGCGACCTCGTTTGGTGATCAACGCCTCGCCGTCTCGCTCTACCGCTTCGAGAACGCCCGCTGTGTCGTTGCGGAGTTCCCGCACGCCGAAGGACTGAACCGATCCCACGCCCTCAAATGTAGCACCTGAATGTGCGATATAGGACTGAACCTCGTACTGACCACGGCCATCGGGTTTCACCGAAACGTGGCCTGAGGAGGCGAGCCGGCAGGTGAGCCGACCCAAGAGCACGGCATGGTTAAACCGAGGCGAAGCCTCGGTCTGATCACCCTCGCAGCGACGACGACTGGACCTACCGGCTAGGACCCTGAGGTCAGGGGTAGCTTCCGGGCATGGATTTCGCCCTGTCGCCCCGAGCCGAGACCCTCCGCCAGGAGCTGCTCGACTTCATGGACTCCCACGTGTACCCGGCCGAGCCGGTGTACCACGAGCAGATCGCGGCGTCGGGCAACCCCCACCACCACCCTCCCATCATGGAGGAGCTGAAGGCCGAGGCCCGGCGACGGGGGCTGTGGAACCTTTTCCTGCCTCACCAGACCCAGTGGACCGACGGTCTCTCCAACTCCGACTACGCCCCGCTGGCCGAGATCACCGGACGCAGCGCCGCCATCGCCCCCCAGGCTCTCAACTGCTCGGCTCCCGACACCGGGAACATGGAGGTGCTGACGATGTTCGGCACCGACGAGCAGAAGGAGCAGTGGCTGGTTCCCCTCCTCGAGGGACAGATCCGCTCCGCCTTCGCCATGACCGAACCGGGGGTGGCATCCAGCGACGCCACCAACATCGAATGCCGGATCGAACGCGACGGCGACGAGTACGTGATCAACGGCCGCAAGTGGTGGATCTCCGGCGCGGCCGACGAGCGCTGCCAGATCTTCATCGTCATGGGCAAGACCGATCCCTCCGCTCCCCGCCACCTCCAACAGTCGATGGTCCTGGTGCCCCGCGACACCCCCGGCGTGGTCATCGAACGGTCGCTTCCGGTGTTCGGCTACCTCGACCAGGAAGGCCATTGCGAGATGACCTTCACCGACGTGAGGGTGCCGGTGTCGAACCTGGTCGGGATCGAGGGGGGCGGCTTCGCCATCGCCCAGGCTCGCCTCGGGCCGGGGCGGATCCATCACTGCATGCGGGCGCTGGGGGCCGCCGAACGGGCCCTGGAACTGATGTGCCAGCGGGTGTCCAACCGGATCGCCTTCGGACGTCCCCTCGCCGAACAGGGTGTGATCCGGGAATGGATCGCCGACTCCCGCATGGAGATCGAACAGGCCCGACTCCTGACCCTCAAGGCGGCGTGGCTGATGGACACCGTGGGCAACAAGGGCGCCGCGGTCGAGATCAGCGCCATCAAGGTCGTGGCCCCCAACGTGGCGCTAAAGGTGATCGACAGGGCGATCCAGGCCCACGGCGGAATGGGGGTCAGCGACGACGTCCCGCTCGCCGCCATGTACGCCGGGATCCGCACCCTCCGACTGGCCGACGGACCCGACGAGGTCCACCGCCGCCAGGTGGCCAAGCGGGAACTGGCCCGCTACCTGCCCGTCGACCTCCCCGTCGACGGCGGGAGGATCTGACATGTCGGCCGCCGTCACCGGCGACGACTCGGTCCGGCCGTCCCGGCTACGCAGGCTGCGCACCCTCCGAGCCGTTGGGGTGGCCCTCACCGTCGGCGTCGCCGCCGGGTTCGCCGCCCCCGCTTCTCCGGCCCAGGCTGCCGGCGTCACCACCCACGGTTGGATGGCGGTGTCGGCCATCGACCACGTCACCGACCCCGCCCTGGCCGCGCTGCTGCGGGCCCACGAGGACCAGGTGCGGGCGGGTGGGATGTTTCCTGACGTCGGCTACTTCAGCACCAACACCTACGGCGAAGAAGCCCACTGGCAACGTTTCATCGACACCTACCTCGACCTGATCGCCGAGCGGCCCGACTGCGGCGCCGACCTGGCCGACCCCGACGGCCCCTGTGCTCCCTTGATCGCCCACGCCTTCGGTGTGGCCGCACACGGGATGGGCGACGAGGTGTGGGACTGGCTGTTCGAACCCAACGGTCCCGACCGCAACGAGTACTACGTCAACGGCCTCCCCACCGCCAACGAGGGCGGCGCCGAGACCCAGATGGATCTGGTGGCGGTGGCGGTCCACGGGGTTCCCCGTCCCGTCATCCCGCCCTTGCCCGACCAGGCCCTGCTGCTGGAGGCGTTCGAGCAGTCCGGCATGACCGGGGTGACCGCCGCCCAGTTCGACTTCGTCCCGATGCTGCCCTACGTGTGGGACCTGGAGACCGGCTGGGCCGTCGACCACCTGGCCGGGGTCCAGGCTTCGATGCCGTGGATGTCGGCCAACATGGTCACCGCTCCCGGCGGGGTGAACTTCGCCGCTCGGTCCATCGCCGGGTACTGGAGCTCCATGTGGGGTCGCCTCAACGGCGCCCAACCCGCCACCCGGGTGTCGGTCACCTACCCGGCGTCGGGCCAGGACGACATCCCCGCCACCAGATGGGTGCGCTCCTACCAGCCCGGATCGAGTCGGGGACGGGGCGGCGCCCGCACCCGGATCACCGCGGTCCTGACCTACTCCCGCCCCTACGCGCCGCCGACGGGAGGACCCGGGGTTCCAGCCCAGATGGCGCCGGGCACCATGACCGTCACCGACGTCGCCAGCGGCGAGGTCCTGCCGATCCTGTCGGGTTTCCCCCGCAGCGCCCCCTACGGCGGAGACGCCGGCCAACACCTGATCGACGTCCAACCGGCCCGGGACCTCGACGCCTGCCACTGGTATGAGGTCGGCGTCGGCGTCACCACCCCGGTGCTCGATGCCCGAGGCCAGGCCGTCACCCCCTACCGCTGGCGGTTCCGCACCGCCTGTGGCCCCGAGGACCACGCGGTGACCGGCACGGTCCGGGGGCCGAGCGGCCGACCGGTGGGCAACGCCCTGGTCCTCGCCTACCCGGTAGGTGACGACACCCCCGCCGCCTCTGCCGTCACCGGCCCCGACGGCCGCTACACCATCACCGACCTAGCACCGGGCCAGTACCGGATCCTGGTGATCCCGCCCGCCGACTCCAACCTGGCCCAAGCCTGGCTAACCGCCTCCACCGGACCGGTAACAGTCCCTAACCCCAACCTCGTGGTCGACGGCACCCTGGTGACCTCCTACCCGGTGTCGGGCCGGGTGACCGATTATCGACGACAAGGCCGCCGAGGAGTAGAGGTCCTCGCCTTCGCCACCGGCAACCTCTCAGAGCCCGTAGCCCGAACCGTCACCGACCAGTTCGGCAACTACCGACTAACCAACCTGCCCCCAGGCACCTACCTAATAGCCGCCCGCCCATCACCCCAAGCCCCCCTCCGCTGGTACTCCAGGCTCGGCCGCCCAGGCCCAACGCTACGGGTAGGCCCAGCCCCAATAGTCGGCATCAACTTCACGATCTGATGCCGATGCCGTAACCGGCATCCTCTGCCCTGACCGGCATCCTCTGCGGGCCCGGGGAACCATCCGAGCGTCACCCGGTCCGGTTCGCGTCGCGCGTCTTCGGCGGGAACGTTTGCGACGTTTGACTCCCACACCCGTCACATCACGAGACAGAGACGGCAAACGTCGCAAACCCGTCCAGGCGCCGCAGCGAAGCGAGGACCTGCCTGGACGGAACCAAGAGGCAGCGTGCGCCAGCACACCAAGAGAAGCCCAGCACCACAACCTTCGCCGCACGAGCAAGAACCGAGAAGGCCCGGCCCCGACGGGGCCTGACGCCGCAGCGAAGCGAGGACCTGCCTGGACGGAACCAAAAGGCAGCGTGCGAAGCACACCAAGAGACGTCCAGCACCAAGAAGTCTGAGAAACACGACAGGAAAAGGCCAAGAAGGACGGCCCCGGAGGGGCCGGCCCCGTTACTCGAACTCGCGGATCTCTCCTCGGGAGATCTCGATGACCGCGAACATGGCGTCGTGCAGGGCGCCGTGGAGGATCCTGAACCGCTCCACCTCGGGGTCGACCTCGTCGGCCTCGACCGGGGCCTCCTCCAGATCTTCGGACTCCCCCGAGGCCATGTCGGCCAGCGCCCGGTCCCAGTCGGTTGACGCCGCCCGACGTTTCAGCCACATGTTGGGGGCCTGGACCAGGGCGCGCTCCAGGTCGTTCACGATGGCCACCACGACGTCGGTGGTGGTGCGGACCCCAGGCCGTGACAGCAGGTTGAGGGCCTGGAGCTTGCGCATGGCCAGTGCAGCCACCATCTGAGGGTCGCCCAGCTCCAACACCGCGGAGTCGACGGCGTTCAGATCGAGGGTCACCACCGAGGGAACGTCGAACCAGCCGCGAAGGGTCCCGAACAGCTCCTCGGTCACCGAGTCGAGCGACAGCAACTCCTCGGGCTTGGGGACGACACCGTCGAGCCACTCGAAGTCGTCGTCATCGTCGTACTCCTCGAAGTCGTCGAAGTACTCCTCGGAGTCGTCATCGTCGGGTGGGTCCCCACCCATGCTGGGATGGCTCACCCGTCGATCCTCCCCGACACCGGATCGGGGCCGAAGGTCATCACCACCGTCGTCCCACCGGGGGTCGGGCGGAACTCCAACTCGTCCGACAGCAGGCGGATCAAGGGGATGCCCAGCCCGCCTTCGTGGTCGAGGCGGGCGGGGTCGGTCACCTCGGGGCGGTCGGGAAGGCTGTCGGGATCGAACCCTCCGCCGTGGTCCTGCACCGTCAGAACGATCGACTCCGGTCCCAGCTCGCAGCGCAGCACGATGGGCTTGTCGGCGTCGGCGGCGTTGCGACGGGCGAGCTGAGCCTCGATGGCGTTGGTGCAGGCTTCGGATGCCGCCAACCGGAGATCGGCGCTGCGCTCCTCGTCGAAGGTCGGGTCCATGGCCACCGCGGCACCGACCACCAACCGGGCCACCGACACGATCTCGGGGCGGGCCGGTATGACCAGCTCGACCACGTCGACGTCACGAGGGTCAGGGGCGATCATCGGATGACCTCGTCCACCGTCGGGTGGATCGTGAAGATCGTGTCGAGGCAGGTGATCTCGAAAATGCGTCTCACCCGGGGATCGTCCATCACCAGCACCAGCGATCCGTCGTGGCCCCGGATCCGCTTGAACGTGCCGATTAGCACCCCCAACCCGGTCGAATCGATGAACTCCACCCAAGTGAGGTCGACGACCAACTGCCGTACCCCTCCCTGGATCAGGTCGAGGAGGAGGCCCCGCAACCGGGGAGCGGTGGAGACGTCGATCTCGCCCGACACCGTCACCACCGTCCAACCGTCACGCGCTGATGTCTCCAGTTGGAAATCCATCTGCCTGCCGCGGTCCTTCCCGATCGCCTCGGGTTTCACGCTACCCGGCCAACATCGGAGCGGTCCGCACCCGGGGCCCGACCGGCGATAGCCTACGAACATCTGTTCCCGCCCTGGGATGAGCCGTGTCCACCGCCCCGCTGCTGCCAACCGACGTGCTCGACGCCCACCGTTTGCACCTGGGTCGACTGCTGGGTGACGGCCTGGTCCACACCACTCGCATCGAGGCCAGTGCCGGGGTCGCCGCCGACCTGCCCGACGACCTGCCCCCCGTCGTCACCCGACGCCTCGAGGAACTCGGCATCGAGAGGATCTGGTCCCACCAGGCCGAAGCGATCGCGGCGCTTCGGGCCCGTCGCTCCACCGTCATCGCCACCGGCACCGCTTCGGGCAAGTCCCTCTGCTACCAGGTCCCGATCGCGGAGGCGGTGGTCGATCCGATACGACCCGGCACCGCCCTGGCGTTGTTCCCGACCAAGGCCCTGGCCCAGGACCAGCTCCGTTCCTTCGGCGACCTGGCCGTCCCCGGCCTCACCGCTGTCACCTATGACGGCGACACGCCACCCGACCGTCGGAGTTGGGCGCGAAACAACGCCAACGTGGTCCTCACCAACCCCGAGATGCTCCACTGCGGCATCCTCCCCCAACACGCCCGTTGGGCCACCTTCCTCATGCGCCTGAAGGTGGTGGTCGTCGACGAGCTCCACGTGCTGCGGGGCATCTTCGGCACCAACGTCGCCCATCTGTTGCGGCGCCTGCGGCGGGTATGTGAGATCTACGGCTCGGACCCGACCTTCGTGTTCACGTCGGCCACCATCGGCCAACCGGCCCGGCTGGCGGGCGAGCTCTGTGGTCTCGACGTCCACGCCGTAACCGTCGACGGTTCCCCCCGGGGGGAGCGGCTGTTCGCCCTCGTCGATCCGGCCATGGTCGGAGACGACGGGTCGTCCCCCAACCGGGTCACCGCCGAGATCCTCGCCGACCTTGTCGGCCGCGATCACCGGGCCCTGGCGTTCTGTCGTAGCCGGGTCGGCACCGAACTGGTGGCGGCCGACGTGGCCCGCCGCCATCCCCGACTCCGCCGCCGGGTGAAGCCGTACCGGGGCGGCTACCTGGCGGCCGAGCGGCGGGAGCTGGAGGCCCAGCTTTTCTCGGGATCGCTGGGCGGGGTGGTGGCCACCTCAGCGCTGGAGCTCGGCATCGACGTCGGAAGCCTGGATGCCGTGTTGCTCAACGGTTTCCCCGGCACCATCGCCTCCATGTGGCAGCAGGTCGGTCGGGCCGGACGTCAGGGCCAACCGTCGCTGGCGGTGGTGGTCGCCGGCGAGGACCAGCTCGACCACCACTTCCTCCGCCACCCCGACGAACTGTTCGAGCGTCGGCCCGAACCGGCGGTCATCAACCCTGCCAACCCCTACGTTCTCGATCCCCACCTGGGCTGCGCCGCCTACGAACACCCTCTCAGCCACCACGACGAACGTTGGTGGGGTGAACAACTCGCCGAAGGGGTGCGACGTCTGGTGGTCGATGACACCCTGCGGATCCGCCCCGACCGAACCCGGCCTCGGGCGGTGTGGGCCCGGCGGGGCTACCCGTCGGAGTCGACCGGCCTGCGTTCGGGGTCGACCCGGGAGGTCGCGATCGCCTACGCCGACGGGATGATGGTCGGCACGGTCGACCGTTCCCGTGCCCCCGAGGTTGTCCATCCCGGCGCGGTCTACCTCCACCAGGGCCGGGCCCACCGGGTGGTGTCGCTCGATCTCGACCACGCCACCGCCGTGGTGGAGCCCGATCCCGGCCACACCTGGACCCAGGCCCGCAGCACCGTCGACCTCCGGATCATCCGGACCCGTTCCTCCCGAACCGTCGGATCGATCGAGGTCGGTCTGACCGACGTCGAGGTGACCAGCCAGGTCACCGGATACCAGCGACGCGAGGTCGTGTCGGGAGAGCTGGTCGAACACCACGAGTTGGTCCTTCCCCCCTCGACCTTGGTCACCACCGGCGTGTGGTGGCGGATCCCCCCGGTGGTGGTGGAACGGAGCGGGATCGAAGGCCACCAGCTCGCTGGTGCCCTCCACGCTGCCGAACACACCGGGATCGGCATCCTGCCGTTGTTCGCGATATGTGACCGCTGGGACGTGGGCGGGGTCTCCACCCCGTGGCTCGATGACCTGGCGTCGGCGGCGGTGGTCATCTACGACGGGTACCCGGGCGGGGCGGGAATTGCCGAGATGGCCTACGAGGCCGCCGAAGCTCAGCTCTCGGCCACCCTCGAGACCCTGGAACAGTGCCGTTGCCAGACGGGATGTCCCTCCTGTGTCCAGTCCCCCAAGTGCGGGAGCCTCAACGAACCGCTGGACCGCCTTGCCGCGACCCACCTGGTCGCGGCCATGCTCGGCCGAGCGAGGTCAGCGGCGGTCGGTCAACCTTCGACCCGCATGGTGACCTCGGCCTTGACCGTCACGTCGCCGAGCAATCCACCCACCAGAGCAACCTCGGTCGGGGCCCGGTAGCGAACCGTCACCGTCGCCAGGCTTCCCGGTGAGCCGCCGCCGCTGAGGGCAACCGACATCTGGGTTCGCTCCAAGCCGGGCGTGTCATAGGCGATTCCGACATCGTCTCCGACCGCCACTGCCCGCGCTCCCTGCCTGGCCGCCTGCACCACCAGAACCTGGGCTCGGGCCACCAGGGCCACCTGCACGACCAGCAGAATCACAAGGACCACCACCGGCAGGGCCAGGGCCAACTCGACGGTGGCCTGGCCGCGGGACCCGGACCGGGTGGTGGGGCGGTCTCGCCCGGTCCGGGCCCGCACCTCAGCCGGCCTTGGAGATGAGCTGGCCGATCACGGCGTCGAACAGCTCGCCGATCTTGCCCGAGCCGGTAGCCCAGGCCACGAGCAGCAGGGCCAGAGCGGCGGCTCCCAACAGGACCAGGGCGTACTCGGCGGTGGCTTGTCCCAGCTGGGAGCGGCGGCGGGTCTCATGGGTGGACGTATGGGTGGACTTATGGGTGGACGTGTGGGTTGACGGGTTCATGGGATCTCCTCCCGATGGGGGTCTTGCGTCACCGAAGGGTGCGACCGGCAGGCCGGGACAGCCCGTGCTGCTCTGAGGGGTCAGAGCCGCAGCGAGGCGAGAGACGCCGCCAGCAGCGGAACCACCGCCAGCAGCACGAAGGCCGGCAGCACGCACGCCACCAAGGGGAACAGCATGGTCACCGGCAACTTTCGGGCCCGGGCCTCGGCGTCACGGCGACGTCGGTCCCGGGCCAGCAACACCACTCGGTCCAGGGTCGGGACCAGCGGAGCGCCGGTGAGGGCACTGGCCGACATCGCCCCGGTGACCGCGGGACCCAATGTGCCCAGCGACGGCCCGAGCCTGCCCAGCACCTCGGACAGGAGGCAGCCCTGATCCAACTCGTCGACCGCGATCGCCATGGCCGCTCGCAGCGGAGCCGGGGCCCGGGGAGCAACCAGACGCAGGCACCGGTTCACCGGATGACCGGCAGCCGCCGCCAACGACAACAGGTCGACAAGGTCCGGCACCGCTCCGTCGACCGCCCGGAGGATGGTCTTCTTCCGGGCCATCGCGGCGCGCACCCGGGCCAGGCCGATCGACGCGGTGACAACAACGGCCACCCCGGGGCCGACGACCAGGGCCACCGCCCCGACCAGTACCACCGTCGCCCCAACCAGCCACACCGCCGGGCGTTCACTCCCACCGCCGCCCTCACGCCCACCCTCACGCCCACCCTCACGCTGGCGGGCGAGGCTCCGCGGGTAGGACCCCCGGCCGGGGGCAGCTCCCGACCTCGCCTGCGATACCAGGCGGTCGAGCGGGTGGGGGTCGGCCCGACCCAACCAGCCCGCCGCCCACGCCACCGCGGCCACGCTCGCCGCGACCAGGAGCGGAGCACCCGCTGCCAACGGGTTCACGCCACCGACCCCGCCAGCCGGTGCATCCACCAGCCCCCGACGGCGTCCAACCCCAGCCCAACAGTTACGCACGCCCAGCCGGCGGGCGAGGCGAGGAAGGCGGCGACCTGGTCGTCCATCGCGGCCACCAGGACGGCGAAGCCGACCGGGGTGATGGCCAGGACCAGACCTGAGAGGCGGGCCTGGGAGGTGAGGGCCCGAACCTCGCGAGCAAGAGCGTCGCGCTCGGCCAAGGTCGCCTGGACCCCCATCAACGCCGCCTGTTGGCTTCCCCCCGATAACCCGGCGATCGCCACCGCGTCGGCGAGCAGCGTCACCCCCGGCGAACCAGAAGACCGGGCCCACTCATCCAGGGCGGTCTGCACGCCAACTCCGTGGGCGACACGGTCGACGACCCGGTCCACCATCGGCCCCAGTGCGGCGTCGCCGACTCGCGCTTGCTCCAGGGCACACGACAACGAGGACCCCGACGCCAGCCTGAACAAGAGGGCATCGATCAGCGCAGCCAACTGGTGGGGCTCGCTCTGACGCCCCCGGGAGATACGTCCCTTCACCACCGCCCACGACACCGCCGCCACCCCCACCACCACGACCGCCGTCCCCGCGGGACGGGTCACCAGCCCCGCCACCAAGGCGGCGACGGTGCCCCGGACCGTCCAGCGCCACGCGGCCTCGGGCCCCACCGAGAGCCCGGTCTGGTCGAGCAGCGTCACGAACAGGGCCGGCGGACCTGCCGCCTGATCGCAGCTCGACAGGCGCAACACGACCGAATGGGACCGTTGGGCGGCAACCACCCGCCCCAGGACCCACACCAGCGACGCGCCACCGCCAGCGGCGAAGAGGACCCCGATCTCGCGTCCGGCCACCGACGCCACGCAAGACACCGCCGTCGACATCGGTTGGCTCACCATCCCGGCCACGGCACCGATCGCAGCCGGGTCGGACGGATCGGGTCGGCCACCGGCTCCTCGCCCTCGACCAACATCCGGACCCCATGCCCCTCGCCCGCCCCCGAAGCTGGCGGGTCGTCCGCGCCAGCGGCGCAGACCGCGGGACCGATCGGTTCGGCGACCGAGGTGACCAGACGGCGCCCGCCTTCCATCCGCTCGATGTGAACTATCAGGTCGACGGCGGACAGAAGGTGTGCCCTGACCGCGGGCAACGGGAGACCGAGGCCCGCCATCAGCACCAGAGTCTCGAGGCGGTGGAGGGCGTCGTGACAGCCGTTGGCGTGAAGCGTCGACAGCGACCCGTTGTGGCCGGTGTTCATGGCCTGGATCAGATCGAGGGCCTCACCACCTCTCACCTCGCCGATGATCAGCCGGTCCGGTCGCATCCTCAGGGCGTTGCGGACCAGGTCCCGGGCCGTGAACGCCGGGGTTCCCTCCACCGACGCCGGGCGGGTCTCGAGCCGCACCACGTGGTCACCGACGAGGCGAAGCTCGGCGGCGTCCTCCACCGTCACCACCCGTTCGGTCGGGGCCAGGCCCGCGGCCATGGCGTTGAGCAGGGTGGTCTTGCCCGACCCGGTGGCGCCGACGACGACCACGTTCGCTCGGGACCTCACCGCCCACTCCAGGAGTCGACCGACGGGCCCGGGGGCGAGGGCGGCGAGGGGCACCGCCCGGGCGCCGAAGCGACGGATGGTCAGGCACGGACCGTCGATCGCTAGGGGAGGCACGATCACGTGCACCCGGCTTCCATCGGCCAGGCGACCGTCGGCCACCGGGCTTACGGGGTCGACTCGGCGTCCGAGGGGGGCGAGCATCCGCTCGACCAACAGGTCGATGACCTGACGGTCTAGCTGCACGTCGGTCGGTTCCAGGGCACCGCCCCGGTCCACCCATACCGGGCCGGGGCCGTTCACGAGAATGTCGGTCACCGTCGGATCACCGAGCAGGGCGTCGAGAGGGCCGAGGCCGACCATCCGGGCGTGGACCCGGGCGGCGGCGTCGGCCACCTCCACCCCCGACAGCAGCGGGTCGAGTCGGCGCAACAGCTCTCCGATCCGCGCCGTTCCCGGCACTGCGCCGGGAGGATCACTCAGCAGTTGGCGGTGGGCCCGCTCCTCGACCGCCAGTGACCGGGAGGCGGTCACGCCACCGCTCCGACCACACCGGCGAAGCGACGGGGCAGCCGGGTGGCCAACATCCCGCTGTCGACAGCTCGGGCAACCGCAGGATCGACCGCGATCGAGGCCACCACCGGCGCCCCCACCACGGCGGCCACGTCGTCATCGCTGAGGGCACGGTCCTGGTCGCGGACCACCACCACCCCCGACGGGTGCAGCGGAACCCATGCGACCCTCCGCAGGGACATGTAACAGGCGCGGGTCACCAGCAGAGAACGGGAGGCCTCAGCCGCCAGCTGTTCGGCCAGCGACCGCTCCGGGCTCTGCCAGCCGGGACGGAGAAGGGTCCCGCAGTCCACCACCACCGGCCGTCGGCTGGCGGCCAGAACCTGGATCAGCAGCGACGCCGAGGACGGGTCCAGGGGTCCCACGCCTCGCGGCAACAGGTCGAGGCCCGGAACCACCGGAACCTCCAGACGCCCGATGGCGTCGGGCGGGACCGAGCCCGCGGCCGCAGACCACTCCGCAACCCCTGGACCCGACGGATCGGAGATGCCCAGCGCGGTGGGCAGGTCGCCAGCGAGGTCGACGAGCAGAACCGATCCGCCCCCGCCGCGACGTCGGGCCAGCGACAGGGCCACGGCAGCCGAGAAGACGGTGGTTCCCGAACCACCTTTGAGGGACCAACAAGCGGTGACCACGGGGCCTCCCACAACGCGAGCGAACAAGCACGCGGGGAAGGCGGCGCTGGCACCGTATACACCTCCGCCGTCGACATCAAGGGTCAACCCTCGATCGTTGCGACGGGCGGGAAGACAGCCGTGGCCGACCCCGGAGGGCCGGCCACGGGGGGACGGATCAGACCGTCTTCACCTTCTTGGCCACCACGGTGGCGAGAGCGGCGAGGACGACGAGGATCAGCAGCTTCTTCATACCCGTGAGCATACGAAGCTTGGGCGGTCCGTGCTCGTCGGTTGTGCCGAACCCTGCCAGGGCCCCGTCGGGAGGCGCTGGTGGGCGGTCAGACGGCCAGAAGGTCGCGGGCGCCGGTGTCGGAGGAGGGGTGACGCAGCTTGGACATGGCCCGGGCTTCGATCTGGCGGATCCGCTCACGGGTCAGGTTGAAGTGCTCCCCGACCTCTTCGAGGGTACGGGGTTCACCCCGGTCGAGACCGAAGCGCAGCTTGAGGATCTCACGCTCGCGGTCGTCGAGGGGAGCCAGGAGCCGGGTGATCTCCTCGGGCAACAGGGCGGTGGCCGCCACCTCGAAGGGCGACTCGGCCGAACGGTCCTCGACCACGTCGCCCAGTTCGGCGTCGCCGTCCTCGCGCAGCGGCTCGGACAGCGAGAGGGGCTCGGCAGCGAAGCGCAGGGCCTCGGTCACCTTGTCCTCGGGCATCTCCACCTCGGCCGACAACTCGGCCAACGTGGCGGGCCGACCCATCTTCAGCTCGAGGCGGGCCCGTGCCTTTTGGAGGCGGGCCAGGGTGTCTCCGGCGTGGACGGGCAGGCGGATGGTGCGACCGGTGTTGGCGATGCCGCGGGTGATGGCCTGGCGAATCCACCAAGTGGCGTAGGTGGAGAACTTGAAGC
>JAGQSO010000050.1 GCA_020439505.1 Acidimicrobiales bacterium
CCTACCTGGGGCTACTGTTCGGCCATGACGGACCAGGGGACCCGGGCCGAACAGAGCGAGGGGTCGCTTGGTGGGCGGCTTCCGGCTGTTCATCGCTACGACGACGAGTTGGCCCGGATGGATGCCGTGGCCACAATCGCGGCCCTTGACCGCGGCGATGTCTCGGTGCGGGAGGTCGTGGCGGCGGCGGTCGAGCGGGCCCGATCGTTGGACCCGGAGTTGGGGGCGGTGGCCTTCGAACGCTTCGACGCCGCGCTGAGCAACCTCGACTCCGCTCGTCCACGCCGGGGCGGGTTCCACGGGATACCTACGTTCATCAAGGACATGGTGCCCGTCGCCGGTCTGCCGCTGACCTGGGGGTCGGCCGCACTCGCCGGAGGGCCTCCTCAACGGCGAACCGCCGGGGTGGCCCGCGACATGGCCGACATGGGAATGACACTGCTCGGGTCCTCGACCATGCCTGAGTGGGGTTTCACCCCATCGACCGAGTTCCCCGACCACGACCCCACCCGCAACCCCTGGAATCCGGGGCGATCGGTGGGTGGGTCCTCGGGCGGCGCGGCGGCGCTGGTGGCGGCGGGTGTGGTGCCGGTCGCTCACGCCGTCGACGGGGGTGGGTCGACCCGCATCCCCGCCGCCTGTGCCGGCCTGGTGGGGCTCAAACCAACCCTCGGGCGGCTTCGACGTCACCGCGACGAGGCGACCCTCCCGCTGTCGATCTCCGTTGACGGGGTGGTCACTCGATCGGTTCGCGACACCGCCCGCTGGTACGGCGAGATGGAGCGGGTGTTCCGGCCCCGCAACATGGTGCCGGTCGGCGAGGTGACCGGTCCGCCCACCCGACGGTTGAGGATCGGGGTGCTCGGCGGCGTCGACGGGGTGGCCGAGCTCGACCAGGCCACGGAGACCACTCTGGCTGACACCGCGGCCCTCCTCGACACGCTCGGGCACCACGTCGAGCCGGTGGCCCCGCCGGTCCACCCCGAACGGTTCCGAGACGACTTCGTCGACTACTACCGGTTCCTGTGCTTCGCGGCCAGCCGGACCGCCAAGATCGTGCACGGCTCCCACTTCCGGGGCGATTCCCTCACCCCGTTCACCAAGGGCATGGCCGAATCGTTCAAGGACGCCCCCGGCCGGGTCCTCGGTGCGGCCCGACGGCTGCGCTCGACGCGGGCTCAGGTGGCGGCCATGCACCGCAGCTTCGATCTGTTGCTGAGCCCGACTCTGGCCACGGTCCCACCCGAACTCGGTTACCTCTCCACCACCGAGGATTTCGAGCCGCTGTTGGAGCGAATCATCGCTTGGATGACCTTCACCCCGATCGCCAACGCCGCCGGCACCCCGGCCATCAACCTGCCGATGGGCTTCGACGCCGAGACCGGACTTCCGGTGGGAGCGATGCTGTCGGCCGACTTCGGTGCCGATGCATTGTTGATCCAGATCGCCCTGGAGCTCGAAGAAGCATCACCCTGGGCTCTGGCTCAGCTCTAGTTCGGCCTGGCGCCACTCCCTCATCGGTTGTGTCCGACCTGGGTTGGCGGGGCGGGAGTAGGGTTTCTCCATGGCACAGCCTCCTTCCCTCACCCCCGAGCAGCGTGCGGCCGCACTGGAAAAGGCGGCGGCAGCCCGTCGGGCCCGAGCCGAACTGAAGGAGCGCCTCAAGCTGGGGTCGATCACCCTGGCCGAGGTGCTCGAGCAGGGCGACACCGACGAGTTGGTCGGCAAGACCAAGGTTCTGGCCGTACTCGAGTCGCTGCCCGGTGTCGGCAAGGTCAAGGCTCGGCGCACCATGGACGAGATCGGTATCGCCGACACCCGCCGGATCCGTGGTCTCGGCAGCCAGCAGCGCGAGGCGTTGCTCGCCGCGTTCTCCTGACCACCCGGTGCTGATCACACTGGCTGGCCTGCCCGGCTCGGGCACCAGCACCGCTGGGCGTGCCGTCGCGTCGCGCCTGGGACTTGATCACGTGGACGGGGGCTCGGTGTTCCGTTCGCTCGCCGCTGAACGGGGTATGACCCTGGCCGAGTTCGCGGTGGTGGCCGAGGCCGACGACACCATCGATCGCACCCTCGACGACCGGTTGACCGAGCGGGCCCGTCTGGGACACGTCCTGTTGGAGTCCCGGCTGTCGGCCTTCCTGGTGACCCGAGCCGACATCCCGGCGCTGCGGGTCCTGATCTGGTGTGACGAGGTCGAGCGGTCCCGTCGGGTGGCGGGCCGGGACGGTCACGACGCTCGGGAGGCGCTGGAGGTCAACCGGGAGCGTGAGGCCTCCGAGGCGGCCCGCTACCTCTCCTACTACGGCATCGACGTCAACGACACTTCGGTGTACGACCTGATCCTCGACTCCACGTCGACCCCTCCCGACCAACTGGTCGAGGCCATCGTCGCCGCGGCCTCGGTCGCCGAGGAAACCTGAGGGTCCCACCCCATAGTCGCCTCGGCGGTGAACCGCTTGGTAGGCTTTACCGTCCCTTGGCCGAGCATGGCCACGATTCCACAAGAGGTCCTTGAGCCATGGCCTGGCAGCACGACACGATGATGAACCCTCCGATCGAGGGGCTGCTCGACCGGGCCGGATCCAAGTTCCGGCTGGTGACTTTGGGGGCCATGCGGGCCCGCCAGATCAACTCCTACTTCGGTCAACTCGGTGACACGTCGGGTCAGTTGGTACCGCCGCAGGTCGCATCGGTGGCTCGTAAGCCGCTGTCGATCGCCTTCGAGGAGATCGCCGCCGACAAGATCGAAGGTATCGACATCGATCCCGAGGCCCTCGCCGCCGAGGCGGCCGAGATCGCGGCCGCCGAAGCCCAGGCCGCGGCCGACGCTGCCGCCGCCGAAGCCGGCGACTCCTGATCCGGCCTGACCGCCTGAACCGGGCCTGACCGACGGTGCAACCCGGCCCGCGTGTCGTTCTGGGCGTGACGGGCGGGATCGCCGCCTACAAGGCCATAGAGGTGTGCCGGCGTCTCGTCGACGCCGGAGCCCACGTTCAACCGGTACTCACCCAGGGAGCGCTGCGCTTCGTAGGTGAGACGACCTTCTCGGCCCTCGCATCCGAACCGGTGAAGACCTCGTTGTGGTCCGAGTCCGATCCCATTCCCCACACCCGCCTCGGCCAGGGTGCGGACGTGATCGTGGTCGCCCCCGCCACCGCCCGACTACTGGCCGACTACGCCACAGGTCGTTCCAACGATCTGCTGACCGCCACCTTGTTGGCCACTCGGGCCCCGGTGGTGGTCTGCCCGGCCATGCACACCGAGATGTGGGAACACCCCGCAGTCCAAGAGAACCTCGCCACCTTGCGTCGACGGGGGGTCGTGGTGGTCGACCCGGAGTCGGGTCGCCTGGCCGGGGGAGACATCGGCCACGGACGCCTGGCAGACCCGACCCGGATCGTGAACGCGGTGTTCGCCGCCCTCGGCCCGCCTGACCTCGATGGTGTGAACATGGTGGTCACCGCCGGCGGTACCCGCGAGGCGATCGATCCCGTCCGCTTCATCGGCAACCGGTCCTCGGGCAAGCAGGGTCACGCCCTCGCGGTCGCCGCCGCCCGTCGCGGAGCCCGGGTCACCCTCATCACCACCGCTTCGCTCCCCGCTCCCGGGGTCAGCGACGTGGTAGCGGTCGTCAGCGCAGCGGAGATGCACGACGCGGTCATGGCCAGGGCCGCCTCGGCCGACGTGGTGGTGATGGCCGCCGCGGTCGCCGACTTCCGACCGGTCACGGTGGCCGATCACAAGATCAAGAAGGCTGGTGGACCACCCGAGATCCGTCTCGAACCCACCGTCGACATCCTCGCGGCCCTTGGCCGACACAAGCGGGCGGGCCAGATTCTCGTCGGTTTCGCGGCGGAGACCACCGACGTCGCCACCCATGCCCGCTCCAAGCTCGAGGCAAAGGGGGCCGACCTCCTGGTGGCCAACGACGTGTCGGCCCCGGCGACCGGCTTCGAGCACGACACCAACGAGGTCATCATCTACGGTGCGGACGGCACGGCGACACCGGTGCCGATGACCACCAAGGAGGGGGTGGCCGAAAGGATCCTCGACGCTGTCGCGGGCCTTCGCCTACATTCGCCGCCGCCCCGGATCGACAATCCAGATCAGCAAGCCCAGACAACGCCCCCCAAGGAGCAGCAGTGACCCAGTGGACCTTCACCTCGGAGTCGGTGACCGAGGGCCATCCCGACAAGATGGCCGACCAGATCTCCGACGCCGTCCTCGACGCCATCCTGGCCGAGGACCCCATGGCCCGAGTCGCCTGTGAAACCTTGATCACCACCGGCCTGGTGGTGGTGGCGGGCGAGATCACCACCTCGGCCTACATCGAGTTCCCCAAGATCGTCCGCGAGACCGTCAACGGCATCGGCTTCGACAACGGCAACACCGGCTTCGACGGCAACACCTGCGGCGTGATCACCTCGATCGACCCCCAGAGCCCCGACATCGCCCAGGGCGTGGACACCGCCTTCGAGACCCGTACCGGCACCGCCGGTGAGGATGCCCTCAACAGCCAGGGCGCCGGCGACCAGGGGATGATGTTCGGTTACGCCTGCAACGAGACCGAAGATCTCATGCCACTGCCGATCTGGTTGGCCCACAAGATGGCCACCCGGCTCGCCGAGGTCCGCAAGGCCGGGATCCTCCCGTACCTGCGTCCCGACGGCAAGACCCAGGTCACCTTCGACTACGAGGGCAACACCCCGGTCCGTCTGCGCACCGTGCTGATCTCCACCCAGCACCAGCCCGGCATCGACGCCGAGACCACCATCAAGCCCGACCTCATCGAGCACGTGATCCGCCCGTCGTTGCCGGCCAAGTTCGCCGACGACGACTTCGCGGTGATGGTCAACCCCACCGGCAAGTTCGAGCTCGGCGGCCCCCACGCCGATGTCGGTCTCACCGGCCGCAAGATCATCGTCGACACCTACGGCGGCATGGCCCGCCACGGTGGCGGCGCCTTCTCGGGTAAGGACCCGTCCAAGGTCGACCGTTCCGCCGCCTACGCCGGCCGTTGGGTGGCCAAGAACCTGGTGGCCGCCGGAGCCGCCGATCGGGCCGAGGTTCAGGTGGCCTACGCCATCGGCGTGGCACACCCGGTATCGCTGTTGGTCGAGACCTTCGGCACCGCCAAGGTCGAGGAAGCCAAGATCGTCGAGGCGGTCAAGGAGGTGTTCGACCTTCGTCCCGGCGCCATCTTGCGCGACCTCGATCTGCGTCGCCCGATCTACAAGAAGACCGCGGCCTACGGTCACTTCGGTCGCAACGACCCCGACTTCACCTGGGAGCAGACCACCAGGGCAGCCGACATCAGGTCCGCTCTCGGGCTCTGATCCCTTCACGATCGACCCTGGCAATGTCTCGGAGGGGCGGGTTCCGGCCCGCCCCTCCGGCGCGTCCACGATGAGCGCTGACGGTCGGCGGGTGGTCAGGGTTCTGCCCGACGTCGCCGCCATCGACAAGGAGTTCGACTACCTGGTTCCACCTGGTGTGGCGGTTTCGGTTGGGGACATGGTGCGGGTCGACCTGCACGGACGCCGGGTCGGGGGCTGGGTGGTTGCCGCCGACGTCGAGCCCGAGCCGGGCATGGCGCTTCGACCCCTGGCCAAGGTGAGCGGCCGAGGACCATCGCCCGAGGTCATCGACCTGGCGGGATGGGCGGCCTGGCGCTGGGCCGGGCGACGGGCGTCGTTGTTGCGCACCGCCAGCCCGCCCGCGGTGGTGGCCACCTTGCCGCAGGTGGCGCCGCCACGACTCGAACCTGATGTGTCCGCCCTGCTGGCCGATGCCGCCCCCGATACCGCCCGCGTGATCCGGCAGGCCCTCGAACTCGACCAGGCAGTGCTCCGGCTCGCCCCGGGGGCGGATCGTTACCTCCTGGTCCGTGCCGCAGTAGCTGATTCCATCGCTCGGGGCGGGTCGTGCCTGGTGTTGTGCCCCAGCGTCGAAGAAGCCCGTGGCCTTGGTCGACGCCTGATCCGGGCTGGCGTGCCCACCGCGGTCGTCATCGACGACGATCGGCCGCGGGCGGTGGCCGCTGAGTGGGCCAGTGCCGCGGCCGGGGCGACCGCGGTGGTCGGGACCCGCAGCAGCGCGTGGGCGCCGGTCGCCAACCTGGCCCGGGTGGTGGTGCTCGACGAGCACGACGAGGCCTACCAACAGGAACAGGCCCCGACGTGGCACGCCCGTGACGTGGTCCTGGAACGGGCCCGCCGCGCCGACGCGCCGGTCGTCTTGGTGTCACCATGTCCCACCCTCGAAGCCCTCGGGTGCGCAACCCTGGTCACGACCGACCGCCAGAGCGAGCGGCTCGGGTGGGGCAGGGTGGAGGTGATCGACCAGCGAGACCTCGATCCGTCCCTGGGGCCGCTGTTCTCCCCCCGGCTGGTCGACCTGGCCCGAGGCCCGGGACGGGTCTTGTGCGTGTTGAACCGCACCGGCCGGTCCCGCCTGCTGGCCTGCGCGGCTTGTTCCACGCTGGCCCGCTGTGAGCGATGCGCGGGGCCGGTGGCCGACCCCGACGGTGGATCGATGGTGTGCGGACGTTGCGGCACCGACCGCCCTCCGGTCTGTCTGGAATGCGGTGGCGCCCGGTTCAAGAACCTGCGGTTGGGTGTCAGCCGGGCCCGGGAAGAGCTGGAGGCTCTGGTCGGCGAGCCGGTGGGGGAGGTCACCGCCGGATCACCGGAGATCGATCGACTCCACCAACGGGTGATGATCGGCACCGAAGCGGTGCTGCACCGGGTTGACCGGGCCGACGTGGTGGCGTTCCTCGACTTCGACCAGGAGCTCCTCGCTCCCCGCTACCGGGCGGTCGAACAGGCCCTGGTCCTGCTGGCCCGGGCTTCCCGCCTGGTGCATCGCAGCGGTCGCCCCGAGGCCCGGGTTCTGGTCCAGACCCGCTCACCTGATCATCCGGTTCTGGTCGCCGCCCGGCGGGCCGATCCGGGGAGGCTGAGCGAAAGCGAGGCGGTGCTGCGTACGGCCCTAGGGTTCCCCCCGGCGGTGGCGATGGCGGCCGTGTCTGGCGCCGCGGCCGAGGCCTGGATCGCCGCCTTCGGCGCTCCGCCGGGGGTCGTCGTCCAGGGCCCGGTGGAGGGTGCATGGAGGCTCACCGCCCCCGATCACGAGACGCTGTGCGACGCCATGGCCACGGTGGTCCGCCCTCCCGGCCGACTGCGCCTCGAGGTCGACCCACTGCGCCTCTGAGCGCGGCCAAGGGACCTAGGGGATAGGTCCAGCCGTCGTTGCTGCGAGGGTAATCAGACCGAGGCTTCGCCTCGGTTTAACCATGCCGTACTTATGGGTCGGCTCACCTGTCGGCTCGCCTCCTAAGGCCAGGCTTGGCGGCGCGCTTCGTACATGGAGATCGATGCTGCGGTGGCCACGTTCAGCGACCCGATCTTGCCCAGTTGGGGGATGAACACGACCTGGTCGGCGCCGTCGAGCACGGTGGCGCTGAGCCCGCGGTCCTCATGGCCGACGGCCAGACAGACCGGATCGGTCAGGTCGACGGAGTGGATCGGTTCCGCGCCGTGGGCCAGCTCCACCGCCACCAGGCGGTAGCCGGCGGCGTGGATCTGGGCGACCGCATCGACTGGCTGCTCGCAGCGGTGCAGGGTCAGGTACCGCTCCGATCCCAGGGCGGTACGACCGACCCCGGTGGTGGAAGGGTCGGGGGTCTGGGCGCACAGCCACACGTCGTCCATCCGCAGCGCGGCCGCGGTCCGCAGGATCGAGCCGACGTTGGCCGGTGTCGCCACCGAATCCAACAACAGGGCCACGCGACCCGATGCGTTGCGGCGCCACTCCCGATGGAGCCGCTTCAGGTCCGTGCTACCGAGTGCTCGGCTCATTTCCCATCCTCGGGGTCGTCGGTGGGGTAGGTCCCGGTCGCCGACACACTCAACAGGCGGTAGCCAGCCCGGCTGGACCGTCGGGTGGTCGGCCAGCCGTTTGCTTCCAGCCAGCGGGCCAACGAGTCGGACCCCAGATGCTTCTGCACCACCAGTTCGGCCGTGCCGTGATCCGGTTCCAGCCGCTCCAGCCAGGAGGTGAGTAGATCGTGGAGGGCCGCCTTGCCGATCCGGATCGGCGGGTTCGACCACACCTGGTCGACGATCAGGTCCGCGGGCACATCCTCGGGAGCCACCACCCGGACCCGTTCAGCCACGCCGTTGGCTTCGGCGTTGGCCCGGCACAACCCACGGGCCCGTTCGTTGACGTCTACTGCCCAGACCGTGGCTTCGGGGGCTCTCAGGGCCAGGGTCACCGCGATCGGTCCGTAGCCACAGCCGACGTCGGCCAGAACCGGGCCCCGAACCGGCGGGCCCTCGGCCAGCAGCACCCGGGTGCCGGGATCGACCCGGTCGGCGGAGAACACTCCACGGTCCGTCGCCAGTCGGATCAGGCGCCCCTCGGGCAGGACGAGCTCCACCTCGGCCGGGGCGGAGGTGACCGCGGGGTCAGAGGAGAAGTAGTGCCCGGACTGGTCGGGCTGGGGGGACGCCACGTCGGCGACGGTAGCCTTCACAGCCATGGCCCCCTACGAGATCCGCGTCATCGGTGATCCGGTACTCAAACAGCGCGCCGACGACATCACCGACATCGACGGGAAGCTCGCCCGCCTGGTCGACGACATGATCGCCACCATGTACGCCGCGCCCGGTGTCGGTCTGGCCGCCCCCCAGGTCGGGGTGCAAAAGCGGCTGTTCGTGTGGGACATCGACGATGGCACCGGTGCCCACGCCATCGTGAACCCCGAGATTGTCGAGTCCGACGGCGAGTGGACCTACCAGGAGGGGTGCCTGTCGGTGCCCGGCCTGTCGTGGGAGATCACCCGCCCCAACCACGTCCACGTGGTGGGCCGTGACCTGGAAGGAAACGAGGTCTCCTTCGACGCGTCGGAGTTCGAGGGACGCATGTTCCAGCACGAACTCGACCACATCAACGGCGTGCTGCTGGTCGACCGGCTGGACGAGGACCAGGCCCGTCAAGCCAAACGGCAGGTCCGCGAGCTGATGCTGGGCCTGGGCGAACAGCGGCCTGTGTCAGGCCGGCTGTCTCTGCGCTGACCGGGCCACCGTTGACCTCCACCGGGCCCGAGCCGGCACCGACGACGGCCTTGGCCGAACCACCGAAGTATCCCCGACGCATCGCCTACCTGGGAACGCCGGAGATGGCGGTCGCCCCTCTGCGTGCCCTGGTAGAGGGCGGCTACGAGGTGGTGGTGGTGATCACCGGCGAAGACAAGCGTCGGGGACGACGGGGCGCCGCCACGCCCACTCCGGTGAAGGCCGCCGCCCTCGAGCTCGGCCTCAACGTCAGCCACGACCCCGCCGACGCGCTCACCAGCGGAGCGGACCTCGGGGTGGTGGTCGCCTTCGGGCAGATTCTCCGCCGCCCGATGCTCGAAGCCATGCCGATGGTCAACCTCCACTTCTCGCTGCTGCCGCGCTGGCGCGGCGCCGCTCCGGTGGAGCGGGCCATCCTGGCGGGCGACGAGGTGACCGGGGTCTGTGTCATGGCGGTCGAGGAAGGACTCGACACCGGTGGCGTGTACGCCCGAACCGAGGTTCGGATCGATCCCCAATCCACCGCGGCCGAGCTCCGCTCGGCCCTGACCGACGTGGGTGCCCGTCTCCTGGTCGACACCCTGCAGCGAGGCCTCGACGCGCCCGAACCCCAGGTCGGCTCGGTCACCTACGCATCCAAGATCAACACCGACGACCTCCACCTGGACTGGAACCGGGCGGCGGTCGACCTGTTGCGCCTCGTCCGGATCGGCGGGGCGTGGACGACACGAACCGGGTCCAGACTCAAGGTCCACAGAGCCGTGGCCCACCCGGAGCGGACGGGTCAGGGGCAGGTAGGCGAACTCCACGGAACGGAGGTCACCACGGGCGCCGGAACCTTGGAACTGGCCGAGGTGCAACCAGAAGGAAAGGGCCCGATGGCGGCGAAGGCGTGGCTCAACGGAATCCGCCCCGTCCCAGGGGAACGGTTGGGCACACAGATGGTGGACCGATGACCGAGAGACCAAATGGTGGAGGCCGACGCCAGAAGCCGGGCCCGGGAGCCCGACCGACACGGTCGAGGCGATCCCAGGGCAAGCCCAGGCAGGACGTCGCACCCAAGACCCCGCCGGCCGACGCCCGCCGGACCGCGGTGGCGGCGCTGGTCCGCATCGACACGGAAGGGGCCTACGCCAACCTGGTGCTGCCCGGCGTGCTGGCGCGCAGCGGACTGCCGGAACGTGACCGCGCCTTCGTCACCCAGCTCGTCTACGGGACCACCCGACTCCGGCGGGCCTGTGACTGGTTCGTGGACCGATTCACCCACGGGGAGCTCGATCCCGAGGTGAGGGCCGCGCTGCGAATGGGAGTGTTCCAGCTCCGTTTCCTGGGAACGCCCCCACATGCCGCAGTCTCGGCCACCGTTGCCGTGGTTCCCCGCCGGGCCCGCGGACTGGTCAACGCGGTACTTCGCCGAGTGTCCGAAGCGGATGACGCGTGGCCCTCCGATGCGGTCCGCCTCAGCTACCCCGACTGGATCGCCGACTCACTGACCCGGGATCTCGGCGCCGATCGGGCAGCCGGGGCGCTCGAGGCGATGAATGGTGCTGCCTCGGTAAGCGAGCGCGCCGACGGATACATCCAGGACGAGGCCTCCCAGTGGGTGGCTGACACCGTCGGTGCCGGACCCGGAGACCGGGTTCTGGACCTGTGCGCCGCCCCCGGCGGCAAGGCGACCGCCCTGGCCGGGACCGGGGCCTGGGTGGTGGCCGGCGACCTGCGGCCCGCCAGGGCCGGACTGATCGCAGCCAACGCCGCTCGCCTCGGCGCCCAACGCCTCGAAACACCAGGAGACCCGGGCGGCTCGGTGAGCGTGATGGTGGCCGACGGGACACACCCGCCGTTCGCGCCCCGGTCCTTCGACCGTGTGCTGGTGGATGCGCCGTGCTCGGGTCTTGGCTCGCTCCGGCGTAGGGCCGACGCCCGCTGGCGCATCGACGAGAACGCCCCGGCCCGTCTCGCAGAAATCCAGACCCGCCTGCTCGACTCGGCCGCCGACCTGGTCGTCCCCGGCGGTTCTCTCATCTATTCGGTGTGCACCCTGACATCGGAGGAGACGATCGGGGTCGCGGGGCGGTTCGCGGCGAGTCACCCGGACTGGGCGGCGATGGAGGTTCCCGGTTCACCGTGGGAGCCGTGGGGGAGCGGCGCCATCCTCCTGCCCCAGGCTGCCGGCACCGATGGGATGGCGCTGTTCGTGTGGAGAGCACCTTGACCATCGAGCGAGCCCCGGAGAGCGCCCTGGACGGGGTCAAACCCGTGCCGCGGTGGTCGGCCCGGGTGATAACCGTTTCCGACGGCGTGGCGTCGGGGATCCGGGAGGACCGGGGAGGACCTGCCGTGGTCGAAGCTCTGCGTCGAGCCGGCGCCGAGGTATCAGAGCCGACGGTCGTCGGCGACGGAATCGACTCGGTCGCCTCCGCCCTGACCCGAGCTTGCACCGGTTTCAACGGGCTGGTCGTCACCACCGGGGGGACGGGCTTTGGTCCCCGGGATCTGACCCCCGAAGCATCCGGCAAGGTGATCGAGCGGGAAGCGCCTGGACTGGCCGAGGCCATGCGGTCCGTCAACCCCCTGGGCCGTCTCTCCAGGGGGTTGGCCGGGGCAACGGGGGAGGCCCTGATCTTGAACCTCCCTGGCTCGCCCGGCGGAGCAGTGGAATGCCTCGAGGCGGTGATCGACGTGGTCCCCCATGCTCTGAAGATGCTCCGGGGAGACACTGGGCATTAGCGGCAATTCTGTGAGGGGCGACCGGTCGCGGGGCGAACGGTCGCTGTTGGGCGCGACCGGAACTGGGGCCTACAGTTGGAGCGCACAATCAAACCAACAACGTCCCCTCGCGGGGCAGGGTGGAAATCCCTACCGGCGGTGAAAGTCCGCGAACCCGGGCTCCGGCTCGGGCCGATCCGGTGTAACTCCGGGACCGACGGTCAAAGTCCGGATGAGAGCGAGGGCGCCGTCGCCTCGCGCGCCGCGTGCCCGGTCCACACACGGGAGCAACGGTGAACGATTCCGAGGCCATGGCGAAGGCGATCGAGGTCGCATCCGCCGTCCGCGGCTTCACCTCGCCCAATCCGTGGGTCGGCTGTGTGATCCAAGCCGTCGAAGGTGGCGTGTTCACCGGTGCCACGAGCCCCCCGGGAGGTCCCCATGCCGAGGCCGTTGCTCTGGCCGCGGCTGGTTCGGCGGCGAAGGGAGCAACGGTTTGGGTGACCCTCGAACCTTGCTCGCACACCGGACGCACCCCACCCTGTGCCGATGCGCTGATCGACTCCGGTGTGACCCGGGTCGTGGTCGGCATCGAAGATCCCGATCCGCGGGTGGCCGGTGCCGGTATTTCCCGGCTCAGAGATGCCGGCATCGAGGTGGAGGTCGGTGTGGAGGCGCCCGCGGTGCGAATGCAGCTCGCCCCGTACCTGAAGCATCGGATCACTGGGCGACCTTGGGTGGTGCTCAAGCTCGGTGCCAGCATCGACGGCCGCACCGCCGCCCGCGACGGATCGAGTCGCTGGATCACTGGGGCCACCGCGAGAGCTGACGCCCACCAGCTCCGGGCCGACAGCGATGCGGTGGTGGTGGGCGCCAACACCGTCCGAGCCGACGACCCGTCGCTCACCGTTCGCCACGTGGAGGGTAGGGACCCGCTGCGCGTCGTCCTCGGGCAGGCTGCCCCCGAGGCCAAGGTCCAGCCCGCCATCGAGTTCCAAGGTGACCTAGATGATCTCCTGGTCCAGTTGGGTGAGAGGGGAGTGCTCCAGGTGCTGGTCGAAGGTGGCGCCACGGTGGCGGGTGAGTTTCATCGCCGGCAACTGGTCGACCAGTACGTCTTCTACCTTGCTCCGGTCATCTTCGGCGGAAGCGACGGACGGCCGATGTTCGGCGGTCCCGGCGCCCCCACCATCTCCGATGTGTGGCGAGGTTCGTTCAGCTCGGTGACGCCCCTCGGTGCCGACTTGAGGGTGGATCTGCTGGCCGACCTCGACCCCCTGGTCGGCGGTGCCGTTCCTGTCGGTCGCGCCGTTGATGCCACCGACGGACCGACCACCGGATCGGTCCCGGTGGCCACCCTCGACCTGCCCATCCCTACCGCGACGGTGGGCCGCCCAGACCAAGACGACACAGTCCCGAAGGAGAGCTGATGTTCACCGGCATCGTGGAGGAGTTGGGCACTGTCGCCAGCCGCTCAGGGCCCCGCCTACGGATCACGGCCACCACCGTCCTCTCCGATGTGGAGATGGGCGCGTCGATCGCCGTGAACGGCACCTGCCTGACCGTGGTCGCGTGGGGAGATGACTGGTGGGAGGCCGACGTAGTCGAGGAGACCTACGCCCGCACCAGCCTCGGTGCCCTCCAACCAGGTGACCGCGTGAACCTCGAACGCCCGGTTCGACTGGCCGACCGCCTCGGCGGCCACCTCGTGCAGGGCCACGTCGACGCGGTCGGGACCATCGTGACCCCGGCCCCCGACCTGAAGGTCACAGTTGCGCCCGAGCTCTTGCGCTACATCGTGCACAAGGGATCGGTGACCGTCGACGGCGTGAGCCTCACCGTGGCCGCCGTCCACCCCGACGGGTTCTCCATCGCCGTCATCCCCCATACCGCCGAAGTCACCACCCTGGGTCGCAAAGGCCCCAGTGACCCTGTGAACATCGAGCTCGATGTGATCGCCAAGTACGTCGAGTCGCTTCTGGAAGGACACAAGCCATGACCGAGACCGCCGACGCCACAGCACCCCGGGACAACCGGGGGCCCAGCGATGACGGCCCCCTCGCCGACATTGGTGAGGCCCTAGAAGCCTTCGCCCGGGGCGAGATCCTGGTGGTGGTCGACGACGAGGACCGCGAGAACGAAGGCGACCTGATCATGGCCGCCGAACACGTCACCCCCGAGAAGATCGCCTTCTTCCTCCACCACACCTCCGGGTTCATCTGCGCCCCCATAACGCCCGAGCGGGCCGCCGAGCTCGACCTCCGCCCGATGGTCGAACAGAACACCGAGAGCATGCGCACCGCGTTCCTGGTCAGCGTCGACTACCGCCACGGAACCACCACCGGGATCTCCGCCTTCGACCGTGCCGCCACCGTCCTCGCCCTCGTCGATCCGACGACTCGACCCGGAGATCTGGCGAGGCCGGGCCACATCCTGCCGCTCGAAGCACGCGAAGGTGGCGTCCTCAAGCGGGCCGGTCACACCGAAGCGACCGTCGACCTGGCCCGCATGGCCGGGTTGTACCCGGCGGGGATCCTGTGCGAGATCGTCGACGACAAGAAGATGGGCATGGCCCGTCAACCCGAGTTGCGGCGCTTCGCCCGTGAGCACGACCTCTACATGATCTCCATCGCTGACATGATCCGCTACCGGCGGCGAACCGAGAAGCTGGTCCGGCGGGTGGCGGAGGCCCGGATCCCCACCGGATGGGGTGACTTCAACGCCTTCGTGTACGAGAACGTCCTCGACGGCGAACAGCACGTGGCCATGGTCCGTGGCGACGTGAACGGCGCGGACGACGTGTTGGTTCGGGTCCACAGCGAATGCCTCACCGGCGACGTGTTCGGTTCCATGCGCTGTGACTGCGGCGTTCAGCTCGACGCCGCCATGAAGATGGTGGCCGACGAGGGAACCGGTGTGGTCGTGTATCTGCGAGGCCACGAAGGTCGAGGCATCGGGATCGGCCACAAGATCCGGGCCTACGAGCTCCAAGACGAAGGCCACGACACGGTCGAAGCCAACGAGGCCCTTGGCCTTCCCGTCGATTCCCGCGAGTACGGCATCGGCGCCCAGATCCTGGTGGATCTCGGTATCACCACGATGCGCCTGATCACCAACAACCCGGCCAAGTACGGGGGCCTCGACGGGTTCGGCCTCGACATCACCGGGCGCGTCCCGTCGATCACCGCCCCCAACCCCGAGAACATCCGCTACCTCAAGACCAAGGCCGAAAAGATGGGTCACCTTCTCGAAGGCCTCGAGGACCTGCCCCCCGACGCCTCAGGAGCGGTCACCCCCGACTCGGCCGACGACGTCGAACTGCTGGACGAGGAGCACGACCATGGCCGGTGATCACCAGTCGCCCGAGGTGCCGGCACCCGTTCTCGACGGTGCCGGGCTGAGGGTGGCGATAGTCGTGGCCCGCTGGAACTCCGAGATCACCCTTCGCCTTCTCGATGGCGCACTCGCCGGGTTGGCTGCCGCCGGCGTCGATCCGACCGCGGTGAGCGTGGACTGGGTGCCGGGCGCCTTCGAGCTGCCGTTGGCCGCCAAGACCTGGGCCGGATCAGGCCGGGTCGACGCGGTGATCGCGCTGGGCTGTGTCATCCGGGGTGAGACGACCCACTACGAGTCGGTGGCGGGGGAGTGTGCCCGAGGTATCCAAGATGCCCAGCTCGCCACCGGGACGCCGATCGCCTTCGGCGCCCTGACGGTGGAGAACCTCGACCAGGCCCTGGCCCGGAGTCAGGGGCCGGGTGGCCACAACGTGGGTGAGGATGCAGCCGGGGTGGTCGTCGAGATGGCCCGCCTCGTGAGTCGTGTCAAGGGCCACTGAGCGCGAGCGCCGGGATGCCTCCCATCGCGCGTCGATTCCTGACAAGCTGGTAGTTCCTCGGATCTAGGACGACAAGGGAGCCCCCCGTCCCGTGTACGTGCACGAACTGGCAACCGAACTGGGAGTCGAGCCCCGCGACGTGATCGACCGAGCCGCGCTGGCCGGGTTCGGCCTAGTCGGTTCGGAAACGCTGCTCACCGACGACCAGGTGACAACGCTCAGGCTGTCGATCCCGACTGCCCCGCCGGTAACACCGTCCGGCGCGCCGGGTGGTTACCAACCCTTCCCCTACGACGACGGCACCGGTGCCATCTCAGGTCCCCTTGGGTTTGCTCCCCCCGGCAGTGAACCGCCGCCGACCCAGGCACCACCGAAGCCGTCGGAGGAGAAATGGGACGACACCCCGCTGTGGGAACCGTTGACCTTCGGTTCGACCTTTGATCCATCGACCGTCACCGTCGACTCGTCGGGCGTCCACTACGGAGATCCGTCGACGTCGGGGCCGGTCTCGGCCCCCCTGTACGAGCCGCCGCCGCCCGACATCGACCTGACGCGGTTCAGAGAACCGCCCCCGCCCCTGGCGGTACCGAAGGCCGATCACTCCCGGATTCGCAGCATCGGAATCGGTGTCGTGGGGCTGCTCATCATCGTGTTCGCCGTTCGATTCGTGGGGGAGAGCCTCGACATCATCGGACCCGGCTCCGAACGCCACTGCACATTGACCTCCAAGCCGGCGAAAGGTGGAGAGGGCATCGTCGAGGAGACGGTCTGCCTCGACGGTCGAGGCAAGGAAGTGAGCCGAGAGACGCGCACCATCAACGACAGCGACGAAGGGATCGAGTTCGGCACTCTCGAGTCCGGTACCTCGGCTCGGATCGTCAACCTCGAGGATTTCTGCCAGGGTGCCACGGACTTCGACGAGTTCAGGCGTGGGGTATCCACCAAGCTCGAAAAGGCCACCGACATGTCATCGGTCGGCAATTGGTATGACGAGCACGACGGCTATGGGGTGGGCGGACTCGGGACCATGCTGGGCTCCTTCGGAATCGCCGGACCCAACCCTCAACTCGAGGATCTTCACCAGTACCTGGCCGACGTCGACGAGGCCATCAAGTCGAACTCACTCGACGCCGCCCGCCTGTTGTTCCAGGCCACCGAGACAACCCATGAAGCTCAGCTCCGTGCCCTGTGGACCATCACCTACAACCAGTGCTGATCACCTAGGGTCCTCGCCCATGACCAAGCCCGAAGTGACAATCCCTGATTCCGCACCCCCTGCCGACCTGCTCATCGAAGATCTGGTTGTAGGCGACGGCCCCGAGGCCGTCTCCGGTCAGCCGGTGGAGGTGCACTACGTCGGTGTCTCATGGTCCACCGGCCAGCAGTTCGACGCCTCGTGGGACCGGGGCGACACGTTCGGGTTCCGCCTCGGTGCCGGCCAGGTCATCACGGGCTGGGATGAGGGCGTCGCAGGCATGAAGATCGGCGGTCGCCGCAGGCTCACCATCCCACCCCACATGGGATACGGCGCGGCCGGTGCCGGGGGCGTGATCGGCCCCAACGAGACCCTGGTGTTCGTGGTCGACCTCCTCGGCGTGGGCTGAGCGGCACCACAACCCTTTGGCGGTACCGGGCGTCAGCCCGGTACCGTCGGAGACCGTGCTGCAACTGGTCCTACCCAAAGGTTCGCTGGAGAAGGCGACGCTCGAACTGTTCACCGCCGCCGACTTGGCGGTGAACCGGTCCTCGACCGTCGACTACAAGGCAACCATCGACGATCCTCGGATCGAGTCGGTTCGGATCCTTCGTCCGCAAGAGATCCCGATGTATGTGGCCGAGGGCATGTTCGACCTCGGGATCACTGGTCGGGACTGGATAGAGGAAACGTCCAGCGACGTGGTCTCGCTGGGGGAACTGCACTATTCCAAGGCGACCTCACGTCCGATCCGCATGGTGGTGGCAGTGGCGGGGGATTCCCCCGTGCAGCGGGTGGAGGACCTGCCTCAGGGCGTGCGGGTGTCCACCGAGTATCCCGAGGTCACCCGTCGGTTCTTCGAGTCCAAGGGCATCGAGGCCGACATCCGTCTCAGCTACGGAGCGACCGAGGCGAAGATCCCCGACATCGTCGACTGCATTGTCGAGATCACCGAGACCGGTCGGGCGCTGCGAGCCGCCGGCCTGCGCGAGATCGACCAGATCCTGCAGTCCTACACCGAACTGGTGGCCAACCCCGCCGCATACGCCGATCCCGACAAGCAGCACGCCATGCACCAGGTGCGTACGTTGCTCCAGGGGGTGCTGGAGGCCCGGGGCAAGGTGCTGGTCAAGCTCAACGTGGGAGACAACGATCTCGACGCCGTGATCGGCCTGCTGCCATCGATGAAGGCGCCCACGGTGTCCAAGCTGCATGGAGACGGCGGATACGCGGTCGAGACGGTGGTCCCCAAGCGTGAGATCAACGTTTTGATCCCCGCTCTGAAGGATGCCGGGGCCTCGGACATCATCGAACTCCCGCTGGCCAAGATCGTCCACTGACGATGCCGGGGGGGCCTCCTGCCACCATCTACGCACGCCGATCGGGCACGGTGGGAACCTTCGATGCCCACGTCGGGGCGGGTACCGTGGCCGACGACGCCGACGGCACCGAATGGTGGTTCCACTGCACCAGCCTCGCCGACGGCTCCCGACACATCGAGGTTGGAGTGCCGGTCACCTACCGCGTTGCCACTGGCCCCACCGGCCTCGAGGCGGTGGTCCTGACTGCACTGTCGTCCACCAAGGAGAGCAGATCGGCCACCTGATCAGATGTCTGTGGCCGGCCGGCAAGCGTTGGGCTGCGCCAGCACTTCTTGGACTTGACAATTTCGGGGAGGGGGGGACTCTGATTCTCATGGACGCGACGCGAGCAGGCATCCGGCTGGGATCAGTTGCTATTGCGGTGGGCGCTGTGGTTTGGATGGCTGATGCACCCGCGGATGCCCATTCGCAGGTGGCCTCGGGCTTTGCGAGTCCGCAGCCAGGCATCAACGACGGCTATCTTCAATGGCATACCTTCCACCACGCGAACAACCATGGTGGTACCAACGGACTCTGGGATGTAAGGATTGACCGGTATTTCGGGATGCCTGGTACTAATTCTTGCAACTACCAAGCCAAGATTGACCGCTGGTATGATGGTGATTTCCAAAATAGTACGTTCTCGTCCTTCCACGCAGGCTGTACGTCAGGGTCCAGCCCATCTGGCATCTACTTCGATTTCGAACATTACGGAGATGCGGTAGACAATCATCTCCACTATCAGGCGGGTACGTCATTTAACACCTATTGGCGGGACGGCTACACCAGCAACGGACAGTTCGAGAAGGCGTTGTATCACAACTTCTAGCCTGCCTACCTACCCAAAGCAGATTGGAGATCGGCATGAGACGGACGATCGGTGTGGTCGCTGGGGTGGTTGTTGCGGTCGGTCTGGGTTCCCAGGCATGGGCGGCGCGCGACAGTCCCAGGACTCCGGTTGCGCAGACGGATGTGAGGCCAGTTCCATTAGATGTCGTAGTCCTTTCGGAAGGGCTGGTGAACGGGAGCACTCAACACTCGGCCTTGTCCGATGGATTTGTGTCGTACGACGAGGTCGTGGCGGCGTCGCGTATCGCCACCGAGTGTGCAACTCAGGCTGGAATGGGGCTGGGCTTCAAGGTATTTCCGTTGCCTGTTCGCCGTGACCCTTCCGGCACTCCTGGTCAGGGTCTGGAGATCGCACCAATCTCGCCGAACTCAATTGAGCGAGCGAGAGATCTGGAACAGGAGATCGACCGGTGCAATGCCGAACACCTCGTGCTCGTCCAGGTGGCATTCAACGGCTCTCGTCTGCTCGACAGCGAGGGAACAAACGTGGTTGAGGAGATGCTCCGTGTCCATGGTCAGCTCAGAGACCCGAGTTAGGGACCAGCATGTCACCCCAGACGACGGATCGTCTTTAGATGGCTGATCTCCTGGGTAGACGCGTGCGTCTTGTGCCGGTAGGGCCTGCAGAACAAGAGTATGTATTTCAGCTAGAGCGGCACCCTGCGCTCATCACTCGCTGGCGTGGGCGGGGGATGGTCCTTTCCCCCTCAGAAGCGGCCCGCACCTTCTGGGCTGGATGCGCCGCAGCCTTCGTGGTGGTGGGCGTGGATTCGGGACCCGTGGGGTGTGTGCACCTCAGCAACTTTGAGCCGGTAAATGGCTGTATTGAGTTGTCCGTTCTTGGCGATCCGCGTTTCGAAGGTGCAGGGCTCGTGGTCGAGGGGGCAGGACTGGCGATCGACTACGCCATTGACGCATGGCCGCTCCGAAAGGTCTACTTCTAGGTGGACGCTTTCAACATGGGTGGTTTTGGAACCGCATTGAGCAGATTTGCTGACCTCGAGGCGGTCTTACCGGACAGAACGTACTTTCAGGGTCGGTATTGGGAACGCCGCATCTATGCCGTGTCTAGGGACCACTGGGTAGGAGATGCGCGAGCGAGATTGCACCGCTACTGTGAGGGTGCGATAGTCGGTGAGCCGCAGCGGGTATTGGTCGTGCTCGACGAGATACTCTGCAGCCTCACTGGCCGACCACCGGCGGACTTGGAAGGCGACCTGCTTCTGCGGGAGGAACTAGGCGTTGATTCGCTGTAGGCGTTGGAGTTGACCGCTCTACTCGAGGAGCACGAGCTTCGCTCACCATCGGACGAGCTATGGCACGAGCTGCGGACCGTGGATGACCTGCGTGCTTTCGTCGAATCTGCTTCGGCCGAGTTGCGGCGCTGCACCGACTGAGATCCAGGGCGTACGAGAGCGGTGGTAGCGCCGGCCAGATCAGCTAGCTCGCCGGTGATGGCCAGAACTTCGGCCTTGGCGTCATCGCTGCGGCGCCGTAGCTTCTATCCGATCCGGTGAGCGCCTTGGCGAGCGGCGGGGGTCTCGTCGGTGAACGGGTGCGTGGCGCGATGCCCTCAGCCTGGATGCGGGTGACCAGCGCGGCGATGCGAGAGATGCCTTTGGTCAACAGCCCCGAGTCCGTCGGGTACTTGATGTCCGCGGGCCCAACGGTCGTGTCCGCTCGAAGCCAGCCCATGTCGATCACCCCGGCCACGACCCCCGCCGCGACGAGCTGCGCGTTGAGCGCGTCGACGGTGCACGACCCGCACCGGGTCGTGATCTTCATCAGCGTGGAGAGGTGCGGGGCCCGTTCGCCGAGCGGGATCCGACAGAACCGCAACCAGGTGAGCGAGTCCGACACCTCAGCGCACAGCGACTCGTAGCCAAGCCGGTAGCGTGAGCGACTACACCGCGCGAATCACGACCTCGGGGTGTCCGCCTGCGAGCAGCTCGAGGTCGTCGGGGTCACCGGTGAGGACGACTCCGCCTCCGAGCTCGATCGCGGAGGCGACCACTAGGGCGTCGACCGCGGAGGTAGAACGCGCGGCACCCAGCAACGCCCCGGCGCCACGCCCGGTGCGCTCATCGGCGGCGGTGACCTCGCCAACAGACTTGATCACCCGGTTGACCTTGGCGTCCTTGGCCGAGCCGCGCACAGTCTCGGCGACCACGACAGACGGGATGGACACCTCGACACCGGCCTCCCTCGCGGCGGCCAGCGTGGCCCGGGCTCGTAGGTCGTTGCGGGACAGGGCGATGACGGCGCCGCTGTCGAGGATCAGGCGCTGCGGCGGCGGGGCTTGGGTGCGGCGGCGGGACCTCGCCATAGCTGCCGAGCCTCCTCCATCAGGTCTTCGGGGATCGGGCCCGACTCGGCTTCCATCTCGGCCAGCAGTTCACCGAGGCGATCGTGCTGTAGCTGGCGGCGCAGCGCGTCGGTCACGTACGACGACAGCTCACGGCGACCAGCGCGCTCACGAGCCTCGGTGAGCACGTCCTCCTCGATGCTGAGCGACACCTTCGACACGGACATGCGAAGTATCGTACCGTAAGTAGGAATTTATGCGAGCGCCGATCGCTTCTCCCGGTCCGCCAGCTGAGCAAGTTCGGGGAGCCCTCTCGATTCCAGCCCTGCGCGTGCTCGTGGAAGGGCTGGTGAACGGGAGCACACAACACGCGGCCTCGTCTGATGGATTCGTGTCGTCCGACGAGGAGATGCTCCGTGACGATGGTCAACGCGAAGACCCGAGTTGGTGACCAGCACTGATTTCCGGGGTGGACGGTGACAGTCAGTCGTTGCCGTCATCCTCGGTGGTCTCGGGGGTTACGGGCGCGTCGGGGGTCCCATCGCCAGCGTGCTCCCAGGAGGCCTTGACCTGCACGAAGGCGAGGCGGATCTGGGCCAGGGCGTCGGCCAGCACGGCGTCGTCCTCACCAAGCCGGCCCTCGGTCACGGCGAGCAGGGCACCGAAGGCGTCGATGGCCAACTGGGCCTCGGCCAGGTTCGGCGGCTGGTTGGAGAGGTGGATGGCCGCCAGCTCGTAGCAGCCCATGGCGTGGTTGGCGATGACCACCGCGGCGGGGACCTGGGCCAACTGGTCCCGCACGGCCTGCATCTCGGCCGCGATCTGGTGAGCCTCCAGCTCCTGTTCGGGAGTGAGCCTCTGTGTCGGCTCGGCCGGGCCGCTCCGATCCACGGGATGTTCGCCTCCTGGGGTCCACAGGCTCATTGGATTGGTGCTCCTCGCAGGGATGGTCGGGCTTTTGGGCCCATCGATCGATCCTGGTACCCTACGGCACGCAATACCACGTGGAAGCGGGGCCCCGCCCCCACCTGGCCACCGCCTCCGGGCACCGTGCGCCCAGGTCGATGGAAGCGCCAGCACTGCGGTGCGGTCAGCGGATGTCGGCTTCTCCGACATCCGTTTCGTCGTTTTTCGGGTCACACCCGGACGGGCGGATTCCACAAACCGCACCGACCACTGCGTCAGGGAGGACCTACGCACTTGAACAAGAGCGACCGGCCATAGCTACGCCGCCCAGCAACGAGCCTCGGATCAACGAGCGCATCAGGGCCCGAGAGGTACGTCTCGTCGGCCCCGACGGGGAACAGGTAGGTATCAAACCATTCCCCGAAGCCCTCAACTACGCCCGAGCCCTGGACCTTGACCTAGTGGAGGTTGCCGACAAGGCCAACCCTCCGGTCTGTCGGGTCATGGACTACGGCAAGTACAAGTACGAGGCGGCGCAGAAGGCCAAGGAGTCACGGCGCAAATCCACCAACGTGGTGATCAAGGAGATGAAGTACCGCCCCAAGATCGGTGGCGGCGACTTCGACACCAAGACCCGCAAGGTGGAGAAGTTCCTCTCCGAGGGACACAAGGTGAAGATCACCATCATGTTCCGAGGCCGTGAGGTCGCCCACCCCGAACTGGGCAAGAAGATCCTGGACAAGGTGGCCGAGGAGGTCGTCCACACCGGACGGGTCGAGGTCTATCCCAAGCTCGACGGCCCCCGGAACATGATCATGGTCCTGGCTCCCGACAAGAAGGCCCAGGCTGCCCACGCCGAACAGCTTCGCAAGAACCAGGAAGCCGAAGGTGCAGGGGCCGATGCCGAGCTCACCGCAGCCTCGCCAGCCCCGTCCGAACCAGTCCCGCCCCCGGCTGCCGCCGTCGAAGACCCCCCGGTCGTCGACACCCCCGGCGAAGAAGCCTGACACCCCCGTCACCACGGTGACGACGAGGAGGAACCCAAGATGCCCAAGATGAAGACCCACCGTGGCGCAGCCAAGCGCTTCAAGGCCACCGGTACCGGCAAGCTGCGCCGTCGCCGTGCCTTCCGGAACCACATCCTGGAGAAGAAGCCGTCCACCCGCACCCGTCGCCTGAAGGACGAGGTCACCCTCGTGTCCGGTGACGAGGCCCGCATCAAGCGGATGCTCGGCAAGTAGCCCCAAACCTCTCGAAAGGAGCCCTCAATGGCCAGGGTCAAGCGCGCCGTCCATTCCAAGAAGCACCGCCGCGCCACGCTCGAGCGCGCCAAGGGGTACTACGGCAACAAGAGCCGTTCGTACCGCGCCGCCAACGAGCAGGTGATGCACTCCCTGCAGTACGCCTACCGCGACCGTCGGGCCCGCAAGGGTGAGTTCCGCAAGCTGTGGATCGCCCGCATCAACGCCGGCTGCCGCCTCAACGGCATCAGCTACAGCCGGTTCATCAACGGTCTGAAGGTGGCCGGGGTCGAGGTGGACCGCAAGGTCCTCGCCGATCTGGCCGTGACCGACCCAGGAGCGTTCTCCGCCCTGGTGAAGGTCGCCGCCGAAGCCCAGGCTTCCGCCGCTTCCTGATCCTCGACGGGCTCGGTCCCGGCGAGACACCACCGTGCGCCCGCTCTCGGCCCGCAACCCCCGTGTCGCCCAGCTCAATCGGCTGGTGCGACGCCGGGAGGTGCGAGCCGAAGAGCGGGCGTTCGTCGTCGAAGGCCCGACCCTGTTGACCGCCGCACTCGATGCCGACAGGATGCCTACCGACCTGTTCGTCGACGAGGATGCCCTCGATCGGCCGGGGATCGCCCAGGTCCTCCAACGCGTGGCGATGTCCGGCCCCGGTGCGCCTGAGCCCTGGATTCTTCCCGCCGGGACCATCGACCGAGTCGGCGATGCGACGACGTCACAAGGCGTCGTGGCCGTCGTACCGACGGTGGAGAGTCAGTGGCCGGAGCCGGCGGGCACCGACCTGGTCATGGTCCTGGCCGATGTCGCCGACCCCGGAAACGCCGGCACGTTGTTGCGCACCGCCACCGCCGCCGGAGCGGGGGCGGTGGCGGCCACCGGAGTCGACCTGACCAGCCCCAAGGTGGTCCGTTCGTCGGCTGGATCGGTCTTCTCGGTCGATCTGCTCGCCCCCGAGGACATCGTCCAGGCTGTCCGACGCCTGGCCGACGCCGGATACCTCACCGTCGGAACCACCGTCGAGGGCGGGCTGCCCTATGACGAGGGGGACTACACCGGTCCGACCGCGATCGTGGTCGGCAACGAGGCCCACGGGCTCGCTCCGGAGGTCATCGACGTCTTGGACCTCGTGGTCACCATCCCCATGTCGGGGCCCACCGAGTCGTTGAACGTGGCGATGGCCGGAACCGTGGTGGCCTTCGAGGTGCTTCGTCAACGGCGCCACACCACCGCTGACACGGGCCGGTCCCGTGGGTGACCGAACTGAATGGACTCCGGACCCCTCCAGGCGCAAAAGTTCCTGACACCATGATCGACGACATCCGCCGCATCCAAGCCGATGCCGTCTCCCGCCTCGGTGCCGCCGCCACGCTGGAGGACCTGGGTGTGCTGGAACGGGAGCTGCTGGGCAAGACCTCGGAGCTGACCGGGTTCAAGAAGCTCATGGGTGGCCTCGACAACGAGGCCAAGCGGGAGGTCGGCGGCGCGCTGAACGCCGCTCGCGAGGCGATGACGGCGGCGGCGACCGCCCGCCGGGCCGACCTGGAGATCTTGGCGTCACGCCACCGGGCCGAGGCCGAGCGACTCGACCTGAGCGAGGTTCGCGCCGGCCGCGACGCCGGCCATCTCCACCTGGTCACCCAGACCATCGAAGAGCTCGAGGACGTCTTCGTAGGCATGGGCTTCAACGTCGCCGAAGGTCCCGAGGTCGAGGACGACTGGCACAACTTCACCGCACTCAACTTCGGTGAGTACCACCCGGCCCGGGACATGCAGGACACGTTCTTCGTGGGGCTGGGCGGACCCCGTGAGGTGGTGATGCGCACCCACACCTCTCCGGTGCAGATACGGGTCATGGAGCACCAAGCCCCTCCCATCTACTCGGTCATGCCGGGTCGGGTGTACCGCAACGAGGCCACCGACGCCACCCACCTGGCGGTGTTCCACCAGATCGAATGCCTGGTGGTGGACCGGGGGATCACCTTCGGACATCTGGCCGGAACCATCGACAGGTTCACCAAGGCCTACTTCGGGCCGGGCTGGACCTCGCGCCTGCGCCCGTCGTACTTCCCCTTCACCGAGCCGTCGGCCGAGTTCGACATCCAACGACCCGACGGCACCTGGCTGGAGCTGGGCGGCTGCGGGATGGTCCACCCCAACGTGTTGTCCAACTGCGGGATCGACCCCGAGGAGTTCTCCGGCTTCGCCTTCGGCTTCGGCTTGGACCGCCTGGCCGCCACGAGGCACGGAGTCACCGACCTCCGCGAGTTGGCCAGCACCGACATCCGTTTCCTCGAGCAGTTCTGACCCACCCGCTCCCACCCAAGGCCCACCATGAAGGTCCTCCACTCCTGGTTGCAGCAGTACCTCGATGCTCCGGTGTCGCCGGAGTCAGTTGCCGCCGCCTTCGACGACCTGGGAACCCCGGTCGAGGAGGAGACGCGACTGGGTGAGGGGCTGGCCGGGATCGAGGTCGTGCAGGTCCTTGCCCTGCGCCCACACCCCAACGCCGACAAGATCCAGCTGGTCGACGTCGACCGGGGTGATGGCGAGGCGCTCCAGATCTGCTGTGGGGCATCCAACATGGCGGTTGGTGACAAGCTGCCGCTGGCCACCCTGGGCACGGTGATGCCCGGGGGGATGTCGATCGAGAGGCGCAAGCTCCGGGGAGAGTGGTCCAACGGGATGCTGTGCTCGGCCCGTGAGATGGGCCTGGGAGATGACCACGGCGGCATCTTGATCCTCGACTCGTCGTTGGCCTTGGGCATGCCGGTGACCGAGGCCCTCGGTATCGAGCCCGACGTGTTGTGGGAGCTCGAGATCAACCCCAACCGTCCCGACGCCATGTCGGTGGTCGGACTGGCTCGCGACGTGGCCGCCAAGGTGGGTGTGGGTTTCGTTCCCCCTGCCTCGCCCAGTGCCATAGCTGTCGACGGGGCCGATCCGGTCGCGTGGGGCGCGTCGGGGGGAGGTGGACGGAACTCCGCGTCGAGGTCCGATGGTTCTGATATCGCAGTGGAGATCGTCGACCCGGTTGGCTGTGGCCGGTTCGTGGCCAGGGTGCTGACCGGGGTCGATCCTTCGGCCACCACCCCGCAGTGGATGCAGCGCCGCCTGACCGCCCTGGGCATGCGTCCCATCTCGGCCATGGTGGACATCTCCAACTACGTGATGTTGGAGATGGGTCAGCCCAACCATCCCTACGATCTGGCCAAGGTGGCCGAGCACACCCTCGGTGTGCGGCGGGCCCGCGACGGCGAGTCCATGGTGACCCTCGATGACGTGAGCCGCAGCTTCACCACCGACGACCTGCTCATCGTGGACGGAGCAGACCGGGCCGTCGGGATTGCCGGGATCATGGGCGGAGCCGACTGCGAGATCAGTTCCGCGACCACCGAGGTCCTGTTGGAGATGGCCTGGTTCGATCCCACCTCGATCAGCCGGAGCTCTCGCCGACTGGGCCTCCGTTCGGAGGCGTCGGCCCGGTTCGAGAAGGGTGCCGACCCCGGGGTCATCACCGCCGCGGCCGACCGCTTCTGTGAGTTGGCGGCGCAGATCTGCGGTGCGGTCACCGAACCGCTACAGGTCGATGTCCGGGGCTCACTGCCTGGGCGGCCCCCGGTGCTCGTCCGCTCCGCTCGGGTCAACGCTGTGCTCGGGACATCCTTGACGTCGGACCGGATCTCCGAACTGCTGGAGCCGATCGGTTTCGCTGCCGTCGCCGACGGCGAGGACCATCTGGTCACGATTCCGACCTGGCGGTTCGATTCCGCCACCGAGATCGACGTGATCGAGGAGATCGGTCGCCATGAGGGCTACCGGAACATCCCCAACCGCGAGCTCACCGAGCCTCGCTCGGGGCGCCTGACCGGCCGCCAGATGGAACGGCGCGCCGTGCGTCGTCTGATGTGTGGCCTGGGCTTGGCCGAGGCGCAGCCGCTCCCGTTCCTGGCCCCCGGTCAGCTGGCTGCGGCCGGTCTCGACCCGGCCGGAATCGAGTTGGTCAACCCGCTGGTGGCCGAGGAGTCGGTGCTGCGCACCGCGCTGCTGCCTGGGATGGTTGCTGCGGTGGCCCACAACCACGCCCGACGTCAGCTCGGTGTCGGCCTCTGGGAGATCGGCCACGTCTTCTTGCCGCCACCAGACGGCCAGGTCCTACCCGACGAGCGTGAACACCTGGCGGTGGCGCTGGCCGGGCGGGAGGCTCCAGCGGCCGTGGAGGTTTGGCAGATCTTGGCCGAACAGCTCCGTCTCGACACCCCGACGGTGGCCAACGCCGAGCTCCCGGGCCTGCACCCGACCCGTGGCGCCCGGGTCGAGGTTGCCGGGGTCCCAGTGGGGATCGTGGGTGAGATCGACCCGGCTGTTCTTGGCCGCCATGACATCGACGAACGGGTGGCATACCTGGAGGTCGACCTTGGTGCTCTGGCGGCTGCGCCGCGCCGCAGTGAGGCCTACCGCCAGATCAGCCGTTTCCCCTCCAGCGACATCGATCTGGCCTTCGAGGTTCCCGATGAGACCTCGGCCGAATCGGTGGAGGCAACCCTGCTAGGCGGCGATGGTCTGGTCTGGTCGGTGCGGTTGTTCGACGTCTACCGGGGGACTCCGGTGGCTGATGGCCGTCGGAGCCTGGCCTTCTCGGTACGGCTCCAAGCCGTTGATCGCACCCTCACCGACGCCGAGGTGACCGAGGTGAGGGCCAACCTCATCAACGAGGTCGAGTCGACGCACCGCGCTACCCTCCGAGGCTGATCGCGAGAGGAGCGGACATGTCCCAAGCTCACCAACCGTCGGGACAGATCGACATCCACCCGAGCTACTTCTTCCTCGCCTTCCTCCTGAGCCTTTTCAAGCCGAAGGCCTCGATCAACGGGTCAGCGCCTTTCGACATCAAATGGGGTTCCAACCCGATCCCGGTGGCACCCGGTCGTTACCAGGTCGAGGTATGGCTGCCGTACCTGTTCCTCCCCCAGATGGGCAAGAACGGTATGACCGTGGACGTCCCAGATGGCGGTGCGGTCAAGGTGACCTGGCGAGCCCCCTGGCTGGTTTTCCTGCAGGGCAAGATCACCGCTCAAGGTCCTGTCGACTTGTCGTCGGGGGTTCAGGCCGGGATGGGGTCCGGGGCGCCTTCGCCGGCGCTGGCCGCCCAGGCATCGGCCCCGGTCGGTGGATGGTTCCCCGATCCCAGCGGTCGTTACGAGTCCCGCTACTACGACGGCACGGCCTGGACCGAACACGTCGCCAGAGCCGGAGTGCAGTCAACCGACCCGATCGGTTCCTGACGCCGGGCCCTCAGCGCTCGAAGCCTCGGGCGAGCGCGGCGATCGCCGCTCGCTCGTAGTCGGCCGCCGATGGCAACAGACGGGTGAAGGCAAACGTCAGGTGTACATGACCGGACAACATCCGGTAGGTGGCGGGAACTCCAGCGGCCTCGAGGGCGGCGGCATAGGCCCGCCCATCGTCTCTGAGCTTGTCGAACTCCGCGCTCATGATCCAGGCCGGCGGAAGACCGCTGAGGTCTGGGGCCAACAGGGGCGATGCATAGGGATCGGTAGCCATGGTCCGATCGGCCAAGTAGCAGTCGAGGAACTCCTCGATGGCAGCGCTGTCGAGCAGGTAGCCGTCGGGGACATCACGGAACGACGGCTGCGACAGGGTCAGGTCCAACGCCGGAACATCAAGCCACTGGTACACGATGCTCGGCCCGCCGCGGTCACGGCTCATCAGACACAGGGCGGCGGCCAAGTTGCCACCGGCGGACTCGCCACCAACGGCCACCCGGGCGGCATCGAGATCGAGGCGGTCGGCATGATCGACCAACCACTCCAGCGCCGAGTAGCAATCCTCGACCGGTGTCGGAAAGGCGTTCTCCGGAGCCAGCCGATAGTCGACAGAGGCCACCACGCATCGAGCGCCCGCCGCGATGGCCCGGCATCGACCATCTCGTTCCTCGACAGTCCCGGTGCACCACCCACCCCCGTGGATGAACAGGTACAAGGGGAACGGGCCCGAACCATGGGGTCGGTAGATGCGAACCCGGATCCGGCCGTCTCGCACCGGCACATCGAGGTCAACCTGTTCGGCGGGTACCGGCCCAGCAGGGATCACCAGGCCTGCCCCTCGGCGAGATACGGCCGCAGCCTGACGACGTCGAGTGGCAATCGATGCACCGCTCGACCGGCGATCCGCTCTGGTGAAGACCCGGACCAGCCAGGACACTCGGCGTTCTAGGGGCATGGGATCACTCCGAACGGGGTCTTGGTCGACAGGGACGACATCGGGTGATGGTGCGACCAGGCGGGTGGTGGTCGCGACTACATCACAACGCGGTCACCCAGGTGACGCCCCCGTGCTTGGGCTCTCGGTCAGATTGGTCGTTGGAAGGCGAAGGCGGCGCCGGTGGAGAACTCGGCGAGGGTGACCTCGTCGAACTGGGGGGCAGGCTCGGCGTCGGGGTCGAGCGTCACCGCCCAGGTGGCGACGGTGCCGGGGAGCGCGCTCACTCGCTGCAACCGCGCCAGGGGGGCCACGGCCTGGACGGAGGCTGAGAGGGCACGGTCGTCGTGTTCCACCATGATCTGGGGCCAGCTCAGGCCGTCGGCCTCTCCGAGGGCCGGGCACGGGCCCAGGGACACCAGCAGTTCCGTATCGGCGTGGGACAGGCGAAGGTCGACGTAGGGGCGGGGGAGGAAGACCGGATGCACGGCCAGCACCTCGGCCACTCCGGCGAGGTCGGGTCCGGCGCCGAGCAGGGCGGCCAGTCTCTTGGCGGCCAGTCCGGCCACGCCACATACCTGTTTGCCTCCCACGACAACCGCCTCGGCTCCGCCGGAGCGGTCGGTAACCGGCAGCAGGAACGCTCGGGACAGGAGGTGGCACTGGAGCGCAAGCTCCTCCGCGATGGCAGCCAGGGTGGCCGAGGAGAACCGGGACAACCTCAGGTCAGGGTCCATCGGGCCGCGGTAGTCGTTGGCCCCGTCGGTGTCGGGCAGGTCAGTGGGCCGTACCGCCAGCGGCAGGCGGGCCACTTCGGAGTCGGCGACCCGCTCGGCGTCAGCGGGAAATGGGAGCGGATCGGCGCCGGGGTCGACGGTGATGGTCCAGGCGCAGTGGGGCTGGCGATCGGCGGGGATGCGGGGAGGTCGGTGGATCGGTCGTATCCGGGCCCGGGGGTTGGTGGCGGCCGCGGTGGCGTCGAAGGTGGGGTCCTCGATGGTGTGGCACATGGTGTGCACGTAGTCCTCGCCCATTGGCTCCACGTCCATGAGCGCCCCGCAGTGGTCGAGGTGGAACTCGGCGTGGTCGTCGTCGTGGACGGTGAAGCGGAAGTCCAAGAACTCGAGCGGCCCGCCGATGTCGAGCTGGATGTTCTTGCAGATGGTGGCCACCGACGGGGACTCGAAGTCCAAGAGGGCCTGCATCCGACGGCTGTAGTTGGGGCTGGCCCCCATCCACTCCGCAATGGCGATCTCGGCCATCCCGTCCCGGCCGTAGCGCTCTATCAGGTGAGGCATCCCGGATCGGTCGATCATGTGGCCGCACAACAAGAGCTCACGCACCAACAGCGCCAGGTCCTGGTGGCTTCGCCCGGCGAACGGTTCCGCGGCGCGCCGGCTCACACCGGCCAGGGAATGTTGTGTCACTGGTTCTTCTCGTGGCGGCTGATGATCTGTTCCACCTCGGTGTTCAGGCGGGCGGCCCGAGGCCAACCGGCGTAGTGGGCCAGGAACACCACCAGCGTGCGGAGATCGTCGGCGTCGAGCTCTCCCAATTTCAGCGCCGCGTCCAGCTGTAGCCCTGCTACGTCCTCCAGCCCGCTTGCGGCGGCCATGCCGATGAGGACCAGGCGGCGGTCGCGCACCGAGAGCTTCCCGTCGGCCCAGACCTCACCGAAGAGGTGGTCGACCGTCGCCACCTCGAAAGGTTTGCTCGGCTCGATGTCCCAGCCGTACACCTGGCGCATCTGGTCCTTGCCGCGCTGGCGTCGATCCTCGTTGCTCATCGATCTGCTCCTGGGGTGTCGGTGTCGGCGGGGGTCGCGGTGTGGGGGACACCCAGTGAGTCCGCCAGGCGGTCCAGGGCCAGGCGGGCCACGGCCATGTCCAGGCCCAGGTCCTCGCCCAGGGCGATGGCCAGTGACAGGTCCTTCTCCCCGAGGCCGCGGGTGTGCACGAAGATGTCGTGCAGCCCGTCCGCGGTGGGCAGGGGAGCGGTGGTGGCGCGAAGCATCACCGAGCCCGGTCCTCCGGTGACCTTGTCGGAGTGGCGGACCACGTCGCCGAGCAGGGCGAGGTCGACGCCGGCGGCCTCGGCCAGGCGGGTGGCCTCTCCCACCGCCACGAACGAAGCGAAGGTGATCAGGTTGCGGGCCAGCTTGGCCCGGGTACCCGCCCCCACCGGGCCGAGGTGGGCCACCAGGGTGCCGAGGCGTTCCAAGGGACCCCGCGCCAAGTCGACCGCCTCGTCGGAACCGCCGACCATCAGGGCCAAGGTTCCGCCGTGGGCGCCGATGGCCCCGCCGCTCACCGGGGCGTCGATCACGTGGACTCCGTGGGCGGCGGCGCGCTCGGCCAGGCGGGCCGGGGTGTCGGCTTCCACTGTGGAATGGATGGCCACCACGGTCCCTGGCGTGGCGGTTGACAGGATGCCGTCGGTGCCGCACAGCACCGACTCGACCTGGGCGTCGTCTCGGACCATCACCGATATGACCCTGGCCTTCTGGGCCACCTCGGCGGGACTGGATGCGACCGTGATCCCTCTTCGGGCGAACGGTTCGGTCGCCTCCGTGAACACGTCGAACACCGTCAGTCCGCCCGGCCAGTCGCGCAGACGTTTGGCCATTGGCCCGCCGATCTGGCCGAGTCCGATGAAACCGACCGGTACCTGATCTTCGCTCATGACCGGAAGATCTGGCCGCCGTCGACGGCCAGGATCTGGCCGGTGACCCACGCCGCGTCGTCTGACAGCAAGAACAGACAGGCCCCGACCATGTCGGCGGGGGTACCGGGGCGTTTGATGGCCAGGTCTTTGACCAGGCTCTTGACCATGCCTTCACCGACCTGGTTGCGGGTGGCTTCGGTGTCGGTGGGGCCGGGAGCGATGGCGTTGACCCGGATCCCCTGCCCTCCCAGTTCGTGGGCGAGCTGCTGGGTGAGGCCGTTCATCCCGACCTTGGCCAGTCCGTAGAAACCCGAGTACAGCCAGGCCGCGGTGGAGGACTGGTTGACGATCGCGCCTCCGCCCCGCTTGGCCATGTGGGGGTAGCAGGCCCGGGTGCACAGCAGGGCGCCGTTCATGTTCACGGCCATGAACCGCTGGTAGTAGTCCCAGTCCACGCTGATGAGCAGATCGAACTGCATGGTGCCGTAGATGGCGGCGTTGTTGACCAGCAGGTCGATGCCTCCGAAACGCTCGACGGTGGAAGCGGCCAGAGCCAGGGTGGAATCCACATCGCTGACGTCCACCTTCACGAACGCCGCGTCGCCACCTCCCGCTGCGGCAATGTCGGCCGCGGTGGCGCGGCCCTTTTCCTCGTCGAGGTCGGCCACTACCACCGATGCCCCTTCGGTGGCTAGGGCTCGGGCGTAGGCCTCGCCGATTCCTCCGGCGGCACCGGTGACGATCGCCACCTTCCCGTCGAACCTGTTCATGTGTCGTCTCGTTTCAAGTTGCTGGTCGTTGGTGCGATTGGTTGAGCGGTGGCGTCATCGGTCATCGGTCATCGGTCATCGGGCATCGGCGTTTGCCGTGTTCACGCGGGCGTGGCCACGGCCTTGGTCTCGAGGTACTCCTCGAACCCGGCCACACCCATCTCGCGCCCGATGCCCGATGCCTTGTAGCCCCCGAAGGGAACGTCGCCGCCGTACCAGACGCCGCCGTTGACGCTCATGGTCCCGGTTCGGACCCGACGGGCCACCGTCCAGGCCCGGTCGATGTCGGCGCTGTGGACTGCACCGGACAGGCCGTAGGGCGAGTCGTTGGCGATCCGTACGGCGTCGTCGTCGCCGTCGTGGGCGATCACGGTCAGTACCGGCCCGAAGATCTCTTCGCGGGCCACGCGGGCGGAGTTGTCGAGGCCGGTGATCAGTGTGGGCTCTATGAAGAAGCCGTGGTCGCGGTCGGCCGGCCTTCCGCCGCCGGTCGCGAACGTTCCGCCCTCTTCGATGGCCAGCCGCAGGTAGTCCTCGACCCGGTCACGCTGGCGGGCCGAGATCAAGGGACCGCAGATGGTGCCGGGGTCGTTGGGATCTCCTGCCCCCAACGCGGCCATGGTGGCGGCCGCCACCTCCACGATCTCGTCGTGTCGGGCTCGTGGTACCAAGAGCCTGGTGGTGATGGCACATCCTTGACCGGCGTGGGTGCAGGCGGTGAAGGCGGCCAAGCTGGCGGCGGCGGCGATGTCGGCGTCGTCGAGGATGATGAACGCCGACTTTCCACCCAGTTCCAGGAACACCCGTTTGAGGGATTCGGAGGCCGCGGCCATCACCTTGCGGCCGGTGGCGGTCGATCCGGTGAATGACACCAGGTCGACGCGGGGGTCAGACGACAACATGGCACCGAGGGCGTGGTCCGACGAGTTCACGACGTTGAGCACACCCGGTGGGATGTCGGTTTCGGTGGCGGCGATGTGGGCCAGCGCGGATGCGGCCCACGGGGTGTCGGGAGCCGGCTTCAGCACGACGGTGCAGCCCGCAGCCAGGGCGGGTCCGACCTTTGCCAGATTGATCTGGTGGGGGAAGTTCCACGGTGTCACCGCTCCCACCACGCCGGCCGGCTCGCGCAACACCCAGCGGTGGCTGGGCACCCCGGCGGGGGTGGCCGCACCCAGGTCCTGCTTCCAGCCCTCGTAGTTCTCGGCGAGGTCGGCGATGTAACCCAGGTCCTCGACCGGCGAGTCCAGTTGGGCCAGCGTGGTCAGAAAGCGGGGCGCCCCCACCTCGGCGATGGTCAGGTCCCGCAGCTCGTCGCTGTGGCTCTGCATCGCATCTCGGAGCTGGCGCAGGCACCGGGCCCGGAACCCGACGTCGGTGGTCCAGCCCTCGACGTCTTCGTCGAACGCTCGACGGGCGGCGGCGATGGCCGCGTCCATGTCAGCGGCGTTGGCATCGGCGGCCACGCCGAGCACGTCCTCGGTGGCGGGGTTCAACGTCTCGAAGGTGGCCCCGCTCGAAGAGGCGACCAGATTGCCGTCGATGAGGTTGCGATCGAGGCCGTGACGCAGGTCGCTCACGAGGGCATCTCCCACAGGCCGACCGGGGTGTCGGCCAGCTTGTAGTGGCCGGGAAGCTGGCCAGGCCGTAGCGAACGTTCCATTCGGGCCGTCATCCCCTCCGAGAGGGTGCCGTCGGTCATCATCTCCATGAACAGCGACGCGGCGTTGCCGAAGTCGAACCAGTCGCGCTGCCATGCCCACTGGAAGTCGCCGCCGTAGAGGAACCAGCTTCCGCCGATGCCGGCCACCTCGTAGGTGCCGCCGTCGGGTCGCTTGGCATCGGCGACCTGACGCCAGAAGCCGACGACCATGGCCTTCTTCTCGTCGATGAGGATGTGCTCATAGGGGTACTGCCACCCGTCGAGGCCACCCATCTCCAGCCCGAGGGCGATGTCGCGGATCTCGTCTCGTCCTACGGCCATGAAGTTCTCCTTGGCGCCGTAGTTCCAGCCGTAGGTGGCGTCCTCTCGGTACATGAGGGCCATCGATTCCCAGTTGCCGGCGGCTTCGGCATCACGGTTGGCTTGGAGCCAACGCTCCACCATCTCTTCCATCTCGGCGCGGGTGTAGGCGGTCATCTGGTTCTCAGCTCCTGGTCTGGTTGGGGTTCGGTGGTTCTGGGTCTGGTGGTGGGTGTAGCGCCGGTGGGTGTAGTGCCGGTGACGGTCACTCGTCATCCACGATGGAAAGGGCGTGGGTCGGGCAGTAGCGGACCGCGGCCTCGGCCCGTTCGCGGGCGTCTTCTCGGGGCCGCTGGTCGAGGATCGTCAGCTCCCCCTTCTTGGACACGGCGAACAGGCTGGGCGCCTCGTTCTCGCACACCGCGTGACCCTGGCAGAGGTCGCGGTCGACCACGATCCGCCAGCCCTCGGTGCGGGTGGAGGGGGCGTCATCGGCGTGGGCCCCGAACTCGTGGTGGTGGCCTCCGGGTACCGTCGAGGCCGACGGATCCCGACGGCGGTAGTTGGCCAGGCAGGGCTGGGCCAGCTGTACCACCATCTTGGAGTGGTCGTTGTGGTAGCTGTCGAGCGGCTGGGCGGCCTCGAAGGTCCAGTCCTTGAGCAGGACCGAGAAGATCGCCTTGAGCTGCATCATGGCGAAGGCGGCCCCGACGCAGCGGTGGCGTCCGGCCCCGAAGGGGATCCAGTTCCACGGGTTGGCCAGATCCGCGCCCGGGTCCTCGAGGTAGCGGTCGGGCCGGAACACCTCGGGATCCCCGAACGCTTCGGGCAGCCGGTTGGAGATGGCGGGGCTGGCCGCCACCATCTTTCCGGCCGGAATGCGGTAGCCGGCCACCTCCACGTCGACGTTGGCGACCCGCATGAGCAGGATCAACGGCGGATGTAGGCGAAGCGCCTCCTTGATGGCGCTCTCCAGGCGAGGCATCTCGCGCAGAGCCTGGTAGCTGACCTCGGCTCCATCGGCGTAGAGCTCGTCGAGCTCGGCCACCACCGCGGCCATCTCATCGGGGTTGCGCAGCAGTTCGATCAGGGTCCAGGCCGCGGTGCCCGATGTGGTGTGGTGGCCGGCGAACATCATGGAGATGAACATGCCGGTGATGTTGTCGGCGTCGAAGCGGAGCTGGCCCTCTTCGTCCTTGAGTGACATGAGCACGTCGAGCAGGTCGCGGTCGTCGCCCTCCACCGGTCCGGCTTCGGCCCGGCGGTTCATGATGTCCTGCACCAGTTCGACCAGGCCGATGCGGGCGGCGTCGCGGGCGTGGAAGCTGGGGATGTCGGCATAGGGGTCGACGAAGGCGATGGCGTCGGTGCCCTGTTCGAGGTCGTGGTACAGCTCGGCGAACCGCCGGTCCAGGTCGAGGCGAAACTTGCGCCCGATGAGGCATGACGACGACGTGTAGATGGTGAGCTCGGCGAACCAGTCGAGCAGGTCGATCTGGCCGCCCTCGTCCCACTGGGCGACCATCTCGTCGACCTCACGCTGGATGGTCTCGGCGTGGCCCCGCATGAACTTGTCGCGCAGAGCCATGTTGTGGAGTTGTTCACGCCGTCGTTCGGGCGAGGCGTCGAACACGACGCCCTCGCCGAACACCGGCTTCATGAACGGGTAGGCGGCCGCCTGGTCCAGGTCGTCGTCGGAGGCCCGGAAGAACACCTCGTTGGCATCGGCCCCCGACAGGAGCACCAGTTCCTTGTCGGCGAGACGGAACTGGCCGGCATCTCCGCACTCGTCGCGCACCCGCTGCATGAGACCGATCGGATCGGTGCGCAGCTCGTCGAGGTGACCGGTCTCACCGGTCCCCCCTGACACCCACGGAGGTTCCGGCAGGGCAGTGCTGGTCGGTTCGGTAACGGTCATGGCAGGAGGCTCCGTTGCGGGGTGACTGGTGCTTCGGGTTGCACTTCGATCAGGGTCAGGTGACTTCCCTTGGGGGCCGACACCATGGCGACGATGGCGGCGGCCACATGGTCGGGGAGCAGGGCACCGTGGTGGCGAAGGTGACCCCACAGAGTCCAGAACGGCAGGACCCGGTTGATGGTCTCCTCGCTCCAGGTGGTTCCCTGCTCGGTGCTGGCGGGGCCGGGACGGACCATGCCGACCCGTACGCCCGAGCCTTCGAGCTCCATCTGCATGGCCCGGGCCAGGCCCTCCAGGCCGGACTTGGCGGCCACGTAGGCGGCCATGTGGGTGCGCTGACGTACCACCACGTCAGAGGTGACGAACACGAGGTCTCCGTGACCCTGGGTGCGCATGGCGGGTCCCAGACGGCTGACGAGGCGCTGCGCTCCGAGCAGGTTCACGTGAACCGACTGGGCGAAGGCATCGGGGTCGGCGTCGAGTGCGGTCATGGGGACCACCTCGCCGGCGTTGCAGATCAACACGTCGGGTTGGCCCAAGACGTCGGCCTTGTCGGCGAAGGCGTCTATGGCTGCGGGGTCGGCCAAGTCCAAGACGAGCGCTACCGCCTCGCCGCCGTTGTGGGTGATCTCCTCGGCCAGAGCATCGAGGCGTTCCGCGCGGCGGGCGGCCAGGACCACGGGGTGGCCGGCGTCGGCCAAGGCCCGGGCGGTGGCGGCACCGATGCCCGAAGAGGCGCCGGTGACGACTGCCGGCCGGCGCTCGGGGTGGGGATCGAAGCGGGGCATCAGCGGGTCACCACCGTGGTGGGCAGGGCCTCGAACCCACGCACGTTCACCGAGTGCACCCGGCGCGTACCGGTGGGGTCGATCTCATAGGAGCTGACCCGCTTGACCAGCTCCTCGAGAACGACCCTGGCTTCGAGGCGGGCCAGCGAGGCCCCCATGCAGAAGTGGCGGCCGACGCCGAAGCTGGCGATGCCGTCCTTGTCCCGGTCGATGTCGAAGCGGTCGGGGTCAGGGAAGTAGCGCTCGTCTCGGTTGGCCGATCCGGCCAGCAGTAGCACACGATCCCCGGCGGGGATCACCTGGCCGTGCAGTTCCACGTCTCGGGTCGTGACCCTGGCCAGCATCTGGCTCGAGGTGTCGTAGCGCAACGTCTCCTCGGCCCAGTCCGCCACTCGGGAGATGTCGGTGAACGGTTTGGCCACCTGGTCAGGGTTGACCCAACCCCAATACCAGGAGTGGGCCAGCAGCTTGGTGGTGGTCTCGTTGCCGGCCACCACCATTAGGAACAAGAAGCTGGTGATCTCGTTGTCGGTGAGTCGGTCACCGTCGATGTCCGCCGCGCACAGGGCGGACACCAGATCGTCTCCGGGGTTAGCTCGCCGGTCGGCGATGAGGTCGGCGTAGTAGACGACGAGGCTCAGGGCAGCTTCGATCCCCGATTGGGGTACGTCGGTAACGCCCTCTTCGCGGTGGACCAGCAGGTCCGACAGGCGCCGCAGCTCGGGTCGATCCGCGTTCGGGACGCCGAGCATCTCCGAGATCACGTCCATGGGCACCTTGCCGGCCAGGTCGGCCACGAAGTCGAACGAGCCGGATTCCAAGGCCGGCTCCAGGTGGTTGATGGTCAGCGCCCTGATCCCGTCCTCCATCTCGGCCACCCGTCTGGGTGTGAACCCCCGCGACACCAGGCCCCGCATGCGGCCGTGCTGTGGCGGGTCCATGGCCAGGAACGACATGGTGCGGTGGGCATTGGGGCCTGATGCCGCCGGATCGATGGACACACCCTGGGCGCTGGAGAAGCGCTCGGAATCCCGGAAGGCCGCCATGACGTCCTCGTAGCGAGACAGCGCCCAAAAGCCCCGCTCCTCGTTGCGGTACACCGGTGCCTCGTCGCGCATCCGCCGGTAGGTGGGGTAGGGGTCCTCATGAATGGCGTAGGAGTACGGGTCATAGATGAGCGGTTCGCTGGTGACGGTCATGGTTCTCCGGCGCAGTGGGTCAGGTGGGGGAGGGTGGTCAGGTGAGGACGAGGCGGGCTACGTCGGCCAGCAGGGCGGGTACCGCGTCGTACGCGAGGTGCCCGGTTCCGGCCTGGAGCAGGGCACCGCTGGTGGCCAGCAGCAAGGTCTGCACCGCCAGTGGATCGGCATCGTCGCCCAGCGCTTCGACCAGGCGGCGACGGGTCTCGGTGCCGATCTGGAGCCTCAGGTCGCGAACTTCGGGGTCGTTGGCCAGGAGGGCCACGGTGCAGGCCGCGGCCAGTTCGGGTTCGTCGGCGACCATGGCGAACTCACCTAACACCGATGCGGCGCGGGAAGCGGGGGTCCCAGGTGTGGTGACGGTGCCGTGGCGCGCCGTGTCCTCGGGTGAGGCATCTCGGGCGTATCGGCGCCAGAAAACCTCGGCCACAAGGTGTTCCTTGGAGCCGAAGTAGGTGTACGCGGTGGCCGGGGCGACACCGGCTCGTCGAGCAACACCCCGCACGGTGAGAGCGTCGTAGCCGACCTCGGTCAGTTCGGACAGCGCGGCCTCGAGGAGCAGCCCGACGGTCCGGGCTTGACGCCCCGACAGATGACGCCGCGGGGAGACGGTCTGCTCAGCCAACCTGGACATAAGTCCAGACTATTGTCCATGTTGTGACCGAGGTCAACCCCGTGCGCAAGCAGGGCATCGTGGTGAGCTGAAAACGATGCGACGCTTGATACGCCACCACGATATGGAGGTCGCAAGGTCACGACCGTAAGGTCATGCCGCCCAGGACGAGCCGCTATCCTTACGTTGATCTCAAGGTAAGGAGGACTCATGGACGCCGCGGCAAAGCTCACGTCGAAGGGTCAGATGACCGTGCCGAAGGCGGTGCGTGATGCCCTCGGCCTCGAGGAGGGCGACGAGGTCGTCTTCCACGTGGAGGGAAACCGGGCGGTACTCGCTCGGACCCCGGACTTTCTCTCCCTCGCCAGTGCGATTCCGGTGCCCGCCGCGAAGCGCAATGTCGCGTGGGACGAGGTGATCCGCAAGACCCGCTCTGCTCGTACGGCCAAGCGGCGGTGAGCGCGTTCGTCGACACCAACATCCTCGTCCGCCACCTCACGGGTGACCCGCCAGCGATGGCAGCACGTGCGACGGCGTACCTGGCTTCGGCTGACGAGCTGTACCTGCCCGACCTGATCGTCGCCGAGACGGTCTACGTGCTTGAGTCCTACTACGAGGTGCCTCGACCGCAGGTCGCGATGGCGATGCGGTCGCTCATCGCCTTCGACGCGATCGTCACGGTCGACCCAGCACTGCTCCTCCGAGCGATCGAGGTCTACGAGATCGACCGATTGGACTTCGCCGACGCCTACCTGGTCGCGTGCGCAGAGAGCACCGGCGTCAGCAGCGTCGCCTCGTTCGACAAGTCGATCGACCGGGTGAAGACCATCGAGCGGATCGAACCGCCCAGGACGTCGAGATGATGAGGGGTCGGGTCGATCGTTGGCTCGTGTCGCACAGCGATGTGGTCGTCGGTCAGGAGCCCGGTGTCGAGGACGCGTTTCCATGGTGTCTTCGGGTCGTCGTAGACCCGTCAGTGGCGGCCGTCCAGCGCTGGTGCGGTAGTCGATGGGCTTGCGGGTCGGGGTGAAGAAGTTCAGCCGTAGCGACACCAGGGGCCACAGCTCGTTGAGCAACCTGAGTTCGGCGGGGGTGTCGTAGCGCCAGTAGAAGGGAGCGAAGCCCCTCGATCTGGAAGCACTGCAACCGTCGATCAACCGATTGACACCCGCCAAAGGCAAGCCCTCAAGCGCTCAAAGTGTTTGAGGCACCACCAACCCCTACGAGCTCACTTTCACGTGAGGCATCTCGCCCCCGATGGCTCATTTTGGGGCCAAGATATCGTACGCTGTGCAGTATTTCGATCATTGTGCGATGGATCGCACACCCTGTGGGAGGTGTCATGGTGGGCCTAGCCAGGACGGCCGTCGAGGCGTAGCGCTCGGGGAAGGTCCCGCCGAAGAGGTGCAGTCTGGGAGCCCCTGAATCGAGGTGCGCGCTTCGAGCGAACAGCTCACCTTGAGTGAACTCCTTCGCGGAGTCCTCAGCCGCTACCTCGCTACTCGGCTCCGGCGACGAGCGCGGGCAGGTGCGCCTAGGGTGCAGGAGTGACGGGACCCCTGAGTCGTCGAACGCTCCTTGCGGGCGCGGCGGCGTCGGTGGCGTCGGCGGCTGTCGGAGCTTGTAGCGGTGAACGCGCAACGACCCGGTCCACCCGATCATCGGGAACAGGTTCGGAACCGACGACCGTGACCACCCAGCAGACCCCGTCATCAGGGCCCGTTGCCGGTGCCCCCTATGTGCCGCCGGCGGCCAGCGCCGGTGAATGGCAGGCCACCCCGGCATCGTCGGTTGGTTGGTCCGACGATGGGCTGGAAGCCGTCGCCCGGCTCGCGGAGGAGACCAACAGCCGCGCCATCACCGTGACGGTGGGAGGACGACTCTTGTTGGAGCGTTACTTCGCCGCCTTCGACGAGGAGACCGCGGCCGACGTGGCCTCGGTCCAAAAGAGTGTCATGTCGACCTTGGTGGGGATGTCGGTCGAGCGTGACGAGTTGGATCTGGACCAAACCGTGTCGTCGGTCCTCCCGGCCGGATGGAGCAGAGCGGGAGCGGCCGAGGCCGAGATCACGGTCCGGCACCTGCTCACGATGTCGAGTGGCCTGCATCCCCGACGATTGACGCAGGTGTCCGAGCCGGGCAGCACCTTCGACTACAACACCGCGGCCTACCAGAAGCTCCGACCCGTGCTCGAGACGGTGACCGGCCGAGATATCGACACCTTGAGCCGCGAGCGCTTGTTCGACCCGGTGGGCATGAGCGATGCGACGCTGTGGGCACCTCGTCCCGACCGGCCCACCAACCGAGATGCCACCGGGGCGTTGCACTGGGGGCTCAGCGTCGCGGCCCGGGACCTGGCCCGATTCGGTCTGTTGGCCCTGCGCCAGGGCACATGGGGCGATGTCGTCCTCGTCTCGTCGGCCTGGTTCGCCCAGGCCTGGACCCCGTCCCCAGCCGAGCCGGGCTATGGGTACCTATGGTGGCTGTTGGGGCACAACAGGGACGTCAGCGGCGGTCCGGAGGACTGGGTGGCTGCGCTGGGCGCGAACGACCAAAAGGTGTATGTGGTCCCCAGCTTGGACCTGGTGGTGACCCGCCAGGGGTTGTCAGCCAAGGAGCAGGGCGAGGCACGAACGTCCTATGACATGCAGCTCATGACAGCGGTGCTGGACGCTCGCTCCTGACCGGGATTCCCTGTCTGTCCGGGCCCTATCTGCCCAGGGGGTGAGACAGTTGCGGGAATCGATCATCCCCACAGAGCGAGATCCGCAGAGCCCTCAGCCGCGACCTCGCCGTTGCGGGTGATTTGGTTAGGACCGGAGGTCGCGCCACTGCCATGTCGACCCGTCGACTAGGAGTTCGGGGTCGCCTGTCCAAAGGGTTGCGCTGCTGGCGACGGTGAGTGCCGCGGCGAACGCGTCGGCGTAAGCCATTGGGTGATCGGCCTTGATCCGGGCGGCGTCGATGACGAGCCTCTCGTCAGGCAGTCGTGCGTCGATCACGTCGCGAAGATCCCGAACCGTCTCTTGTGCGGCATCCTCGCTGTGGAGGCGTCGCAGGACGTAGTGGACCTCACCGAGGTTGATCCACGACATCAGCGGCTTCTCTCGGGCGAGCAGATCACTGATCAACTCGGCGGAAGGGTTGGTGTTCTCCAGGTAACGGAGGACCGCCCACGAGTCCAGGACGACGGTCACCTGGCTCTGTCGCGGGCTTGGTCAGCGGCGCGATCGCCCTCGAGCTCCTGGGTCAATGCCAAGTCCGAGAATCGCCCTCGGAGCGGTCGGCGGTGCGCGCTAGGCCGGACTGCGACGTGGTCGTCGTGGAGCCAGAAGTTGACCTCGTCGCCGGGCTCGATCCCGAGTTGGTCGCGTAAATCCTTGGGTATGACGACCTGCCCCTTGGCGCCGACCCGGTGAGTCATACCTATCAGTATAACCCTAGAATAGACAGCGTTTCGAGTCCTCCTCGTCCCGCATCAGGCCGTGCCGGATTGCATGAGAATGCATGTTGGCGCATCACGGTGGGATTTTGTTGATGAAGGGGTCGTCGGGGGTCCGGCTCCAGCGTGGTGGAGTCGCTGCGTCTGTTGTACGGACATCCCGAGATCGACTGTGAGTCCGCGGGCGCGAGCGTGGACGCGAGCAGATCCCGCAGGTACGGCAGGATCGGACCGAGGGGAGCCCTCGGTCCGATGCCCGCACAGCGACAGCGATTGGACATCGGAGTAGGTGCGAGCCGAGTTTGGGCAGGTTCTCGAAGGTCTCAAGTTGTAACTGTTCAGCGGTGGTCTGAGTCGGCTTGGAATCGCGCGGTGTGTGGGGGTCCGCTACGGAACGCGCGCGGTGGGGTAGACCGGTGGCGTGACCCGGATTGCTGAGTTGGAAGCTCGTTTGGAGCTGGCTTTGGCTGAGGTCGAACGGTTGCGGGCACGGGTGGCCGAGTTGGAGGGCCAGCTCGCGAAGAACTCGACGAACTCGTCGATGCCGCCATCTCGTGACGACGCGACTGCCCGTGCTGAGCGGGCCAAGCGGGCGTCCCAGCGTCCCAAATCGTCTCGTAAACCTGGTGGGCAGAAGGGCCGGCAGGGCAGCACGATGAGTCGGGTCGATGACCCTGACCACACAGTCGATGGATTCGACACCCGCATCGTGGCCGGGGAACCCGCGCACGTCACGCACCCCGTCCGCCTGTCCCGAACCCGTGTACCCACAACGCTCTCAGCCGACCCGGGCCCTCAACCCACCCACACAAGGGTCAGGAGCGCCCGAGATCTTCTGCTTCGCCGCGGCCAACTGTGCTTCGAGCGCTCGTACCCGGACCTTCGCGGGATCCTTGCCCGTCGCGGGCGGGCCTGGACGTTTGGTCCCGAGGGTGCCGTCGTCGATCTGACGGCCCGACTTCGACACATGAGACTGATAGATCTGCTCACGACGCAGCACACCGCCACGCTCCGTTGAGTTCGAAGCTGCCCGATAGTCCGCGACGATCCGACGTTTGTCCTCGACACTGAACCGGCGGCGGGTCCGGGTCACCTCAACACGAGTAGATTCTGCTGCCATAGTTCTTCCTCCTGGAAGACTCAATACCGGCAACCCCTATACTGCCACACGACGGTTCAAGCCTCACCCGGCAAGACTCCTTAAGTAGAAGTAGCTTCGCTACTTCTACGCTTCTTGACCATGTAGGTAGCGATAATGGCCCCGCTTGCGCCTACAACGATTGCCATCAACCCACGTCTCTTAGCGGCCACTGCACAGGTGTCGCTACGTCCGTTTGAGTCTTTGGGGATATCGCCGTCGCTGTATCCCGGCGAGAGTAGGATCGCAGCAGGTATGTCGCCACACCCGTAACCGGCCTCGTTGCGGACTGGCGCCACAAGCAGGACTAGTACCGCGACCGCCGCTACTGCGAGTAGTAATGTCGAGATGCGCATTCCAACCTCGCTTGTTTTCAGCTCGACGAGCAATGGACAAGTCGGGTGACTACCAGATGCAGCGTGGAGATGGTGTACTGAGGGGTAGGCGAGTTCAACCGGTCATAGCGACAGCTGCATGGTAGCGGTCTGCGGCGGTGTTCCAGCCGAGTGAGCGTCGGGGGATGGTGTTGATGCGGTGGGCGATGCGGTCGAGGTCGGTTTGGGTGTAGGTGGAGAGGTCAGTGCCTTTGCGAAGCCAGCGGCGGATGAGGCCGTTGGTGTTCTCGTTGGTGGGTCGTTGCCAGGGTTTGTGGGGGTCGCAGAAGTAGATGGTGATCCCGCTGGCTTGAGTGTATTGCGACCCGGCATCGGCGTGGCCGATGAGCTCACCGTGGGTGATCGGGTGGCCTTCTCGGGCTCGTTGCCAGATGGCCATGCGCAGCGGGTCCATGACCAGATCGGTCTCTTTGGTCGTCGCAGCGTTCCAAGCAACAATCCGCTGCGCGTAGACATCGACGATGAACGCCACGTAGACGAACC